>CAZMFX010000007.1:31963-38727 GCA_964565625.1 uncultured bacterium
GCAGCAGCCTGTCGCGCGCCGCGAGCATGCGGCGCGGCCAGTTGAAGTCGTTCACGTGGGCGCTTGCGGCGTCCTCCGTCTCGCCCGCCAGCAGGACGAGCAGGTATGCCTCGTCCGGGACGTCTCCGGAAAGCGCTCGCTCCTCGTCCAAGGCGTTCACCCAGTCGGGTTCGTGATCGAGGCCGAAGAGCGGCTCCAGCACGTCGAGCTCGTCAAGGACGCTCAGAGCGGGCTCCACTCGCTGCTCGCCGAAGATGAGCTCGAGCTCCGCCCGCAGCCGCGCGTGGCTCACGCCCTCGCTGAGACCGTCCGCGACCACCGCCCTCGCCTTGGCGGCGCTGTCTGCCGCGAACTCGAACGCCAGCCGGCCAGCCAGCCGGGCGCCTCGCAGGATGCGCGTCGGGTCCTCGACGAACGAGAGCGGGTGGAGGACCCTCAACTGCCGTCTCTCCAGGTCCGCACGGCCGCCGAACGGGTCGAGCACCGCGTGCGGTGCCGGCTGAACGCGGACTGCCATGGCGTTTATCGTGAAGTCGCGGCGGCCGAGGTCGTGCTTCACGCTGCTTGGGCTCACGTCAGGAAGCGCTCCGGGACGCGAGTAGGACTCCTCGCGAGCAGCCGCGATGTCTACGACGAGGCCGTCCTCCAGACGCAACGTGCAGGTCTCGAAGTCGGCGTGGCACGACAGCTCTCCGCCCAGACTTCGCTGCAGCCTCGAGGCGAACCGCCTCACGTCCCCACCCTCGATCATGAGGTCGACATCCTTGCTGCCCGCCCCGAGCATCAGGTCCCTAACGGTGCCGCCCACGAGGTAGAGCGCCTGGTCGCCTGCCAACTCCTTCGCTGCGACGAGCACCTCCCGCGCCCGTGGCGGCAACCGCGCGAGTAGTGCCTGCGCCTCGTCGGTGTCGTGACGGCTGTGCCTCGCCTGGATCAGGTCGGCCCTGGTCACTATGCCGACCAGCCTGCCGGCGTCGACGATCGGTATACGGCCGACGCCGTGGCTGAGTATCAGCTCTTCGAGCTCCGGGATCGTGGCCTCGGGTCGCGCGGCAACCACCGAGCGGCTCATGAAACCGCTCACCCTGCTGTCCCCCAGCCCGTGCCTCAGCGCGCGGTCGATGTCTCGCCTCGAGATCACGCCCGTCACCTTGCCTGCAGCGTCCACCACCGGCATGCCGTTGTGTCCGTGAACGAGCAGGCTCGCCTGCACCTCGGCCACCGTGGCGTGGTCCGGCACCGTCCGTACCGGCGTCGTCATCACGTCTGCGGCGCTGAGAAGAGGAGCGGCGTGCCGCGCCAGCGCCTCCAGCGACCGTCTCGCCGCCTGCTCGGGTGGCAGGTCGGTCTTGCCGTACGCGGCGCCCGGGTGACCAGAGCCGCCCACAGCCTCGGCGAGGGCCGCGGCGCTGTCGAAGCGTTCGTTGCTGCGGGCGAACACGAGCGTGCGCCCCTCCATGCCTACCGCCACGAGGGCCGCGTCCGCACCGTGCATGTCGAGCAGCTCGCTAACCAGCCCGCTGACGCCGGGTACGTACGCCTCGTGCTCGAAGGCAGCGATGAGGACAGCGCGGCCCGCCACCTCGCGCACCTCGGTCTGGCGGTGCAGGTGTGTGCGGAACGCCAGCTGGTCGGGGGTCAGCACGTCTCGGGCGAAGCGCCGTACCAGCTGCAAGCTGCCGCCCTGAGCGAGAAGGTAAGCCGCCGCGCGGTAGTCGTCAGGTGTCGTGCCGTCGTAGCTGAGGTTCCCGGTGTCCTCGTGTATGCCAAGGAGACCAAGGCTGGCCACCTCTGCGGGTATGGGTGTCTTGACTGCCGCAAGCTCCCGCGTAAGCAGCGTCGCCGTCGCGCCCACTGTCTCGATGATCCCGCGCCCGGCGGGGATGGGCATCGCGGGAAGCGGATGGTGGTCGTAGAGAGTGACCGGCACTCTTCCGAGCACCGCGTCGAACGGCCTTATGCGGCCGGGGTCCGCGGTGTCGACGACGATGAGCTCCGTGATGCGTGCAGCGTCTATCTCGTTCTCGTCAAGGAGGTCGAGGACGTCCCGGTAGAGCGTCAGGAACTCCTGCATGCTGCGCGATGTGGCGCCCTGGACTGTCGCGTGGCTACCGGGGAACAGGACCTTGGCGAGAGCCAGGGACGCGACGGCGTCGAAGTCCGGCTGCTCGTGCGTGACGATCAGGCGCATGGGCGCGAGCTCACCGGATCGTTACCGGACCCGACCCCACATCCTCAAGCGTCACGTCTACGACCCTGCCGCCGTCCGACAGGTTCGAGCTCTCCCACACTCCTGTGTCGCCTCTGCCGCTGCGGCGCTCGAGGAAACGGGGCAGGCTCAACGGCCCAGAGCCGTCGTCCTGGATGGTGAGCCTTATCGGGGCGCTGTCCGGGAGGTCGAGCTCCAGCGGACCGCTTCCGGTGTCGAGGGACAGGCGCATGTCAGTGCCCTCACCGATGCGGATGACGGTTGGGCCGGAGCCCAGCTCGGCTGTCATGTCGACGGACGACCCCGGCGCGAACGACATGGTGAGCGGTCCGGACCCGCCGTCGACCTCGACCCGGTACGGCGTGCCGCCGCCTGGCAGGACGAGGGTGGATGGCCCGCTACCGACGTCCAGGCTGAGCGACTCGACACGCGCGCCGCTCAGGTCTGCGACGAGCGGGCCCGAACCGCCGTCGAGCCGCACGTCGAGCGGCACCGCGCCAGGCACCTCTATGTCCCAACGGGTGCGGCCGGTGAAGAGGCTGAAGAACTCTCCCTCCGGCTCGATCCTCACTGTCGGATTGCGGCCCTCGCTGATGCTCACCCTGCCGCGTGGCTCCCCGGTGAACCGTGCGTTGACAAGCGCCTGACCAAGTCGTGTGGTGCGAACGTTCGCCTCGGCCGAGCCGTTGCTGACGTCGAAAGTCACCCGTTGCGCGTCTTCTGGCAGCGCGCGGTACACCTCTTGGTCTCCAACTGCCGTCCCGCCGCCCGGCATGAAGACGGCGAGTAGCAGGATCAGAGCGCCTGCCCAGGCGGTGAAGAAGACGGCGAGAGGGCGCCTCTCCGGGATCCAGATGTCAAGGCCCGCGCCGATGAGGAGGAGCGGCCAGTAGCGCGCCAGCGCCACCCCCAACGCCGGCGGCACGAACCCGGTGGCGAAGAGCAGCCAGATGAGGCCGATGGCGATGAGAGCGATCGGCAGGACCCGATCCTTCATGTTCTCACCCTAGCCGCGGTCTTCCGGTTCGTCTGGGCGGCTTGCCTGTGGCTCGGCCTCCCGAGTCGGGGCTGGATCCGTCGGCGGCGATGTAGTTGGCGCAGCCGGCATGCCGGCTGCGTCGGGTGTGCCTGGCGTGGCAGTGGTGCCTGGCGCTCCGACGTAGTCGCGCGGGGTGTCAGGGGCGCTTCCTCCTGGCGTCACCCACGGTAGAGGGGACTGCGGGTCGCGGAAGAAGAGCATGTAGACGCCGGCGCCTATGAGGACGAGAGGTATGAGCCAGCGGCCCACTCCGCCGAACCCGTCGAAGATGATGAACTCGAAGAACACCCCGAAGACCGCGAAGAGCAGGAGGCCGATGTAGACGGTGCGCAGGCCGTCGCGTTCGCGCGCGTGGTCCTGCGTGAGCGCGCCGAAGATGAAGTTGCCAGCCCCGGCGCCGGCGACGATGAGCGCCCAGCAGTACGACATGGCCTCCCAGCGGTCCGTCCCGTTGAGCACGAACATGATGAGGCCGATCGTGGTGACGATGGCGCCCGGCACCGCAAGCCCCGCGGCCTCGCGACGGCCCATGAACGCCGAGGCGAGCAGGATGATCCCCGGCAGCAGCACGAATATCGGCCAGCCGAACCGCCCGAAGTCGACGCCTCGACCGATGAGGAACAGGGCGCCAAGGACTATCAGTGCTATGCCGATTATCTTGTCTCTATCGCGCATCGATCCTCCGCTCGGGTCCCGCTGCCACCTGGCGCCTGACCTACGACTCTGACTGCGATTGTACGCGACCCACCGGTCGGGCCCGCAGGTACATAAGGCATGCGCTGACGGCGGCCGCAGGGCGGGTTACGCCTCATACCTTCGGCGGAGGTGAGCCGGCACGGCCGCTATGGCGGCGCCCGCATTCAACCTGACTGCCCGAACTTGGGCAACCGTTCAGCGTGCCACTGACTGCTTGGTGGTCGTGAGCTTGCGCGCGACGTCCGCCATGGCTGCGCGCGCGTGCAACAGCCCGTTCTCGACGAAGATCTCTGACGTTTTCGTGCCCGCCGCGGCGGACCCGACGACGTAGAGGTTGGGCACGTTCGACTCGTACGTGTCCCTGTCGACCAGTGCCTTGCGGGTATCCGACTCGACGCCGGCGCCAGCGCCCTCGATGAGCCACGTTGGCGCCGAGTAGCCGGTGAGGACGAACACCTGGTCCGCCGTCAACAGCTCCTCCCGTTGCGGGTCGCCTAGCGGTGACACGACTACGCCCTCTGGCTCGAAGCGGTTGACTAAGGTGGAGAAGCGCGCACGGATAGCGCCCTCTTTCATGCGGTTCTCGAGGTTGGGCCTTATCCAGTACTTGAGCGTGCGCTTCATCTCCTCACCGCGGTGGACGATCGTCACGGCAGCGCCCGCGCGATAGAGGTCGAGCGCTGCGTCTGCAGCGCTGGAGCCTCCGCCGACTATCGCAACGGACCTGCCGAAGAACGGGTGGGCCTCTGTGTAGTAGTGGCTGACGTGAGGCATGTCCTCGCCTGGCACCCCCAGGAGGTTGGGGTTGTCGAAGTAGCCGGTGGCGATCACCACGGCCCTGGCGGTGACCGTGCCGGCGAAACCGGATGACGCCGTTGCCTTCGTGGACACCGCGAACCGCGTCTCTGACCGAGCGTCGGGCGCGTCCAGCGAAGCCACGTTGGTGACGCGGCTGAAAGTCCTGATGTTGAGCCCCTCGTTCGCGACCACCTTCCTGTAGTAGTCGAGCGCCTCCTTGCGTGTCGGCTTGTCCGCGGTCGTGACCAACGGATGACCGCCCACCTCTAGGCGTTCCGAGGAGGTGAAGAAGAGCATGTAGACCGGATAGCGCGTTATCGCCGAAACGACAGGGCCCTGGTCGAAGAGGATGTGCGAGAGGCCGCTGCGCTTGGCGAGGATGGCGCACTCGATGCCGATGGGACCGGCGCCGACGATGACCACGTCGTACCCGCTTGACTTGCCGGCAGGCTGGATCGGGTTGCCTGGAGCGAGGCCGGTCATGAAGCAAAGCTAACAGAAGGAGGTGAGGGTGCCGGGGCGCAAGGGTTACCCAGGCTTGGAGGTGCTCGTCTTGGGCCTGGGTTTCCTCGGTCCAGACCCCTGCGTCCTAGGCTCTCCCACCTTGCCGCACGACGGGCAGTCCGCGCAGAGTGGGCAGATCTCGCAGGCGGGGCGTCTGGCCGTGCAGATGCGCCTGCCATGAAGGATGAGAGCGTGGTGGAGGAACACCCACTGCTCGGGAGGGAAGGTCTTCTGCAGGTCCAGCTCGACCTTGTCGGGGTCCGTGTGGCGTGTAAGGCCCAGCCGACGCGACACGCGGCCCACGTGGGTGTCCACCGCGATCGTCGCCTGGCCGAACGCGTTCGCGAGCACCACGTTGGCCGTCTTGCGGCCGACGCCCGGTAAGGTAGTCAGCTCGTCCATCGTGTCGGGCACGGCTCCGCCGTAGCGCTCCACGATGGCCTTGGCGGTGGAGACCGCGTTGCGCGCCTTGGTGCGGAAGAGCCCGATCGTGCGTATGTACGGCTCGAGCTCCTCCGGCGTGGCGATCGCCATCGTGTACGCGTCCGGGTAGGCGGCGAAGAGCGCTGGCGTGGCTGCGTTGACGCTCACGTCAGTCGCCTGGGCAGACAGCAGGGTTGCGATGAGCAGCTGGAAGGGCGTGCCGAAGTCCAGCTCGGTCTTGGCATCGGGGTACAGCTCCCGCAGGCCGGCCAGTATCCTCTGCCCGCGCTCCCGCCGCTTGGTCAGGCTCTCACGCGCCACTCGGCGATGCTAACCGCGCGAGGCCGCATACGGTCGCACGGGATGCGCTCCAGGACCACGGTTCGCTGGCGATAAGTGAGCGATTCACCAGTCTCACAGGGCACTCACGAGATACCCTGACCAACAGTGTTCTCGCGGCCTGCCGTGGCGGGCTGCCGCGAGCCGACCCGTCGACGCGGGCGAGGAGGCAGGATGCCGGTATTCGAGTACAAGGCGCGCGATCGCACAGGCAAGCTCATCGCCGCCACGATGGAAGCGGCATCGGAGCGCGACGTCGCGGCCTCGCTTAGGCAAAAGGGCTACTTCATCAGCGAGATCAAGGCTCCGAAGGCGGGCCTCAACGCCGACATCAAGCTGCCCAAGTGGCTGGATATCGGCTCCGTTCCCAACGCTCGCGACATCACGATCTTCTCTCGGCAGTTCGCGACTGTGATCAACGCCGGGCTGCCGGTGGTCCAGAGCCTCGCGATCCTGCACCGACAGGCCGAGAAGCAGGGCCTGAAGGACGCGCTCAGGCGGGTACGCGAGGACGTCGAGACCGGTCAGAACCTGTCGGACGCGTTGGCCCGTCACCCGCGGCTCTTCAACAAGCTCTACATCTACCTGGTGCGGGCAGGGGAGGTGTCCGGCAACCTCGACGGGATCCTCGAGCGCATCGCGGCGTACATGGAGAAACAGGCGGCGCTGCGCGGCAAGATCCGCACCGCGCTCACGTACCCGACCGTCGTGCTGGTCATCGCCCTGGCGGTGACGTGGTTCCTTCTCACCGGGATA
>CAZMFX010000008.1:0-37827 GCA_964565625.1 uncultured bacterium
CCTCCTGGATGAGGTCGAGGAAGCTCATGCCGCGGCCGTTGTACTTCTTGGCGATCGACACGACGAGGCGCAGGTTGGCCTCGATGAGGTGCCTGCGGGCCAGCTCGCCGTCCTCGACGATGCGCTGCTGGCGGCGGCGCTCGCGCTCCTCGAGCTGGTCACCGTGATCCTCGAGACGCTTCTTGGCGGCCTCGCCCTCCTCGATGCGCCTGGCCAGATCGATCTCCTCCTCGAGCGTGAGGAGCTTTACGCGGCCGATCTCCTGCAGGTACTGCCTTACTGGGTCGTTGGTCTTGACGCGGGCGTCGGCCATCGCCTCGGCACGCGCCTCGAGCTCCTCGCGGTCGAGCTCTTCGCCGTCCTCCAGCTCTTCGTCGTCGAGCTCCTCGTCGTCGAGCATCTCGTCGTCGGCGAGGTCGGAGACCATGATGCTGCGCTTCTCGAGGGCCTCCATCAGGTCCTCGAAGTTCTGCTCCTCCGGGTCCAACGACAGGCTCTCGACGGCCCTGCGGAACGCGTCTGCGATCTCTTCCGTATCGAGCTGGCCCTGTTCGGTTCCGCGCTCGAGGAGCGTCTGGATGGGCTCGGTCGCCAACCATGCCGGCCCCGTGGCGGCCGGGGCAGCGTCGCCCTTTTCGGCCGCGTCCTTGGAGCCGCCCTTCGCCGCCGCGGCCTTCTGCTTCTCTCCCGACGCACCGTTCTTGGCCGCCGCACTCTTGGTCGCGCCGTTCTTGGCCGCGACACCCGACTTGCTTGCAGCCTTCTTGCCTGGTGCCTTCTCGGCCGCGTCCTTCTTGCCAGCTGCCTTCTTGGGCGCCGCCTTCTTGGCCGGCGCCGACTTGGCCTTGGTCTGCTTCGCCTGCGCCGCCGGCTTGCCGGCAGGCGCCTTCTTCGAGGTCGTTCCCGTCGCGCTGTCGGCCGCGGCCGCTGCCACGACGACCTTCTCGCTATCGTTGGTCTTCGCCACGCTGTCTCCTCTTCTAATGCGAGCGCCCAAATCCGCCCGCACCCTCTTCACCTAAGGGCGGGTCCTCACCCGGCACACCCGGGCCATCAGTTACCGGCGCTTGCTCAGTGGGGTGTCTAGCGTCTGTTGGCGTAATGAGCCATGCCCCAGGAAGCGCGCAAAGCAAGATGATAGCACGCCAGACGGCCCTCGCAGCGGGTTCGCGCTACTGGCGGCATGACCGTGGCGGGGGTTCGGCGACGGGTGCTCTCGGTCTGCTGCCGTGCAACGACCCCGCCCGCAACCTCACGACTCAGTTGACGGTGCGGTTCGTCTCGTCGCCTAGGAGCATGAGGTCGTCGAAACCGGTGTACGCGGCCGGTGTGGGCGTCGGCTCTGCCGCCGTAAGCGTACCCATGTCGAGGTGGACCTTCTCCGGTGCCGGCCGTTCGGCGGCCTCCGCCAGCGCCTTCTCCTTGAGCTTCCGCTCGCGCGCCGCGTCCTCCGTTATGCGGCGCAGGACCTTCTCCGCCTCGGCGGCCGGCATGGGGCGGGCGAAGAAGTAACCCTGCGCGTAGTCGACCCCGAGTCGGCGCAGGAAGTCGCGCTGGTACGCCGTCTCGATTCCCTCAGCGACGACGCTCTTGCCAAGCTTGTGGGCCATGGCGCATATCGCCTCGACGATCGGGAACGTCGTAGCCGGTACGTTGCTGCCGTCGCCGATGTTGGCTGCTATCTCGGTCCAGGCCCCCGCGTGCATGCCAGTGTGGCGCTTCAACCCGGCGTCCGTGCTGAAAGCACGCCGCGGACCCGTGACCTTCACCGCCTGGTCGACGACCTGCGGCGCCAGGCCCTGAACGAAGGAGCGGTCGATCTTCAGCGTCTTGATCGGCAGCTTCTGGAGGTAAGCGAGCGACGAGTAGCCGGTGCCGAAGTCATCGAGCGCCGTCGGTACACCCAATCGCTCGAGGCGCAGAAGGTTACGCAGAGCCAGCTCGTAGTCGCGCACGAGCACGCTCTCCGTCACCTCGATCTCGAGCAGCTCGGGAGGGATGCCTGTGTCGTTCAGGGCGCCCTTCACGGTGTCGATGAACGCCTTCTGGTGGAACTGGACCGTGGAGACGTTCAGAGCGAGCTTCACGGGCTCGTAACCCTGCCTTAGCCAGTCCCGCAACTGCATCGCGACGTCGCGCACCAGCCAGTGCCCGATCGCGGTTATGAGCCCGGCCTCCTCGGCGACGGGTATGAACTCCCCAGGCGAGACGATGCCCAGCTCGGAGCTGTGCCAGCGCAGCAGCGCCTCGAAACCAGTCAGCTGGTTGTCGGCCAGTCGTACCTGCGGCTGGAAGACGACCTCGAACTCGTTCTCGTGCAGCGCCTGCCGCAGCTGGCGCTCGAGCTCCAGCCGGCGACTCAAGCGCGTGCGCACCTCGACCGTTGAGAAGTAGAAGGAGTTCTTGCCGCCTTCCTTCACCTCGTACATGGCTGCGTCTGCGCTCTTGAGAAGAGCCTCGGGCGTGGCGGCGTCCCTTGGTGCGATAGCGATCCCGATGCTCGCCGACACCTGGAGGTCCCGGCCATCTATGCGTATGGGTGCGTTCAGCTCGCGCACGAGGCTGCGGGCCACGGAGGCTGCCGCCCTCTCCTCCTTCACGCCCAGCAGAGCTACGGTGAACTCGTCGCCCCCCACGCGGCCCACCAGGTCGAGGCCGCGCACGTTGTCGCGCAGGATGCGGCCCACCTCGCGCAGGAGCTTGTCGCCCGTCTCGTGCCCGTACGTGTCGTTGACGAACTTGAAGCGGTCGAGGTCGACGAAGAGCAGTGCCAGACCGTCGTCCGGGTCGGCCGTCGCCTTCTGGATGGCGGTCGCCAGCCGCTCCTCGAACGCGCCTCTAGTCAGCGCGCCGGTCAGCGGGTCGACCTGTGCCCTCCGGGCGGCCTGCCGCTCGTGGGCTATGGCGTCCCTGAACCGCCTGATGAAGGCCATGCAGACGCCGGTGCCGACGAACGCCAGCAGCTCGTACGCCTGGTTGCCGTGGAACGTGTAGGTGACGAGCCACTGGTAGAAGGTCTGTTCAGACTGGAGGAACCGCACGGCCGCGAACCCGAGCAAGCCCGTTATCGCGCCCCCCGCGATGCCCCACGCCCAGGCGCTGGCGGCCACGGGCAGCAGAGCAACTATCCCGGCGTACTGCCCGAGGGTGAGCTGGAGGTAGGGGTAGAGGAGGACGTAGCCCGCCCAGGCGATAAAAGGTGCGAGGCTCCGTAGCCAGCTTCTCATCTCGAACGTGAAGTTAGCCAACGAAAGGTTACGGCCTTCTTACTCACGCCCGATACATCCGCGGCCGGCAGCGCGTTAGCATGGCTCCATCTCTCTCTGCTCCCGACATGGAGGAAAGTGATGGAACAGGCCAAGAGGTCCCTCTCACGTCGCTCTCTCGCCCTCGGGCTGGCGGCTGCCATGTTCGGCACGCTGCTCGGCACGGCGGCGGCGCAGACGATAACCATGGCGATGGCGGCCCAGCCGGACACGCTTGATCCTCAGGTCACATCGGCTACCGCAGCGTTCCAGGTCTCGAAGTCGATCTACGACACGCTCGTCGAGGTCGACAGGAACGGGGACATCGTCCCCGCGCTCGCGGAGTCGTACGAGGTGGGTGAGGACTCCCTCTCTTACACGTTCCACCTCGTCGACGCCACCTTCCACGACGGGACGGCGCTCGACGCGCAGGACGTCGTAGCGACCCTCGAGCGCATGCTCGACCCCGCTACCGCCTCGCCGAAGCTCTCGGAGTTCGAGGCGATCACCGGCGTCGAGGCGACTGACGAGAGCACCGTCGTCGTCTCGCTGAGCCAGCCCGCGCCAGCCCTCATCGCGTCGCTGGCCTCGGGATGGGGAGCCATCCTGCCGTCAGAGAAGATCGAGTCGGGCCACGACTTCGGCAACCAACCCGTAGGCACCGGCCCCTTCTCCTTCGTCGAGTGGCAGCGAGACAACTCCATAACGCTCAGCGCCTTCGCCGACTACTACAAGGGCGCACCGCAGGTCGAGCAGGTCGTCATCCGCTTCGTTCCCGACAGCGCTGTGCAGCTGCAAGGCCTGACGACGGGCGAGTTCGACGTCATAGACACCGTCGCGTCCGCGGATAGGCAGTCCGTAGAGTCCAACCCCGACCTGACGCTGGTGGCGGATCCTTCGGGGCTGGCTCTCGTTGCCGCCATCAACACGCGCCGTGAGGCGCTGGCGGACGAACGCGTAAGGCAGGCTTTCAACTACGCCGTCGACAGTCAGACGGTCCTCGACGTCGCGTACGGTGGCGGTACGCCGATCGGCACCTTCATGGAGGCCGGCAGCCCGTGGCTGCCGGATTCGATCCAGCCGTACGAGTACGATCCGGAGCGCGCCCAGGAGCTTCTCGCCGAGGCGGGCGTGAGCGGGTTGTCGCTCGACATGGCACTGCCCCAGCCGTACGAGCAGCACATACAGGCGGGCCAGATGATCCAGGACTACCTGCGCGACGTCGGCGTGAACGCGGAGATCCGCATCGTCGAGTGGGGCGTGTGGCTCTCCGACGTGTACGGCGGAGCGCACGACTACGACATCACCGTGATCGGCCACACCGGCAAGCTGGACCCGACCGGTCGCCTCGACGGGTACGCGACCGAGGCGGACAACTACCCGGGGTTCGACGACCCCGAGATGGCGATGTGGCTCGAGGCCGGGTCACGGGAGACTGACCTGGACGCCAGGCGCCAGATCTACGCCAACGTCCTCCAGCGCATGCACGACGGCGCGCCGTTCATATACATAGGCACGCCGGACAGGGTGCACGCCCGCAAGGCGAACCTCGAGGGCTTCTGGATAACGCCCATGCTCGACTCGTTCGACTTCAGGTCGGCGCACTTCGAGTGACCGTCGGCTAGACGAGCTTTCGTCCCGGGTCCGGTTCGCCGGGCCCGGGACTTCTCATATCTTGTAGGGGCGACGTGACCCGCTATCTGGTTGGGCAGATCTTCAGCTTCCTCGTGACCCTGTGGGTCGTGCTGACACTCGTCTTCTTCGGCATGCGCGCCCTGCCGGGCGACGCCGCGACGATCCTCGGCGGTCTAGACGCGAACGCCGAGCAGATCGCGGCGATAAGGGAGCGGCTGGGGCTGGCCGGCTCGCTCGCGGTCCAGTACTCCGACTTCATGGGCGGGATCGTGCAGGGCGAGCTGGGCGACTCGCTGCGGGAACGTCGGCCGGTGACCGCCGTGCTGCTCGACAGGCTGCCGGTGACGCTCGCCCTGGCGAGCATGGCGTTCGTCCTGTCGCTGATCATCGGCGTCGGCCTGGGGCTGCTTTCCGGGCTCGCGCCGGGAGGGCTCATCGACCGCTTCACGACTCTCTTCGCAACGGCCGCGCTGGCGCTGCCGGAGTTCTGGTTCGGGTTCCTGCTCATACTCCTCTTCGCCGTGAACCTCGGGTGGTTCCCCGTCCTTGGACTGCCGGCAAGCGGCCTCAGCTGGCAGGCGTCCTGGCACCTGCTGTTGCCAGCCCTCACCCTCGCCCTGCCGAGGTCCGCGCAGGTGGCGCGCCTCACTCGTGCGCAGGTGCTCGAGGAGCGGATGTCCGACTACGTGCGGACGGCGCGCAGCAAGGGCCTGTCGCCCAAGGCCGTCACCAGGCACATCGCAGCCAATGCACTGCCTGGCGTGCTGCCGCTGTTGGCCCTCGAGTTGGGCGGGCTGCTGACTGGCACCATCGTCGTCGAGCAGGTGTTCGGGCTGCCCGGCCTGGGCGCGACGATCCTGGGAGCCATCTCGGCGCGCGACTACCCGGTGGTCCAGGGCGTCACCGTCCTGGCCGTCGTCGTCTACATAGTCGTCAACTGGATGGCCGACATGCTGCAGGCGGTGGCGGACCCCCGGCTCAGGACGGTCTGATGGCGAGGGTCAGGTTCGGCGCCGTCCTCTTCGCGTTGATCGTGCTCAGCACGATGCTCGCCCCGGTGCTCAGGCCGGTAGACCCGCTCGAGCCGAACTACCGTTCTACGTACGCCGGCATCAGCGCCGAGCACCCGTTGGGAACCGATAGGCTCGGTCGGGATGTTCTCGCCAGGGCCCTGGCCGGGGGCCGGGTGTCTCTGACCATCGCACTCTCCGCCACGGTGCTCACGATCCTCCTGGGAGGAGCGCTCGGGTCCGTTGCGGCCACGGTAGGAGGCGCCGTTGACACCGTGCTGGCGCGCGTGTTCGACGCGTTGCTGGCGTTCCCAGGTTTCCTTCTCGTGCTGCTCGTCGTCGCCATCCTGGGGGGCGGCTCCGCACAGACCGTTCTCGCCCTGGGTGTCGCGGGCTCGCCCATCTACTTCAGGTTGGCGCGCTCCTACGCCAGGAGCGAGCTGAGGTCGGAGTACGTGACGGCCGCGATCGCCTTGGGCGCCTCTCGTACCAGGCAGATGATGCGCCACGCCCTCCCCAACTTCATCGGGAGCATCCTCGTGCAGGGCGCGAGCACCGCCGCGACGTTCCTCCTCGTGGAGGCATCCTTGTCGTACCTGGGGCTCGGCGTTCCCCTGCCAACGCCCAGTTGGGGCAACGTGCTCCAGGAGTCGCGCTCGTTCCTCACGCGCCAACCGTGGGCGGCAGTCGGGCCGGGCATCTTCCTGGCGGCGGCTTCGCTCTCCTTCCAGTTCGTCGCGGATGGCATGCGCGACAGGCTGGACCGCAGAGCCTGACGGGTATCATCTGAGACCGCCGCAGGCGGATGGAGATGCTCCGCTGGCGAGGGAGCCTGTCATGTGGGTCTGGACGCTTGACGATCGACTCGTGAACCTCGATGTGGTCGAGAGCCTTGAGGTGATCGAGGTCTACCCCGACGACGTCGACCAGGCGCAGCTGGAGGCGGGCGCCGTCGAGCCCGACCTCTACGAGCTCGTCGCCGTCTCGACCGGCGGCGTGGAGTACGTCCTCTTCGACACGGAGGACCCTGACGCCCTCTACCAGGTATTCCAGGCCCTGGCCGAGACCGTGGCAGGCGGGTCGTCGAAGAGACCGAACAGGCCGGTGTGGGCTGCAGACCTCGTTGGCGGCGGCCAGAGCAGCATGAAGAACTGATCGCACCGGCCTTCGACGCCACCGGCAGGCGGGTAGCATCGAGCCATGACCAGAGAACCTGATGGAAACGGGCGCGACCCGTTCGAGCGCGTAGCGACGCGGAGATCGGACGCCACCGCCGTGCCGACGATCGACGTCGTGTCGACGGACCTCACGAAGTGGGCCGGTGACGCGCTCGTCGTCAACCTCTTCGAGGGCGTAACCGATCCCGGCGGCGCGACGGGCGCTGTCGACAGGGCGCTTGGCGGCGAGTTGAGAGATGCCATCTCCGCCGGCGACGTGAACGGCAAGGCAGGCAACGTCGCCGTCCTGCGAACCCGAGGGGCGATGCCCGCCCAGCGGGTACTCGTCGTCGGGTTGGGACCGGCTCAAGGGTTCGACGCAGAGGCGGCGCGGCGCGCCTCGGCGGCTGCCGTCAGGAAAGCCAACGAGCTCGGTGCGCGCAGCGTCGCGACGATCGCCCACGGAGGAGGCGTAGGAGGGCTGGAGCCGCGCGTGGCGGCGCAGGCGACGCTCGAAGGAGCGGGCCTCGCCCTCTACGACTTCGCCGGATGGAAGCGCGGCAGCGGAGCCGGCAAGCGCGTCGAGTCGCTGAGCCTCGTCGAGGCGGACGAGGCGAAGCTGCCAGTGCTGGAGGAGGGCGCGCGCTGGGCCCGCGCGCTGCTGCGCGGCTCGTACCTCGCGCGGGACCTCGTCAACACGCCGGCGAACGTAGCGAACCCGGAGTACCTGGCTGAAGCCGCTCGCGGCTTGGCCGGCGCGGGCCTCGAGGTGACCGTCGGGGACGCCGACTGGGCGGCGTCCCAGGGCATGGGTGCGCTCCTCGCGGTGGCAAGGGGCAGCGCCAACGAGCCGCGGTTCGTGATCATCGAGCACGACCCCGGCCAACAAGGCGATGGCGCGATAGTGCTCGTCGGCAAAGGCGTGACGTTCGACACCGGCGGGTACTCGCTGAAGACGCGTGACGGCATGGTGCCGATGAAGGGCGACATGGCGGGGGCGGCAGCGGTGATCGGCGCGATGGCTGCCATCGGCGAGCTGGGCCTCCCTCTGCGCGTCGTCGGCATCTGCCCATGCGTCGAGAACATGGCGGACGCCAGGGCATACCGTCCATCGGACGTGCTCGTGGCTCGGGGAGGCACGAGCATCGAGGTGATAAGCACGGACGCCGAAGGGCGGCTCGCACTGGCCGACGCGCTCTCGTACGCGGGCGACATGTCGCCAAGGGCCGTCATCGACATCGCGACCCTCACGGGATCGAGCGTCGTGGCGCTGGGAGCGGGCGTAAGCGCATCGCTGTTCGCCAACGACGACGAACTGGCCGCGCGGGTCTCTGACGCGAGCGCCGCTACCGGTGAGCAGGTATGGCGCATGCCGCTGTTCCCGGAGTACCGCAAGGCGATCGAGAGCCAGGTCGCGGACATGAAGAACACCGGCGGGGCGCGGGGCGGCATAGGGACGTCAGCCGTGTTCCTCGAGGAGTTCACTTCCTACCCTTGGGCACACCTCGACATGGCAGGCATGGAACTCGTCGACAAGCCGGGGCAACGCCACTACCTCTCTGCGGGGGCCAGCGGTTACGGCGTGCGCCTCCTCGTGGAGCTCGTTCGGTCGTGGCAGGACTGAAGTCGCGGCCGCCAGGAGCCTACTATTGGTAGGTGGTTGAACGGACGGAGGTCGATCGTGGAAGGTGATGGCAGGACAGAGACCGCCGTGTTGGCCGGCGGTTGCTTCTGGTGCCTCGAGGCCGTTTTCGTCGAACTGAATGGCGTCACCGAGGTCAAGTCAGGGTACATGGGAGGAAACGTCCCACACCCGACCTACGAACAGGTTTGCACAGGCACCACCGGTCACGCGGAGGCCGTGCGGGTAGAGTACGACCCGTCAGTCATCTCGTACGACGACATTCTCGATGTCTTCTTCAGCATCCACGATCCCACGACGCTGAACCGGCAGGGCCACGACATCGGGACTCAGTACCGCTCGGCGATCTTCCCGTTGGACGCCGACCAGGAGCGCAGGGCGCGCGCCGGGCTGGAGCGGGTGAGGGAACAGGGCATCTACGACGCGCCGATAGTCACCACCGTGGAGAAGGCAGACGAGTTCTACCCGGCAGAGGCGTACCACGACGACTACTTCGCACGTAACCCGAACCAGCCGTACTGCGCGGCGGTGATCGCTCCCAAGGTGGCGAAGTTCCGCAAGCAGCACCTGGACAGGCTGAGACGCCCGCAGGCGAGCTTCTAGGCAGACCGCCGGTTCGGTTCTTTTGCGCTCTTGCTTGCTGGTTGGGCGGCTAGCGGTGCCTCACGAGGTGGATGATCTGGCCTTCCAGGTCGACCTTGTCGACCTTCCACCCGGCGGAGATCCACGCCAGCGCCTGCGAGTGGGACTCCGTGTTCGCCCACCACGCCCTGTGGTCATACGCCGACTGCGGTAACGGCCCGCCCATTATCGTCGAGATCTCGTCGAAGCTGAGGTCGTAAGACTTCTTGTCCTTCGCGACCGCCTTGAGGTGATCGTGCAGCGGCGCGTAGCGGCTCGAGCTGGCCAGCTTCTGCCCCTCCGGACGACGGCGCCGCCTGCCACGCTTGCCCGCACCCGCCTCATCCTGGTCGGGGGTCTCTCCGCCCATCCAAGACCCAACGAGCCGATAGAACTCGCCGACCCGCTCTTCGGGTATCAGTACCAGTACTTCCGTCAACGCCATGCCCGTCTCCCGTCGTCCCCCACCACCGAACGAATATCCTAACGCCTGACGATACGGTACACAGCACATCCTGGGTAGTACACCAGCGAACCACGGCGAACATCCCGTACCCAATAGAGGACCGCCGACCCGGTTCGGGTCGGCGGTAGCGCACAGAACTAGGGCTGTGCCCCTTGTCGATTACGTGTCGGGCTCAGGCGCCGGACTGCTCGGTTTCGATCGTCGGCACGCCCTCGGAGCGGCCGCCACCGCTTACGGCGATCTTCCTGGCCACGGCCTCCGGAGCCTTCGGCAGCGTGAGCGTGAGCACGCCCTGCTCGACGGACGCCTGTATCGCGTCGGCGTCTATGCCGCTGGGGACGGTGACGGTACGGCTGAAGTCACCACGTGGCATGCCGCGCATCCAGTAGCGGCGCCCCTCGGCGTCTTCGTCTCGCAAGGTGCCGCGGATGGTGACCTGCCTACCCTCGATGCTGAGGTCGAGGTCTTCGGCGCTCACGCCCGGGATGGCCATCTGGACGACTACCGAGTCGTCTGTCTCGTACAGGTCCATAGGCTGGTAGACGCCGATGCTGCCGCGGCTGGCGTCGTTCCACGGTTGGAGCAACTGGTCGACCTCCTGGAAGAGGTCCCCGAACGACGTGCTGGGCAGCCAACGAACCGAACGCGGGCGGTTGTACCTGGTGCTGAGTGTCATCTTTCACCTCCTGGCTGGGTTCTCTTGCCCGGATGAGGACCAGAGGGAGCTGAACGTCCGCTCCATGGACGCCCATCGGGCTGCTATCTACATTATGAAACTTGAGTGTCATCTTGTCAAGTTTCATATCCGGGCATATACCAGGGAATCTGTCGTCAAACGCTCCTCAAGACACGGGTCTCCACGCCCCGCCCCTACGGGGAAAGGCGCTACAGCTTCGGTTCGCGGGACCGGGCCGGTGGCCGACCGTCAGCCGGTCAGCCGGCCAACTCTGCTATCAGGATCGCGACAACACCCAATACGGCGAGGACCGCAAGTGTGCGGGCGACGTAGTGGATCCGCTGGCGGCCGAGCAGCCACTCGAAGAGGTAGTCGTGGCCGCCGTCGTCACCCAGGTTGCGCGCCAGGATCGTCAGCGGGCACGCGCGTCCGAAGGACGCGTAAACCAGAGCCTCGACGCCGATCATGGCCAGCGAGAGGACCGTGAACACGTCCCGCCTGCCCGTAAGCGCGCAGTAGACGAGGTAGATCGAGGCGGATGCCATGGCGATGACGGCCAGGCTGTGACCGCCCTTCACGACGACCCGCCAGATGTCGGTGAGCGGCCCGGGAGCGGGGCGCGGCAACAGGCGGTGGGCGAGGGCGAATCCGCGCCCACGACCCAGCGGGGAGGTGTGTTCGGCGACTGGCCGAATCTCTGCGCTCACTGGGGCGCCCGTCGAGAGCTCGTCTGATGGCTTCATCGGCGGCCAAGGATAGCAGGTATGTTCACCTGGTGCCTTCCAGGAAGCCGCGGGTAGCGAACGACCTCGAGGTCGATGGCATCTTTGTTGAGATCGTCCGCAAGCGCGTGAAGCACGTAAACCTGAGGGTCTACCCGCCGGACGGCAGGGTGCGAGTCAGCGCGCCTATCGGCATGCCCGACAGGGCAGTTACAGAGGCCGTGCGGGGACGGCTCAGCTGGTTGCGGAGGCAACGAGCCAGGTTCGCGGCCGTACCGGTGCCGCCAAGGCTCGAGTACCTCTCAGGCGAGAAGGTATCTGTGCTCGGCACGCAGCACACGCTGCGGTACGTGACGGGCCGAACGCAGGCGGGACCGCTGTTCGCGGCGGGTACCGGCGCCGCGGATGGCCGCACCGAGGGTTGCGAGCTACGGCTCGTCGTCACGTGCCATGCGGGAGTCGACGAGCGCAGACGTGCTCTCGAGGACCGCCTGCGTAAGCTCGCCAGAGCCGAGTTCTGCGAGGAGGTGGCTCGTTGGGCGCCCGTCATGGGCTTGCCCACCCCGAAGGTCAACGTGCGAAGCATGAGGTCGCGGTGGGGCACATGCCACGTCCGCGCAGGCAGGATCTACCTGAACCTGGCGCTCGTGACAAGGCCTCGAGAGTGCCTGACGTACGTCGTCGTGCACGAGCTGGCTCACCTGTCGGTCCCCGACCACAGCCCAGCGTTCTGGCGGACCGTCGAACGCTACCTGCCGTCTTGGCGCCATGCACAGAAGAAGCTGGCTGACGAGCCGTTATGGGCCGATCCGGTATGGGCCAGGGGGCGCCTTCTCAGCCCTGACCCGTGATCTCGAACAGCCCGGAGAGGCCCCCACGGTCGCCGGCGGCGGCCGCGACGGCTTCCCTGCCGAGCAGCGAGCCGATCACGTTGCCCGTCCCGCTGTAGCCGCCTATGGCTATTACGCCGCCACGCGCTCGGGCGAAGACGGGCAGCACCCCGCTCGAGTAGCCGACGATGGCGGCCCACCTGTGCGTTATGGGCGCGCTCAAGCGGAGCACATCGCGCACGAACTCGGTGAGCAGGTCCTGGACGCGAGGATGCGGCCTCGCGTCGGCTGTCCACTCGCCTTCTCCCGCGACGTCACGGAAGCCGCCAAGCGCGATGCTGCCGTTGGGAAGCTGCTGGTAGTACTCGTACCCGAAACGCCTGTAGACGGGCCTGGGCACGGTTATCTCCGACGTGGGAGCGGTCGCCAGCATCTGCAGCCGCGCCGTCCTGACAAGCCCCTTCAGCTCGGGCAGCACGCGCTCGAGCCCTCCGTCGACGGCGACGATCACTGCCGAGCACCGTACCCGCCCACGATCCGTCACCACCTCGGTCGGAGCTATCTTCGTCGCGCGCGACCGCTCGAAGAGCCTGGCGCCGCCCGCGACCGCATCCCGGGCCAGCCTGCGGCACCTCGCGAGGGGATCGAAGACAGCATCGCGCGGGAACAGGAGCCCTTCTCCCTCGATCCCCGCGTAGCGCTCGACCGGCAGCCCGTCCCCTATCATGCTGTCGAACTGCGCCGAGCAGTCCTCGAGCTCCGACGCCGAACCCGCTATGCGCAACGAGCCGGTACGGCGCACCAGGTCGGGCGTCCGGGTCGCCATCGCTTCCACCTCTTCAAGCGTCGCCCTGTACAGCGCCGCCGCCCTCTCCCTGCCGAGCGCACGCGCCGCGTCGTGGTGGAAGGCCGCCAGCCCCGCGAGCAGGAACCCGCCGTTGCGGCCTGCCGCCCCCGACGCCACCCCACTCGCCTCCACGCCTACGACGTCCATCCCACGGCCGAGAGCCTCGGACACGGCTGAGAGGCCGCTCCCGCCGAGGCCGACGACGCAGATGTCGCAGCTCACGTCACCATCGAGCGAGTCCAGGCGCAGACCACCGCCCTCGTCCCATACGGGTCCCGTGTCACGCGGCGCTTCCATGTCGTGGTCCACCCCAGGCAGACGATATCCCGGGCGTTCGAGCCCCTCCCAGCTACGCAGCCGCCGCGCACCACACGCGACATTCACGCCTCACACGGTGGCCGGCATCACCATCCACTTGCGGGCCGGGATGTCGGCCACGCCTTGGCGTCGAGAGGAGGGCAACATGCCTTACGACAAGGTCACAGAGCTGCCGGACAGCGTGAAGGACAACCTTCCGAAGCACGCGCAGGAGATCTACAAGGAGGCATACAACAGCGCATGGGATCAGTACGACGAGCCGGAAGAGCGCCGAGGCGACGCCTCGCGCGAGGAGGTATCGCACAAGGTCGCGTGGAGCGCCGTGAAGCAGAAGTACGAGAAGAACGAAGACGGCGACTGGGTGGAGAAGAAGGATTGAACGCCTGTGGTCGCACTGGGGCGTTCGTGACCGTGTACGCAGCAACCGTGGCCCGGTGTGCTTAGCATCGGTGGCGTGACGTCAGACTGCGAGACACGATGATGGCAGACGCGACCTCGGGGACGTTGCCTCCCAGGGCCTTGCCGCTCGAGCCATGGCCCAGCTACGACGAGGAGCAGGTTGCGGCCGTCGCAGAGGTGCTGCGTTCCGGCAGGGTCAACCAGTGGACGGGCGAAAAGGTGAGGGCGTTCGAGGCCGACTACGCCGCCCATCTCGGCCGGAAGCACGCCGTAGCCCTCATGAACGGCAGCGTCGCGCTCGAGCTGGCTCTGCGAGCGGCAGGGATAGGCGAGGGCGACGACGTCGTGACGACGCCGCGCACGTTCATCGCCAGCGCCGGCGCCGCCGTGCTGCAGGGCGCGCGTCCACTGATGGCCGACGTCGACAGGGACAGCGGAGCCATAACGGCGGCGAGCATCGAGGCCGTGCTGACGCCGGCGACGAGGGCGGTGATAGTCGTGCACCTCGGCGGCTGGCCAGCAGAGATGGAGCCGATAATGGCGCTCGCCGCGGAGCGGAACCTCGTCGTGATCGAGGACTGCGCGCAGGCGCACGGCGCACTCGTCGACGGCCGTCCCGTCGGCTCGATCGGAGACATGGCCGCGTTCTCGTTCTGCCAGGACAAGATAATCACCACTGGCGGCGAGGGCGGGTTGCTGGCGCTCGACGACGATGAGAAGTACAAGGCCGCATGGGCATACAAGGACCACGGCAAGGGGTTCGACACGACCTTCAACACGGAGCACCCGCCCGGCTTCAGGTGGCTACACGACGGCTTCGGCACCAACTGGCGCATGACGGAGATGCAAGCCGTGCTCGGTCGCATCCAGCTGCGGGACCTGGAGAAGACGGTCGCTACTCGGAGCCGCAACGCGCGTACCTGGATCGACCGGCTGTCCGGCCTGGATGCCATGCGGATACCGGAGCCGCGCGCAGGCCTTAGGCACGCGTACTACCGCCTCTACGCGTACGTGAAGCCGGACGCCCTGAAGCCGGGATGGGACAGGGATCGCGTCCAGGAGGAGATCGTCTCTCTTGGCTTCCCACTGACCGTCGGGAGCTGCAGCGAGATATACAGGGAGCGCGCGTTCACGGACGCCGGGCTGGGCCCGGCCGAACCGCTGCCCGTGGCGGCCGAGCTCGGCGAGACTTCGCTGGCGTTCCCGGTACACCCGACGCTCACGCAGGAGACGATAGACGCCGCCGCGGACGTCGTTGTCGACGTCGTCCGCAGGGCAACGCGCTAGGCGGCGAGCCCCCGCGAGCGCTCAGGCAGGCTCGAGGACGATGTGCGCCAACTCGGCAGGGCAGTCGTAGCGGAAGGGCACGCCGGTGACGCCGAGACCGCGCGAGACGAAGGCGGGCATCTGCGCCTCGACCCAGCCGTCGAGGTAGCGGCGCCCGTAACGGGACGACGTAACGACAGCGCCGATGAGCGGCAACCTCACCTGGCCGCCGTGGGTGTGCCCGGCCAGAAGTACGTCTGGCGCCCTGGGCAGCTCGGGGATGACGTCGGGGTTGTGCGAGAGGAACAGCATGGCGGGGTCACCCTGCCTGCCTTTCGCGCCCAGGCTAGCGGCGCTGCCTAGCGCCGCGGTCACGTCGGGGCGACCCACGCGCAGGTCGTCGATACCGGAGAGCACAAGGTCGTCCCTCACCTGCACCGAGTCGTTGACGAGCAGGGACACGCCGGCGGAGTCGAGCGCCTCGAGCAGCGGGCCCAGGCTGCGGAAGCGCCCGTGGTCGTGGTTGCCCAGTACGGCATGCACGCCCAGAGGCGCCGAGAGAGATGCCAGGCCACCCACCAGAACGCCGAGGTCGCCACGGAACCGGTGGTCGACGAGGTCTCCGCCAAGGATCATCAGGTCGGGCCTCAGGTCGTTCGCGCTGTTCACCCAGCGCCGCAGGTCCTCCCCATCCAGGTACGGGCCCATGTGCAGGTCGGTAAGGAACGCGACCCTGACGCGGTCCCTCAGCCCACGTACCGCCCGTGACTGCTCCGTGACCTGGTAGAGGCGCGGCGGCTGGAAACCGGAGGCGGTGACCAGCAGCGCCGCGACGCCCACCGCGCCGGCGGAGCGCACGAAGTCGCGCCTCGAGATCAGCGTCCCGCCATCGTCGGATCCATCCTTCACGGCTTGGAAGACTACCGCGCTGGGCCCCGTGGTTTCCGGGGTAGCGTTATCGGCGTGAGCGGTGTCCTCGATGGGCTCAAGTCGTTCATGCTCCAACTCGTCGAGACGCTCGGCTACGGGGGCCTGGCCCTGCTCTCGCTCATCGAGAACCTGATCCCGCCCATCCCCTCCGAGTTCGTGCTCCCGTTCGCCGGGTTCCTCGTGGCGGAGGGGCGCCTCAACGTCGTGCTCGTGCTGCTCGCGACGTCCGCCGGCGGGTTCGCTGGCACGACCGTCTTCTACTGGCTGGGACGCCGCTTGGGTGACGCCCGCGTTCGCGGGTTCATAAGGCGGTTCGGTCGTTACGTCGCGTTACGGGAATCCGATTACGACGAGGCGCTCACGTTCTTCAAGCGACACGACGTGAAGGTCGTCTTCTGGGGCCGCTTCGTACCGGGTATACGCAGCCTTATCTCGCTGCCAGCTGGAGTGGCTGGGATGCCGTTCGGGCGCTTCGCCGCTTACACGATCATCGGCACCGTCATATGGAACTCCCTGCTGGTGGCTGCCGGGTGGATCCTGGGGGAGCGCTGGCAGGCCGTGCTGGACGTGGTGGACCGCATGGAGTCCGTCCTCTGGGTACTGCTGGCGGCAGCGGTCGTCACATGGTTCGTATGGCAGCGCCGGAAGCGGCGCTCCCAGGACGCCGACCGCCGAGTGGAAGAGGCCTGAGCCGGCCAGAAGGGCCTAGCCGACCGACCCCGGTTGCCGCAGCGCCTCGAAGTTGACGATGTCGTACCTCTCGCCGTCCTCGGTGACGTAACTACCCGTGCTGGTGACGCGAACACGCTCCGTGACGTCGCGTACGTCGGCGTCCGTGACGTGCAGGGGCCCGACGAACGTCAACTCGGCGCCCGCCGCGAAACGCTCGTCGATTCCCGTACCCTCCCCCGGCCTCCACGTGCCGGGAAGGCCAACGGGAGCGCCGTCTGCGCTGCGCACCACTCGCATGATGCCAAGACCGTCGGCGCCGCCAAGGGTCGCCGGCTGCGTACTCAGCTCACCAGACTGCTCCCAACCAGAGTCGGCGCGCTCCTTGATCAGAGCGTCCTCCACCGACACCTCTTCGGCGTCAGGATCGACGGCGTGGCCCTCCAGAGGCTCGACGCCCGCCAGCGGCGCCGGGTAGACGCGTGCTCTCTCGTCCTCTATGTCGGACAGCGTGTCGTTCGGCGCCAGCGCCTCGCGGCTCCGCTCGTCGAAGCCGGCCGGGTCGTGCTCCGGGTACTCGTCGCGGTTGATGCGCGCCTCGTGCAGCCGCTTCTCCTCGTGCAACCTTCTCTCTTCAGTTGGCATCGCCATGCCTCCTCATGCCCTCACCGTATGAGGGCCCACATGACGCGGGTGCGACTGTCGATGAGGAGAGTGAGGGACTTACACGCAATGCCGGGCCCACTGATGGTCGGTGAGCGCTGAGAGGGCCGGCCCACTTGTAGGCGTCAGTAGCGAACGCGGCTCTCGTACTCCAGCCATGCCCGGAACGGAGCGCTCTCTCCGGCGTGCGGGTGCCGAGTCACGCGCATCGCGTCGCGGCCCCTTCCCTCCATGTACTCGTAGAAGGCGGCGTCGGAGAAGCCTGCGGCGGCGGCGGCGTGACGATCTGCGGCGAAACGAATCTCCGGGATGCGGGCCCACAAGGCGGTCGCCAGGCACATCGGGCACGGCTCGCAACTCGCGTAGAGCACAGAGCCGGTCAGCTCGAAGGAGCCGGTCTCCCTGCATGCGTGCCTTATGGCTACGACCTCGGCGTGGGCAGTTGGATCGTTGTCGCGCGTGACACGGTTCACGCCGTCGAACACCCGTCCGTCCGCGGTCACGAGCACCGCTCCGAACGGCCCACCGCCGGCAGCGACGTTCGCGACGGCAAGTGCTATGGCGCGGTCAAGCATCGGGTGGGGGCCGGCCGGTTCTTCCACTGCGACAGGGTACAACCCCAGGCCGGCGGGCCCGGGGATAAGCTTGGCCGGGTGACGCCACGAACAGCCTTCCACCTGAGCGGCACCGCGCTTGCCGTCCTGCTGTTCGTCGCGCACTTCAGCAACGACTTCTTCTCCGGCGCTCTGTCTGCGTTGCTGCCTACCTTCCAGCAGCGCTTCGGCGCTGGCGAGC
Organism: uncultured bacterium; assembly: GCA_964565625.1. Taxonomy (GTDB): domain Bacteria; phylum Deinococcota; class Deinococci; order Deinococcales; family Trueperaceae; genus DASRWD01. The sequence goes on from CAZMFX010000008.1 coordinate 17,892, forward strand.
TCACGCTCGCGATGCTCGTCGCCACGCTGTCGTTCAGCTCGTCCGTGTTGCAGCCGTTCTTCGGCGCGGTCGCCGACAGGCTCGGGCGGCGCGTCGTCGCGGCCGGCGGCGTGATACTCAGCTCCGCTGTCCTCTCCTCCATGGCCGTCGCCCCATCGCCGCTGCTGTTGCTGCCGTTGCTCTTCTTCGGCGGGCTGGGCTCGGCGGCTTTCCACCCGGCCGGCACCAGCCTCGCGAGGTCGGCGGCGAAGCAGAAGGGCGGCCTGGCGCTTGGGGTCTTCTCTGCAGGCGGCACTGCCGGCATGAGCCTCGGACCGCTCGTCATCGGGCTCTTCATAATGCAGGGCTGGTTGCCGTTCGCCCCGCTGCTGATGGTGCCAGGGGTCTTGTTCGGGCTCCTGATCTTCCTGCTCGTCCCGCCTCAGCCGCGAGACGAGCACGCACGCGCGTCGAAGATCTTCGACATAGAGCTCTTCAAGGGGCCGGTCGGTCGTCTATGCCTTGCAGGCATCCTCCGGTCGATGGCCTGGACGTCGATAATCAACGGCGCCCCGCTGTGGCTCGTCAACTCGCGAGGACTCTCGCCAACCGACCCCGTCGTGTTCTGGACGATCACCACGTTCACGCTCTCCGGCGCGGTCGGCGGCATCGTCGCCGGGCTCGTCGAACCCCGTTTCACCCGGACCCAGCTCGTTACGGGCACGATGCTGCTCGCGACGGCCCCGCTTTTCCTGATGCTCATGTCGCAGCCCGGCTCTGTCGTCTACTTCGCGCTGGTCGCCGCGTCCGGCGTCCTGGTCAACGGTGGGCTGCCGATAATGGTCGTCTCGGCTCAGGACATGGCGCCTCACGCTGTCGCAACCGCGTCCGGCATGATGATGGGATTGACGTGGGGTACCGCTGGGGTCCTCTACCTCGGCGTCGGCGCCCTTCAGGAGGCGATAGGCATGGACCTCGCCATGGCGATCTCGATCCTCCCGCTGTTGCCAGGGGCGCTGATCGCTCACCGGGTGTTGACGGCGAGGGCGACGTCCGTGTCTGCCGTGCCGACGAACGCCCCGTAGGCTTGGGCGGCCTCACCCAGCTCGGCCTCCTCGGTCCCGACGAGAGGCCTGTTCAGGTCGACGGTGATCGTGAGCCCGCCCGCTCTCTTGTCGGCTCTCCAGCGTCCCGCCAGCCGGTCGCCATGGACGAGCACGTGCATCATCCTGGAGTAGCCGATCTGCAGGATGGCCCCGAACTCGCCGTCCGCGTCAAGCAGCCCCCGCGTGTCCGAGTAGCCGACGAACAGCTCGTCGAACACCTGCAGCAGCTCGAACGTCGCCCTGTCCTCGAGCGCCTCTTGAGGCGGGCTAGAGGCAGGCCACATGTACTCGATGCCGCCAACGGTCTCCGTCGTCACGGTGTCGCCGAGGTCCTCCACCGCCCTGCGCAGCTCCTTGAGCGTGAGCCCCGACCACCACCTGATGTCCTTGAGCGTGGAGGGAGCGTGCCCGCACAGGTAGCGCTCCACCAGCCTGGCCGTCGCCTCATCCGCAGCGAGGGGCCGGCCTCGAGGTAGGCGTTCCTCCACCAGCGCGTAGGTGTGCTGACGTCCGCTCATGGGGCCGGAGCAGACGACAGACTTCAGCTCGAGATCGAACATCAGCGCCGTCATCCGCTGGCCTGAGACGTCGAGACCAGCGGCCGCGGCGGCGTCCCTTAGCTGGTTGCGAGTTCGGGAGCCCTCTACTGCGAGCGACTGCTCCACGACCCGCCTGCCGGCCGCCAGGAACTCCTCGTCGACGCCGTGGTTGCGGTACCACCCCGCGCTCGACCTCAGGACCCGGGGCCCAGTGAGCGCCTGAATCCATGCCAGGTCCTCACCCATCACGTAGTGCCACGTCGGCCTCAGAGCGTGGACCCGCACGATGTCCGCACTCGCGATGGCTTCAACGACGCTCGGCTCGTGCGGGGCGCTCGTCCTCTGACCGACCGACCAGCGGGAGAAAGCCGGCTCCTGCGCCTGGACCGCGAGCATGTGAGCGACGACCTCAGATGGCGTACCCAGCCTCCGCGGCCCCAGAAGGACGTTGCGCACGCGGGAACTCGCGAGGACGCGTTGGGAGGGGTCCATGCCGCATGTTAGTTCCGGCGCATGCGCCGCTCGCCACGGTGCCGCGGCTAAGCTCAGGCATGCCAGAGATGAGCAGGAGACGGATAGGCAGCCTCGAAGTCTCGGTGGTCGGGCTCGGCTGCAACAACTTCGGAGGCCGCTTGGACGAGGCCGCTACGAGGTCGGTCGTCGATGCCGCCCTCGAAGCGGGCGTAGATTTCCTCGACACGGCCGACACGTACGGCAAGACGGAGAGCGAGACGTTCCTTGGCCGCGTGCTGCGGGGCAGGCGCGACCGCGTCGTGCTCGCGACCAAGTTCGGCAGCAAGGTCGCAGAAGGCAAAGAGGGCGCGCGGCCGGAGTACGTCAAGAAGGCCATACACGACAGCCTGCAGCGGCTGGCGACAGATCGCGTCGACCTCTACCAGCTTCACAGGCCGGACCCGGAGGTCCCCATAGCCGACACGCTCGGCGCTCTGGCCGACCTCGTCGCAGAGGGCTCGGTGCGCGAGATCGGGTGCTCGAACTTCTCCGCGGCACAGATCGAGGAGGCGGAGGCGGCGGTGGCAGACGGAGCGCCGCGGTTCGTGAGCGTGCAGAACGAGTTGAGCCTCCTACGGCGTGAGGCTGAGTCGGAGGTGTTGCCTGCCTGCCGGCGCCTCGGGCTGGCCTTCCTCCCATACTTCCCGCTGTTCAGCGGTCTGCTCACCGGCAAGTACGAGAGAGGGCGGCCGCTGCCGAGCGGCACGCGCATCACGGGCAACGAGCGTTGGGAGCGTCATCTAACCGACGAGAACTTCGACCTGATCGAGAGCCTCGGGGCGTTCGCCCGCGAGCGGGGCAAGGAGCTTCTCGACCTGGCGTTCGCGTGGCTCCTGGCGAAGCCGGAGGTGGCCAGCGTCATAGCGGGCGCGACCTCGCCATCGCAGGTGATGAGGAACGCGGAAGCCGGCCGTTGGGTGCTGCGCGCTGACGAGGTGCGGCAGGTCAACGCGATCCTGGATAGGCACGGCACGAGCACGACGGGCGGCTGAGACGCGCGCCCTCCCCGCTAGAAGCCCGAGGCGGAGAACGTATCGCAGGAGTTCGGGTCGCCGTTCTCGAAGCCAGTCCTGAACCATGTCATGCGCTGGGCGGAAGATCCGTGCGTGAACGTCTCCTGGTTCACGCTCCGGCCGGCCATCCCGCTGAGCCTGTCGTCACCGACGGCCGCGGCCGCGTTGAGGCCTTCCTGGATGTCGCCCGGCTCCAGGATCCCCCTGTCCCCCGCTGTCGCTGCCCACACCCCTGCGTAGCAGTCTGCCTGCAGCTCTAGCGCGACGGATAACTGGTTCGCCTGACCGGGCGAAGACTGTTGCGCCTGGCGGACCTGTGAAAGCGTGCCCGTCAGGTTCTGGATGTGGTGGCCGATCTCGTGCGCGAGCACGTACGCCTGCGCGAAGTCGCCGGGAGCGCCGTAGCGTGCACGCAGCGTCTCGTAGAAGGACAGGTCGACGTAGACGCTGGTGTCGAGCGGGCAGTAGAAAGGACCTGCCGCCGAAGGCGCGACGCCGCATGCGGTCTCGACAGCGTCGCGGTAGAGCACGAGGGTCGCCTCTGGGTACTGGCCCTGGACCATCTGCCCCCATACTCCCTGAAGGTCGTCGAGGACGAACGACACGAAGCGCACCCGTCCCTCCTCTGAAGCCAGCTCCTCCTGGGTCACCGGCGACGAGCCGACCTGCGCGCCGGGCCCACCACCGAGTATCGAGGTGAGGTCCACGCCCGTCACGAGGCTGAGCACGTATATGAGCACCACGCCGCCTATGCCGAGCGGTATCCCCATGCGGGCCGGTCCTGACGCCCGCCTGTCCTCCAGGTTGCGGCTCCGGCCGCGGTCCTCCCACTTCACGATGTGTCCTCCGTGGCGTAAGACGGTAGCACCACATGACAATGAGAAGCGAGGCCCGAGCCGCCAAGCTACGTCCCGTACGGGAGCGCGGGATAGCATCGTGTGATGTCCGCTCTAGCCACAGGCCAACACGACGCAAGGTTCCTGACACTCGAAGGGACGCTCAACACGCGCGACCTTGGCGGTCTGCCAGTGAAAGGCGGCCGCCTCACTCTGCCCGGCATGGTGCTGCGCTCAGACGGGCCGGCTTCGCTCACCGACTCCGATCTCGATCTACTCTCGCGGTTGCCGCTCACGACCGTCGTGGACCTTCGCGGCGTGCGGGAGTGCGAGCGTGAGCCCAGCCGCTTCCTGCAGAGGCCAGACGTCTCTGTTCATAACGTAGAGGTGTGGTCGCACATAGAGGCCGCAGGCCAGCCGCCCGCCGACAGGTTCGACATCACGGCGTTCTACCTCGCAGCCCTCGACCACGCGGGCCCGGCCTTCTCGGAGGCGACGCGGCTCATCGCCGAGTCGCCCGGCACCGCTCTCTTCCACTGCTCGGCTGGCAAGGACAGGACCGGCCTACTGGCCGCTCTCCTGCTGGAGGCCGTCGGCGTGGACCGCGCAACTGTCCTCGAGGACTTCGCGCTCACGGAGGATCGCATCGGCCCTCTGCGTCTCAGGCTCCTTGACCAGGCGGAGGAGGACGGCGTGCCGCGTTCGGAGTTCGAACGGCTGTTGGGTGCGACCCCCGAGCTGATGGAGCCCGCCCTGGATCACCTCGACGCACGCTACGGCGGCGCAGTCCCTTACCTGCAACGCGCCGGGGTGAGCAACGCGACCTTCACAGCGCTGGAAGCGAAGCTGGTCGGCTGAGCCAGCGTATTCAGCCTGGCTTCCGCAGGGCTCGGCCGGCGACGAGCCGCGGCGCAGCCATAGGACGTCAGTCCAGCGGCTCGAGGTTGGCGACGATGCGGTCGCGGTGCGGCTCGAGGAACGGCGGCAGCACTATCTTCTCTCCGAGGGTCTCCATGTCCTCGTCGACGCCGAAGCCGGGTCCGTCGGTCGCGATCTCGAAGAGGATCCCGCCGGGCTCCCTGAAGTAGATGCTGTGGAACCAGAAACGGTCGACCCAGCCAGAGTTGGGCACGCGTAGCTCTGTCAGCCTGTCGAGCCATGCCCTGTGAGCCCTGTCGTCTGGCACGCGGAAAGCCACGTGATGCACGCCCCCTGCCCCGGGCCTCGCCGGCTCCAGGTCGGGCCTCACCGCGACGTGCAGCTCCGCGTGCGGGCCGCTGCCGTCCATCTCGTAGACGTGCACCTCTCCGCCCTCACCCTCCGGGTCATCGTAGGTGCGCACCTGTCGCATGTTCGTCACCTCGCGCAGCACCCCGTCGGTCGGAGGCAGCGCCCTGACGGTCATCGTCACCGGGCCCAGCCCGCGCAGCTGATGCTCGGCAGGCACGGGGCTCTCCTCCCACGGCACGGGGTCGGGCCCCTCGCCGTCGTCCGCGACCAGGACCAGCCTCTGCCCCTCCGGGTCCTCGAACCGTAACTGGCTGCGACCGTCTACCGTCTCTACCTCACCCGTCGTGACCCCGAGGTCCGACAGCCGCCCCGCCCAGTACGCGAGGGAGGCCTCAGAGGCTACGCGGAACCCGGTGCGCGTGATCGTGTGCGAGCCGCGCCGTTCTGGCGGGACCGCCCAGTCGAAGAACGTGATGTCGGTGCCCGGCGAGCCGACCGCGTCTGCGTAGAAGAGGTGGTACGCGGAGACGTCGTCCTGGTTCACGGAGCGCTTCACGAGCCGCAGGCCCATCACCTGCGTGTAGAACAACTTGTTGTCCGCGATCCTCGCCGAGACCGCCGTCAGATGATGGAACCCGGTGAACTTCGACTCGTCTGCCATCTGAAGGTCTTGCTCCCTTCTGCTAGCGCGGACCCGCGTGCGGCCGCGTTCCCGCACGCGTCACGTGCATCGACGTCACCAGCCCAGCACGAGCGCGAACACCAGCGGCGCTACTATCGTCGCGTCGGACTCGATGATGAACTTCGGTGTGTCAACCGACAGCTTGCCCCATGTGATCTTCTCGTTGGGGACGGCGCCTGAGTACGACCCGTAGCTGGTCGTGGAGTCGGAGACCTGGCAGAAGTAGCCCCACATGGGCACGTTCTCGCGCTGCAGGTCCTGGTGGAGCATGGGCACGACGCAGATGGGGAAGTCGCCAGCTATCCCGCCGCCGATCTGGAAGAACCCTACGGACCTGTCGGGCGCCACGCGCGTGTACCAGTCCGCGAGGAACGTCATGTACTCGATGCCCGTACGAACCGTGTGAACGTTTTTCACAGCGCCCTCGATCACCGCAGCGGCGAACATGTTGCCGGAGGTGGAGTCCTCCCAGCCGGGCACGACGATCGGAAGGTCCTTCTCGGCAGCGGCGAGCAGCCACGAGTCCTTGGGATCGATCTGGTAGTGCTCTTCCAAGCGCCCGTCGAGGAGCAGGCGGTAGAGGAACTCGTGCGGGAAGTAGCGTTCGCCCGCCTCGTCCGCGCTGATCCACTCGTCCCGCAGCGCGGTCTCCAGGCGCCGCATCGCCTCGCCCTCTGGGATCGCGGTGTCCGTCACGCGGTTGAGATGGCGCTCGAGGAGCGCCTGCTCCTGCAGGGCGGTCAGTTCGCGGTAGTTGGGTAGGCGTTCATAGAAGTCGTGCGCGATGAGGTTGAAGACGTCCTCCTCGAGGTTCGCGCCCGTGCAGCTGATTATCTGCACCTTGTCCCGCCTTATCATCTCCGCCAGCGAGAGGCCCAGTTCCGCCGTGCTCATCGCACCTGCGAGCGTGACCATCATGGCTCCACCCGCGCCTAAGTGGGCGGAGTACGCGTCGGCGGCGTCGACGAGCGCGGCCGCGTTGAAGTGCCTGAAGTGATGCCTCACGAAGCGGCTGACGGGGCTGGGGTTCTGGTCGCCCATCTCAGGGCGGGTTGCGGGTTCGGTGCCTCGGTCCATGCGGTAATCCTAGACGTCCCCGGCGCCCGGATGGGGACTCAGCCGAGCGAGCGGTTCGCCTCGGCCAGCGCCTCGTACGCCTCGACGACTGCGCCGACGTCGGTAAGCGAGGAGGCATGCGTGACGGCCTGCCTTACCTCGGGAACCGCGTTGGCCGGCGCGAAGCTCACGCCGCACGTGTTAAGCCAAGCCGCGTCGCCTCCGCTGTCGCCGATGCCGGCCACCTGCTCCGGCCCCACGCCGATCTCGTTGCAAAGCCACGCGAAGCCGGTCTCCTTCGTCACACCCGGCACGAGCACGTTGACGCAGTCGGTAGACGGGTCGAGTTCGAGCTCTATGCCTAGGTCGTCGAGCATGCCTGCGAGCTCCCGCGCGAGGTCGCCAAGGTCGCGGTCTGCTTGCCGGGGGAAGACGCTCAGGCTGGCGACCTTCCCGGGCTGCAGCGTGAGGTGGGGCGTCGCCTCGACGGCCTCCGCGAAGCGTCGCAGGGCCCCTCTGCCCTCCTGGGCGCGCGGGTCGAGCCAGTGGCGGTACGGGTGCCTCGTGGCGAGCCCTACCCCGTTCTCGAACGACATCGGCAGCCTTATCGCCAACGCCTGGGAGAACGCGTCGACGTAGGCGTGCGGTCTGCCCGTGACGAGCGTGAGGGAAGGTACGTCCCGGTCGACCGCCGAGGACCTGTTCAGGTCGGCGAGATGGGCGAAGGCCTTGAGGTCGAGGTCGGCGTGACCAGCCGCTGCGAGACACCCGTCTATGTCGCATGCGAAGACACGTACCCGCGTCGCGAGCGCGATCACGTGGCCGGCAGCAGCCACAGGCCGGAAGGGTCGAAGCTGACCGTCACCTCTTCACCCGGCGACGCGCCGTCCGGCCCGCCACCTGTGCTCCTCACGCTTGGCATACGCGCACATGCCTACCACACGGCGGTGAGCAAGTGGAGGGGGCGTAACCTGTTAGCGGCATGCCCATACGTGACGAGCTGATCGAGAGGATCGTGCGCCAGCTGGCGGCCGCCTTCGCGCGGCTTCTCGCCGGGCGGCACGGTGCGCACGTGACAGAAGCCGAGGCGGCGCAGACCCGTGCCGAGCTCGACGACGTCTACCGCAGGTTCATAGGCACCAGTTCCGCTCTCGTCAGGCGGCTCGCCACGGACGACCTCCTCGGCGTGCTCGGGTCCGCCGGCTACGTGGACGGTGAGCGGGCATACCTCTTGTCTGCGCTGCTCGACACGGAGGCGGAGCTCGAAGTGGCGATGGGCGCAGCGGTCGACGCCCCCGAGGTGCTCGAGCTGCGGGGCAAGGCGCTCGACCTCGCCCTGGAGGCCGGGATAGAGGAGCTGGGAGAGCCCGACCTGCCCGCCAGGGTGGAGAGGCTCATGGCAGACGTACCGCCGCAGCTCAGGCCGGCGGCGACGTGGGAGCGCATCGTATGGTTCTGGCGCGCTCTGGGCCTTTGGTCGAAGGCGGAGGACGCGGTCTTCGCTTGGCTGGACGAGGTCGAGGCCGGCTCACCAGGAGCAGACGTCCTCAGGTCAGTTTCGGAACGGCTCTACGGCCACCTCGAGGGTCTCGACGACACTGCCCTGGCGGGCGGTGGCCTGCCTCGCGAGGAGCTGGCGGAGAGCAGGGCAGAGCTGGCGAACAGGCTCGGGCCTAACGGCGCCCGGTAGCGCAGCCAGGCGGCCTCAGCCGGCGGCCTCTATACCGGCAGCCGCGAAGCTTTCGCGCTGGCGCAGCATCAGCACCAGCACGGGTACGCAGGCGATGACGCCGAGCATGCCCATCGTCCCGTAGCCGGCCCGCGCCATCACCAGCCCGCCGAGCATCGCCGCGGAGGCCGCCGCCCCGCCGACGAGCAGGTCGTTGAAGCCCTGCATCCTGCCCTTCTCTGCGGTGGTCAGGGCGTCGGACAGCATCGCGGAGCCGGAGACGTAGCAGAGGTTCCAACCGAGGCCCAGCAGGAAAAGCGCGAAGGCGATGGGCAGTACGTTCGGCGACAGCGGAGCGACGGCGCACGAGACGAGCAGCAGGACAGCACCTGTCAGCGCGACGGGCCTACGCCCCCACCTGTCGGTAAGCCAGCCGGAGACGACAGAGAACGCGAACATGCCCATCGTGTGGCTGGAGAACACGAGCGAGATGCTGGCGAGCGAGTGGTCGTGACCGTGCATGTGGAGGGAGGTCATCTGCATGAGGCCGACCATCACCATGTGGGCGGTGACGACGCCGATCACGGCTGTCCTCACCCTGGCGTCTCCGAGCATCTGCCTCACGGTCCTGGGGGCGGCCTCCTCGACGTCACCGCGTTCCTGAGCGCCTATCTGGGCACCGAGGACCTTCGGCTCCGGCCGCAGGAACGTGAACAGAAGCAAGGCGGTGAGGAGGAAGCCGATCGATGTCGCGATGTACGGTCCCGCGATCTCGCTGAAGCCGAGTGACTCCATGAACCGCCCTGTCGGGGCCACCAGCGCCGGCCCGACCACGCTGCCCACCGTGCCGCCGAGCACGACCGTCGCGATGGCCTTCGCCCTGTTGGCCCGCGGGGTCACCTCGGCCGCGACGAAGCGCCCGAGCTGCACGGCCGCGTTGCCCGACCCGGAGACGGTGAGGCCGAGCAGCACGACGAGAAGGTTGCCCACCGCAACGCCGACCATCGCGAGAGCGGCCCCGACAGCGCCGGTGAGCAGGGCGGCGGAGAGGGCGCCCCTGCGACCCAGCGTGTCGGACAACCGGCTCCACACGAGGGAGCCGACGGCTATGCCGACCTGGTTGACAGCCGAAGGCAGTCCGGCGAGCGACGTGAGGCCGGAGAGCTCCGCGCCCACGATCGCCGCCACCGTCGCAGCGGCGACGGTGCCTGCTGACCCAAGGCTCTGGCTGACGAGCAACGCGCCCGTGATACGCCGACCGTGCGCGCGCTGAGTGGCGTCCACCGTCACGGATCCCACGCGCGTCGGTGCGATGACGCCGGCACCATGAGAGCTCACGCTGCGAAGGTTACACCCCGCGACGTGCTGGTTGGTCGCTGCTGCCTGGCCTACGCTCCCTGTGGCCTGAAGATGCTGCGGCTCGCGAGGTCCCGCACCTCGCCTATCAACTCCTCGACGATGTCCTCTAGGAAGATGACGCCGACCGGCCCCTCCGGTCCGGACACCACGCCAAGGTGGGCGCCCGTCCGGCGCATGCCGTGAAGTACGACCTCGGCCTCGGCGTCGGCCTCGACCGCGGCCAGGCGGCGGACGTTGCGTTCCGGCAGCGGCGAGTCGAGGGCGGCGCCGGACAATGCGATCACGTCCTTGAAGTGGACGTAGCCGACCATGTGCCCGTCCTCGTCCTCGAGGACGTAGCGCGAGTGCCCGTGTCGCGCGACGGCGTCCTCGACATCCCGCGGCGTGACGCTGCGCGGCAGGGTCACGAGGTCTTCCATGCGAACGGCGAGGTCGCGTGCGGTCTTGGCCGTGAACTCGAACGCCTTGGTCACGGTCCCGCTCACGTCGCGGAACAACCCGGCGCGCTCCGACTCCGCCACGATGCTGGCGACCTGGTCGAGGGTGAAGGCCGACGTCGCCTCGCTCTTCGGCTCGATTCCCAACAGCCGCAAGAACGCGTTCGCCGTGCCGTCAAGCGCGCGGATCACGGGGCGCACCAGCCTGGCGATCGCCACGAGAGGCGGCGCCAGCAGCAGAACTGACTGACCGGGCCGCGAGAAGGCGATGTTCTTCGGGACCATCTCGCCGAGCGTCACGTGAAGGAACGAGACGATGATCAGCGCCACCGCGAACGAGACCCCGGCTGTCACCCCTTGAGGGAGCCCGAGCGCGTTGAGGGGACCCTCGAGCGCGTGATGGATCGCCGGCTCCGATAGGTTGAGTATGAGAAGGGAGCACACGGTGATGCCGAGCTGCGAGCACGCGAGCATGAGGGTGGCATGCTCCATGGCCCAGAGCGAGACCTTCGCAGCTGCGTTGCCAGAGCGGGCGAGAGGCTCGACCTGGGCGCGCCTGGCGGCCAGCACCGCGAACTCCGCACCCACGAAGAACGCGTTCGCCGCGAGCAGCAGTACGAGCCATACGATCCCCCACCACGCGCTCACGCCTCGGCTTCACCGTCCTGCTCGCCGCGGGGAGCCGGCACGAAGCGCAGCCTGTCCACCCGCAAGCCGTCCATGCGCACGACGTACAGCTGCCCGGCGGGCACCTCCACCACGTCGCCGCGCTCCGGCACCTTCTCCAGCTCCGCCATGACGAAGCCGCCTATCGTGTCGTAGTCCTCGTCCTCGGGGATCACGAGGCCTACCTCATCGTCTATCTCGTCGAGGCGCAGCATGCCAGGCAGGGTCCAGGAGTCGTCCGGCCACTGCCTGACGCCTACGTCCGGCCTGTCGTGCTCGTCCGCGACGTCACCGATGAGCTCCTCTACGAGGTCCTCGAGGGTTACGACGCCCGCCGTGCCGCCGTACTCGTCGAGCACAACGGCGAGCTGGCCGCTGCCCCGCAGCTCTCCCAGCAGCACGTCTACCGTCTGGGTGTCTGGTACGTAGCGCGGCTCGCGCATCAGCTCGCTTACCGGTGTCGATCTGCGAGCCGCGCGCTCTACTCCCAAGGCGCTCTTCACGTGCACGACGCCCACAACGTCGTCGACGCCGGCGCCCGTAATCGGGAAACGCGAGTGGCCGGTGTCGCGAGAGAGCGCGACGACGTCGGCCGCCGTCGCCGTCGCGGGGAGCGCGGTCATCCTCGTGCGGGGGGTCATCACGTCGCCCGCCGTGTACTCGGCGAAGTCGAGCGTCCTCGTGAGTAGGGAGGCTGCGCGCGGGTCGAGGCTCCCTTCCCGTGCCGAGTGCTGCACGAGGCTGGCGAGCTCCTCGACGGTCCTGGCGGAAGAAAGCTCCTCTCTCGGCTCGACGCCGAAGGCCCTTACCACGGCGTTGCTGAAGCCGTTCAGGCCGCGGACGACGGGTCCGAAGACGGTCGTGAACGCTATCTGGAAGGGCGCGACGAACCTCGCCGTCGCCTCGGGCAGAGCCAACGCCATGTTCTTCGGCACCAACTCACCGAAGATCATCGAGAGGAGCGTTGCGAGCGCGATCGCCAGCACCGTCGCCACGGGGCGGACCGCGTCTCCCGGCACGCCGACGGCCGCGAGGGGCCCAGCCAGCAGACGCGACACTGCCGGCTCCATCGTGTAGCCGGTGAGCAGCGTCGTCAGCGTGATGCCGAGCTGGGCGCTGGACAGGTGGGTCGACGTGCGCCTGAGCGCCGAGATGACAGCGCCCAGCCCCTTCTCGCCGCGCTCGTGCCTTGCGGAGAGCAGCGAGCGGTCGAGGTTCACAAGGGCGAACTCCGACGCCACGAACAGGCCGGTTCCCAGTGTCAGCAAGATGCCAAGGCCGAAGAGAAGCCAATCGCTCATAGGCCCGCGGCGTACCCCCTGGGGGCTGGGCGCGTAAGAGACGAGCTTCGCCGTCGCTCACGCCCCACGGTTTCGAGGTCCATGTTGCGGGCGAGTATACAGACGATCACCGCCCCGGCCGCGGGCGCGGTGGGGCGGTGATGACCGTACTCACGGCCTCTCAGGCGGGGAGCCGTGTGCGCCGTCCGCCGCGGCGGACGGTTGCGCCTCGTGGCGACTAGAGGTCTGGCGCGTTCGGGACCAGCGGGTCCTCGAGCGGTGCCGGATCGTTCACGTCGTCGTTGAGCGGATCGTCCTGGCCGTCGTCGCTTGGCATTTCGCCGGCGTCGTCTGCGCCGTCGTTGCCGTTCAGCGAGCCACCGTCATCCGCGCCGTTCAGCGCGTCGCCAGCGTCGTCGACCGCGTCGTTGGCGCCGTCGCCCAGGTCCTGTACGCCCTCCTGGATGGCGTTGCCGGCGTCCTGCACGCCTTCCTGAACGTCATCGCCGAGCTGGTTGAGGTCGTCGCCGAGCCCGGGCTCATCGCCCATGGGCGCGAGCGGATCATCCGCCGGGGCGGCCGGTTCCTCGAGGTTCTCCTCCGCCTCCTCGTCCGCCAGCTGCTGGCTCACCTCGGTGAGCATGTTGCGCGCTTCGCCGACGTCGTCACGTACCTCGCGCACCTCGCTGATCAGCATGGCGGGCTCGTTGTTCTCCTGCTCGGCAGAGCTGAGGTCCATGAGCCTCTGCTCGACGGAGTCGAGCCGATCAGCCACCTGTTGGATCTGGTCCCTTATGGCCGCGGCGTCCTCCTCCGACATGCCGCCATCGTTGGTATCGCACGCCGCCAGCGCCAATACCATGGCTGGGACCAGCAAGAAGCCCATAAGCCTGCGTCTCGCCGGTCTTCCGTTCTCTGCTCTCGTCCTCACGTTCATTGTGGCCTCCCTCGTGAGGTCGCCAAGCCCGTACGGCTCGAGGCGACAGGGGTCTTCGACCACGCCGAAGATCGCCTGGCCACACCGTGCACCAGGCCCCGTGAGAAGGCCCTCCCGGCTCGTGAGATGCCCTTAACCCCGAACCCATGCCTGTCTCGTCAGACTCTTACGGGCCTAATCAAGCTCCCCGTCTGTGCGTCGGGAGCGGAGTTCGCCTACTCATGAGCATGACCACACCCGCCGACCGGAGGCGTAGATTCTCGCCATGAGCGATACCGCACCTATCCTCGTCGCCGTGAGGGCGATGGAGCCAGGCGATTGGCCCCTGGTGAGACGCATATACGAGGAGGGGATAGCGACGGCGCAGGCGACGTTCGAGACCGCCGCACCTTTGGAGTACGAGCAGTGGTCCTCAGTCAGGCTGCCGGTCTGTCGGCTGGTTGCCCATCGGGAGGGGCACCACGCCGAGGTCCTTGGGTGGGCAGCCCTGTCTCCCGTGTCGAGCAGACCGGTTTACCGCGGCGTAGCCGAGGTAGGCATATACGTTGCCGACCGCGCACGCGGTCGCGGGGTCGGCAAGGTCCTCATGGGCAGGCTCGTGGCCGCAGCCGAGGAGGAAGGCATATGGACGCTGCAGAGCTCCGTGTTCCCGGAGAACCAGGCAACGCGCCGGCTGCACGCCGACTTCGGCTTCAGGGAGGTCGGCTACAGGGAGAGGATCGGACTGCACCATGGCGTGTGGAGGGACACACTGCTACTGGAACGGCGCAGCGCGCTGACCGGCACATGAGCGACCGTCTTCCGTGGGAGAGCGCGACTCACTTGGCGGCGTCGCGTAGCGCCGCGCTCAACGCCGTTGTGCCGCCGGAGTCCTTGGCCAGCAGCAGCCCGGGTCGTCCGAGCGGCGCGTCGAGCTCGACCCGGCGCCCGTCGCCTGCGTCGTGGCTGACGCCGCTGAACGGGTCGAGCCACTGCCCGCTGCCCGCAGGCAGGTAGGCGCTGGCCGTCGTTCTCCCCTGGTGCGTAACCGGCGCCACGAGCGCCTGGGTGCCGAGGAAGAACTGACCGGTGACGGCCTGCGTCGCCGGGTCGTCTGGGAACGCCAGCCACGGGTGCCTGACCAGCGGCAGGCCGCGCGTCCAGGCCTCTGACATGAGCTCCCTGCGCAGGCCTCGCCACGCGGCGAACAGCCGCGCGGAGCGCGCGAAGTCCGACAGGGTCTGCTCCGTGCTGTAGACCTGCAGGTTGAGGCGGGGGCGGTTGCCCTCGTGGGAGCGCAGTATCGCCGTGAACGCCATCAGCTCTCCCCAGCGGGCGAGCAGCTCCCGCGAGCGCACGCGGCGCGGCAGCGGGTAGACCGTCGACGTGTAACCGCCAACGTCGCCATGCTGAAGGCTGTACCCGGCGAAGCCGGAGCTGAGCAGGCCGGTGAGGGCGCTGCGCAGACCGTCGTGCTCGTCCCACGTCACGGTCTGGTCGCCGAGCCAGAAGAGGCCGGCGTCCCGCGGGCTGCGCGTGTAGCCGGAGCGGAAGAACGTGAGGAGGTCGCCGGGTCTGCGGCCGAGGCGCTCGGCAAGCCGCTCCCTCAGTCGGCGGTTGAAGGTCGCCCACAGTTCCGGGTAGCGGTTGTGCCATTCGTGCGCGGTGCCGCCGGCGAGAGCCGCGTCGAAGGGCAGGCCCTCCCCGAAGTCCGCCATCCACCCGTGCGCGCCGGTCCGGGCGAGCTGATCCGTCAGCGTCTCCAGGTACCACTCGACCGACGCCTCGTCGCTGAGGTCGATAAGGCCAGCTTCGAAGTCGCCCTGGTCCGTCATGTAGACATCGCCGGAGCGAGTACGGACGAACCTGCCCTCCCTCTTCGCGACTGTGAAGAGGGAGGGCCTGTCCCCTGGCCTCAGGCTCATGTCAGCCAGGAAGGGGTTCACGTAGACCAGCGCAGCGAGCCCCCTGGCGCCCAGCCAGCCCATCAAGTCATCCCAGTCCGGGTACCTGTCGGTGTTGAGCTGCCAGTCCCACCACAGGCGCTGGCCGAACCCGACGGTCCTGTTGCCTACCCAGTCCTGGAGCCAAACGCCGGACAACGGGGCGCCGTGACGCTCGAGCGCGCCGACGACGCTGCGCACCTTCTCGCCGCCGCCCTGAAGGCCGACTATCGCACCGCGGTCCGACCACTCCGGCAGCGGCTCCATGCGGCCTGCGTGCCGTGTGTACGCCTCCACGAGGTCGGCAGGAGTGCTGCCGACGACGAACCTCGCCGTGGCCCGCGGACCGTAGACGCGCGCGCTAACGGTCGTGCGGTGCCGCATGTCGAACTGCATTGGCTGGCTCTCCAGCAGGTACATCCCCCGTGGCTCGCTCGTGTAGAGCACCGGGGCCGGCGCGTACGTGCTCCACCACTGGCCTCCGGCCCCGCCGTAGAGCTCGGCGAGGAGCGTCAGCGGCTGCGCGCCCCTGCCTACGCCCTGCTCGACGGTGAGGATGGGGAGCCGCCGACCCGCGAGGTCGATGTGGCTGAACTGCACACCCCCTCCCACGACGGTGGTGCCGGCCCTGCGTTCCCACAGCAGCTCTGCCCAAGGTCCGGGGGCGGGTACGTGTCCACCCGTCGCGCCGTGCCTGACGGCCTCCGGAGCGGCGCGAGCGCCAGGGCCGACGAGGCCGAGCTCCAGCTCAAGGGTCTCGTCGTCCACCGCTCTGAACGCCGCAACGAACGGCGAGCCCCTCTCCCCAGGGCCCACGAACCGGCCAGAGAAGCGCAGCTCACCACCGTCCAGGGCTGCGGCCTCGAGAACCTGGTCGGCGAGGCGAGCGCGGACGCGCTCGTCGATACCGAGGTGACCGGCCAGCCCCGTGAACCTCACGTCGCCGCGCACCGACGCCGCGAACGCGCCGCGGGACGCCATGGCGATGCCGGCCGGAGCCGCGGGGTGCCGCAGCACGAGGCGCGAGGGTTCGAGCACTACGTCGAACGCGCCCAGCCGCCAGGAGCCCGGTCGCACGCCCTCCGAGAGGAGCAGGCGACCCGGCTGCGCGGGCGGCGGCATGAGCGCGCTGCGGTAGGCGAGCGCGGCGAGGCGGGCCACGCCGCTGCCCAGGGTCTGCACCATCAGGACCCGGGAGGCCGGCGTTCCCGCTGCATGGCGGCGAAGGCCATGCCGAGGAAGACGGCGGCGAGGAAGTACATGATGGGGCCGCCGCCGATCGTCGCCCTGTAGAGGAGCAGACCGCCGACGGCAGCCAGCACTACGACAAGCAGGATGCGTGACAGAGGCATGTCCGGCTCGCAGTCTATGTCAGCGGCGGCGGTGCCCGTCCGGACGCTCGGGACCGCGCGCCAAACATGCTTCCGGCTTGGTACCGTCTGCCACAGTGACCACGCCGCTCCGCCGGGCCACCCTGAGCGGCCTGAGCCTCACGTTCCTGCTGACTCTCTCGCACTCGGCGAACGACGCGTTCGCGAACGTCCTGCCGGTCTTCCTGCCATCCATCCAGTCCCGTCTCGGCCTCGGCGAAGCGGTCCTGGCGGTGGCCGTAGCCGTCGTGTCTATCTCTTCCAACGTGCTGCAGCCGGTCTTCGGCGGGTTCGTAGATCGCTGGGGCAGGCGCAAGTCCGCGGCTCTCGGCCTGATCGTCGGCTCGGTGCTGATGGGCTTCATCTCCGTCGCGCCCAGCTTCCTCAGCCTGCTCTTCGTGCTCACGGTCGGCGGCCTCGGGTCGGCGATATTCCATCCCGCCGCGGCCGCGATGGCCCGCGACACGGGAGCTCGCAGGAGCCTGAGCATGAGCCTCTTCGCAGCTGGCGGGTCGTTCGGCTCTGCTCTCATGCCGGTGCTGGTCTTGTGGGTCGTGAGGACCTTCGGCCCCCAGTACGTTCCGCTGCTCTCGATCGTCGGGGTGCTCTTCGGGCTTGCCCTGCTGATGCTCACCGCGCCGCGCGACGTCTCGGCCGGCCCGACGCAGCACCGGAAGCTCTTCGACCTCAGCCTCATCGCGGGCCCCGTCGGGCTGCTCGCGCTCGGCGGCATCCTGCGCGCGATGGCGTTCATCAGCTTCACCAACGGCATGCCGCTGTTCCTCGCCAACGTCCGCGGCTTCGCCCCCGACGCGCCGGTCATTGGCCTGACCCTCTCGCTCTACATGGGTGCAGCGTCCGTCGGTGGCATCTTGGCCGGCCTTCTCGAGCCCCGCGTCGGTCGCCTGCGGCTGATGGTCACGTGCATGCTCGCGGCGCTGCCCGTCCTGCTGCTGGCGCTGCGGCTCGACGCCCCGTCCCTGCCCTTCTTCCTCGTCGTCGCGCTCGGCGGGATGCTGACGAACGCGAGCATCCCACTCCTGATAATCACAGCGCAGGACCTCGCTCCCGACGACGTGGCGGCGGCTTCCGGCCTGCTGATGGGCTTCACGTGGGGTACGGCTGGCGTCGTCTACATCGGGTTCGGAGCCCTGCAGGAAGCCATAGGCATCGGGCCGGCGCTCGCCATCGGCTTCGCGTTCCTCTTACCCGCTGCCCTGCTCGTCTCCCACGTCTTCAGGCGCAACGCAGACAGGCTCGCCGCGGCGCGCGCGATCTAGGCGCGGCTTACCCGCGGTCGCGGGTCAGGTCTCTCCCAGGTAAGCGCGCTTCATGCCCTCGTCCTGCAGCAGGTCCCTGGCCGCGCCGGAGAGGACCACCTCGCCCGTCTGTAGCACGTAACCCCTGTCGGCTATCGACAGCGCGATGTTCGCGTTCTGCTCTACGACGAAAACGCTTATCCCGCGATCGTTCACCTGCTTGATGATCTCGAATATGCGCTCGACGAAGAGCGGCGCGAGGCCCATGGACGGCTCGTCCATGAGTATCAGGCGCGGTCGGCTCATGAGCGCGCGTCCCATCGCCAGCATCTGCTGCTCGCCGCCGGACATGGTCCCGCCCAGCTGGTTCAGGCGCTCGCCAAGGCGCGGGAAGAGGCCGAAAACGTAATCGAGGTCCTCCTCTATGCCAGCCTTGTCGTCGCGCAGGTACGCTCCCATGTCGAGGTTCTCGAGCACCGTGAGCTTGGGGAAGATCCGCCGGTTCTCCGGCACCACGGCCATGCCCTTGGCGATCCGCTCGGCGGTCGACGTGTTGTCTATGCGCTCGCCGCCGTACCACAGTTCGCCCTCGCTCACGCGCACGATGCCGAGGATGGTCTTCAGGGTCGTGCTCTTGCCTGACGCGTTGCCGCCCAACAGGCAGACCATCTCGCCCGGGTAGATCACCATATCGACGTCGCGCAGGACCTGGATGGGCCCGTAGTGGGTGTCCACCCCTTTCAGCTCCAGCAGCTTCTCCCGCTCGCCAGGCCGCGCCGGGTTGGCCTGTGCGGTCGCCTGGAGGTCACTGGTCGTCGCCTCAGAGCTCATGTCTCCAACGCCTCATCCGTCAGCTGCGCGCCCTCTTCCTGCGCCCGCTTCCCGAGGTACGCCTCGATCACCGCCGGCTCGTTGACGACCTGTGCGTAAGAGCCCTCCGCCAGCTTCTGGCCGTAGTCGAGGACGACGACGCGGTCGCTTATGTCCTTGACCAGGCTCATCTTGTGCTCGACGAGCATGATCGTGTACCCGCCGTCATCGCGCATGCGCCTGATTATCTCGGTGATCTCTGCGGTCTCGCGCGGGTTCATGCCTGCGCTCGGCTCGTCCAGCAGTAGCAGCCTGGCGCCCGTCGCCATGGCACGCGCCATCTCGGTGCGGCGCCTGTTCGCGTATGAGAGCACCTCGACAGGCTGGTCCAGCCTGAACGACATCAGCCGCGGCCCGAAGAACGAGAGCTTCTCGAGAGCTACCTCGTGCATCTCGCGCTCCTGACGCATGTAACCAGGGGTGCGCAGGACGCTGGCGAACCAGGTCGTCCTGAGCCGGTGGTGCTGGGCTATGAGCACGTTCTGCAGCACAGAGAGGTTGTTGAAGAGCCTGAGGTTCTGGAAGGTGCGGGCGACGCCCAGGTCCACGATCTGGTTCGGCTTCAGGCCGCTTATCCGCTTGCCCTCGAAGAGGATCTCGCCGGAGTCAGGGCGGTAGACGCCGGTTATCAGGTTAAAGAGCGTCGTCTTGCCGGCGCCGTTCGGCCCGATGACGCTCACGATCTCGCCCTCGTTCACCTCGAGGGAGAGTTGGGTGATCGCCTGCAGGCCGCCGAACGCCTTGTTTATGGCCTCGATCCTCAGCACGGCCTACTCCTCACCCGCCTCTGCCGCAGCCACCGCACCATCGCTCTTACCCCTGTTGAGCCAAGCGTCCTGGCCACGCTCCTCGTCCGTGGGGACGTCGGCCTTGTCGCGCAGCAGCCATGTCCACTCGAACTCACGCCGCCCCATGATGCCAGCCGGCTTGAAGATCATGATCACCACGAGCAGGACGGACAGCGCGATGGCCCGCATGCCGAAGCCCTGCCACCTGGCGGAGAGCTGCGCGTCGAAAACGCCGGCGAGGGCGAGGATCGCGGCCACGGCGCCGACAGCAGCTGCGCCCAGCACCAGCGGGTGCATGGTGGGTTGCAGCCTGCGACCGCGCCGGTAGAGCCACCCGAGCGCGGCCGCGACGACGAGCACGACGCCTGCGGCCACGAGCCAGGTGCTCAGCGGGTACGCCTGTTCCAAGGGGTCGCCGTACTGCC
>CAZMFX010000009.1:0-37767 GCA_964565625.1 uncultured bacterium
CCGCTCGTGCTCCTCGTCACGCCGTCTTTCGTTTCCGGCCTTGCCTTCATCCTGCTACTGGGACGCAGGGGCCTTCTCACGTATCACCTGCTCGGCCTCGAGACGTCGATATACGGCTGGCACGGCGTGTGGCTGGCGCAGACTCTGTCCTTCTTCCCCGTTGCCTACCTCGTGCTGCGAGGCGTCTTCCTGGCGCACGACGCCAGGTTGGAGCAGGCGGCGCGCGGCCTCGGCGCCGGCCGTTGGCGGCTGCTTGCCTCCGTCACCCTCCCGCTCGCGACGCCCGGCCTACTGGCTGCAGGCCTGTTCATCGCCATCGGGGTCCTCGGCGACTTCGGCAACCCGATGCTGGTCGGCGGCAGGTTCCGCGTGCTGGCCACGGAGGTGTACACCGAACTGACGGGCTGGGCGAGCGTCGGCACCAGCGCGGCGCTCGGGCTGACGCTGCTCGTGCCCGCAGTGCTGTTCTTCGCAGCCCAGCAGCGTGTTCAGGCGGCGACGGCTGGGCGCTTCCACTCGGTCGGTGGCCGAGGCTCCGGCCTGGCGGCACCGCCCGTGCCGGCGGGTCTGAGAGCCGGGCTGTTCGTGCTCTGCGCGCTCGTCACGCTCTTCGTCATGGCGTCGCAGGGCGTCATCGTCGCCGGCTCGCTGACGCGGATATGGGGCGTCGACTACACGCTCACAGCGGAGCATTACGGGTACGTGACGACGCGCGCAGCCCCGCTTCTCAACTCTGTCAAGTTCGCTGCGCTGGCGGCGGTCGTCGGCTCGGTCGTGGCGGCCCTCACCGCTTACCTCGTGCACCGGACCCGCGTGCCGGTCCGCCGGGGCCTCGACCTCGCGACGCTGCTGCCGGCAGCGGTTCCTGGCACCCTCATGGGCGTCGCGTACGTCCTCGTCTTCAACCGCCAGCCGTTCCAGCTGACGGGGACAGGGGTGCTTATCGTCGCCGCCATGGCCGTGTCCTACCTGCCGGTCGGCTACCGGATCCTCGCCGCCTCCCTGCAGCAGCTGAGACCCAGCCTCGACGAGAGCGCCGCGAACCTGGGAGCCAGCCGCACCAGGACCTTCTTCACCGTCATCGCTCCGCTGCTGTGGCCAGCGATCGCAGCCGCGTTCGCGTTCACGTTCGTGCAGGCCGTGGGTACGCTCAGCACGGTGATATTCCTCGTCTCCTTCGACACGCCCCTCGCGTCCGTCGACATCCTCAACCTGGCGGCCCAGGGTCGCTGGGGAAGGGCATGTGCCCTCGCCACCGCGCTCCTCGTCGTGACGGGGGCGGCGCTGTCGCTCGCGTACGCCGCGACGGGCGGGCGCATGCGGCCGTTCGAGGCGGCGGCTGGCAGGGCAGGTGGCTGAGCGCAGCGTGTCGGGTGAGGGGAAGGGCCACGTCTCCCTGCGCGGCCTGACGAAGCGTTTCGGGGCCACTACGGCCGTGGACGACCTGCACCTCGAGGTGGCCCCAGGGAGCTTCACGACCCTGCTCGGGCCGTCCGGGTGCGGCAAGACGACCGCGCTGCGCATGATCGCCGGCTTCGTCGAGCCGGACTCCGGCACCGTAGGCGTCGGCGGCCGCGACGTCACCTCCGTCCCGCCGGACAAGCGCGGTGTCGGGATGGTGTTCCAGGACTACGCGCTCTTCCCTCACCTGAGCGTAAGGCGCAACGTCGAGTACGGGCTGCGGGCCCGCAAGGTTCCTCCCGTCGAACGGGACGAGCGCGTATCGCGCACACTTGCCGCCCTGGACCTCGCTGGGCTTGGCGAGCGCTACCCGCACCAGCTCTCGGGCGGGCAGCAACAGCGGGTCGCGCTGGGCCGCGTCATGGTCCTCGAGCCGCAGGTCCTCCTCCTCGACGAGCCGCTCTCCAACCTTGACGCCCAGCTTCGGGTACGGCTGCGCAGCGAGCTCAAGGAGCTGCAGAGACGCCTGGGTGTCACCGCCATATACGTGACTCACGATCAGGAGGAGGCGCTGTCGCTCTCCGACCGCGTCGTGGTCATGGACGCGGGCAGGGTGCAGCAGGTGGGCAGCCCTGAGGACGTCTACCGGCTTCCCGCAACGGCGTTCGTCGCGAGGTTCGTAGGGCAGGCGAACATGCTGCCGGTGGAGGCGCTCGAGTCCGTTCGAAGCGGCCGGCTGAGGGTCCGCTGGAGCGGAGGCGAGCTTGAGCTGGCGCTGCCTGGGGCCGAAACCCCTGCGCCGGGGACGCGTGGGCTGGCCGTCGTGCGCCCCGAACGTGTCGCTCTCATAGTGGTGGGAGAAGAGAGCCAGTCAGGTCCGCGCGGCGAAGAGAAGCAGGCGTCAGCCCTCCGCGGCCGCGTGGAAGGAGTCGAGTACTTCGGCGCCTACCGCCGCTACACCGTTCGCGCAAACGGGATCGAGGAGCCCTGGCTGGCGGACGTACCGGACCTCTCGGGCGACGTGCGGCCCGGTGACGAGGTCGAGATCCGCCTGTTGGGAACGCCGTCCTGGGCGCGGTGACCGTGTGCCTGGTGACTCAGGCCCTGATCAGGTCTATACCGGCCGCATCTGCTGCGCTTCGCAGCC
This sequence comes from uncultured bacterium, assembly GCA_964565625.1. Lineage (GTDB taxonomy): Bacteria > Deinococcota > Deinococci > Deinococcales > Trueperaceae > DASRWD01. Next base: position 2,549 of record CAZMFX010000009.1, read on the forward strand.
TCTCGTCAAGTGTGGCTAGTGGCACACCTTCTACGGAAGCCAACAAGAGGTAACTCGCAGCGTAGGTGGTGAGGCCGCGCTCCCTGGCGACGCGAACCAGAGTCGTCAAGCTGGCAGGGACCTGCCGTTCGACGACCGGGAGAGCCGACAGCTGTCGGACGAGTCGATCGGTCGCCCTTGAACCGTGACGCCCGCGCCTCTCGGCGACGACCAAGCTATTGGACACCTCGAGATCCCAGATCGGCGGCACAAGGGCTGTGGCTTCTCGCATCAGGGAGAAGATCGCGCGAGCCTCTTGACTCGACTCGTCGGGTAGGACCGCTGCTAGCGCGATGGAAGCGTCCATGACGAACGCAGTCACCCTCGGCGACCCTCGGCGATCAGTTCCAGGACGTCCACCTTCTCGCCGCCTATCTCGTCGGCTATCCGGAACAACTCATCGAGGACGCTCTCTACGGATTCCTGACGTACGGTGTCCGGCGGGACCAGGCGTGCGACCGGACGACCGTGCTTCGTGATGGTTATCGACTCGCCACGTCCTACCGCGTCTATGAGACTCGACAGATTGGTCTTCGCGTCGAATATCCCTACCGTTCGCATCCTCGAGAACTCCCAACTAGTTAGATGCTAGTCAGCATAGCACGGTAGCTCACCAGGGCGCCGCTCGTAGGCGTTTGGTCGGTGGTTGTCCCCTTGTTCCTCCGGTCAGGGCACCACGGTCTTGACGATCGCCGCGTCCAGCTCCTCGTATGCCTCGAGGTCTATGACCTCGTACAGCTCGGCTCGCGTCTGCATGTCTGGGAGCAGGCTCTCGGCGCTACCCTCGAGCGCGAGCGTCTCGTAGAGCCGTGCCTGGGCCTTGTTCGCGACGCGCAGGGAGCTGACCGGCCAGATGACGATCTTGAAGCCCAGGTCCTCGAACTCCTGCGCGCTGAGCATCGGGGTCCTGCCGAACTCGGTCATGTTGGCGAGAAGCGGCACGCCTGGAAGGGCCTTGGCGACCTCGGCGAACATCTCTTTGCTCGTGAGCGCCTCGGGGAAGATCACCTCCGCGCCCGCCTCGACGTAGCGCTCTGCCCGCGAGATGGCCCCGGCCAGGCCCTCGCTCGCCGCCGCGTCAGTGCGGGCGACGATGACGATGTCGGTGCTCGCCTTCCTGGCAGCCGCCACCTTCAGCGCCATGTCGTCTGCCGTCGCGAGGCGCTTGTCGTTCAGATGACCGCACTTCTTGGGGAGGATCTGGTCCTCGATGTGCACGGCGGCGGCACCGGCCGACTCGAACGCCCTGACCATGTTCATGACGTTGAGCGCCTCGCCGTACCCCGTGTCGCCGTCGACCAGCACAGGGAGGCCGGCACGCGTCACCTGCCTGAGGTGGAACACGACGTCGTCCACGGTGATGATGCCGAGGTCGGGCAGGCCCATGGAGGCGCTCATCGCCCCGCCCGAGAGGTAGAGGGCATCGAATCCGGCGCGCCTCGCCTGCAGCGCGGCCACGCCGTTGTGGGCTCCGGGAAGCCGCAGGATGCCGGGACGCTCGAGAAGGCTCCTGAAACGTGCGCCGGGGCGCTCCGCCACTTGGTCGGATCCCACCAGGTACGGCATCAACGGTGCACTGCGCAGCAGGGCGCGTCCGTCCGGAGGGGCAGTTGCCCGTGCAGAGCGGGCAGGCTCACCGCATCCCCAGCGGCACGAAGTCGCGGTCCCCCGGCCCGACGTAGTTGGCCGAGGGCCTGATTATCGTGCCGTCGTTGCGCTGCTCGATCACGTGCGCCACCCAGCCGGCCGTGCGGGCGATGACGAAGAGCGGGGTGAACATCGAGGTGGGGATCCCCATGACCCCGTAGGCGACGGCCGAGAACCAGTCGAGGTTGGGGAACATCCGCTTGGTGGCCATCATCGTCTCTTCGATGCGTTCCGCCACCTCGTACGTTCGGGTGTCACCTGCCTGCTCCGAGAGGGCCTCTGCCGCCTGCTTGATTATGTCGCTGCGCGGGTCGCTTACGCGGTAGACGGGATGCCCGAAGCCGATGATCACCTCGCGCCTCTCGAGCCTCTCGCGGATGTCGGTCTCCGCCTCTTCCGGTGAGGCGTAGCGCCGTTGGATCTCGTACGCGACCTCGTTCGCTCCGCCGTGCTTGGGCCCCCGCAGGGCGCCGATGCCGCCGCACACCGCCGAGTAGACGTCCGAGCCGGTGCCGGCGACTATGCGGCAGGCGAAGGTCGAGGCGTTGAACTCGTGCTCGGCGTAGAGGATCAGCGAGAGGTGCATCGCCCGCACCCACTCGGGCTTCGGCTCCTGGCCGTGCAGCAACCGCAGGAAGTGCCCTCCGACAGAGTCGTCTTCCGACTCGACGTCGATGAGCTCGCCCTTGTGCGTCCAGTGGTACCAGTAGAGCAGCATGGACCCCAGCGACGCGATGAGGCGGTCGGCGATGTCTCTCGCTCCCGCATCGTCGTGAGCGTGCCCCTCGGGCAGCACGGTGCCGAGTGCGGAGACGCCGCTCCGCAACACGTCCATCGGGTGGGCAGCAGCTGGCGTGGCCTCGAGCACGGTCCTGACTGCGGCCGGCAGACCGCGTAGGCGCCTCAGCTTCTGCTTGTATGCCCTCAGCTGAGCCTCGTCAGGCAGCTCGCCGTGGACGAGCAGGTGCGCTACCTCCTCGAACTCCGCGCCCTCCGCCAGCTCGCGTATGTCGTAGCCCCGGTAGCGCAGCTCGTCGCCGCTGGCGCCGACCGTCGACAGAGCGGTGTTGCCGGCGGGCACGCCGGATAGCGCTACGGACTTCTTGGGCTTCGGCTTCGCCGCGTCGGGCGCTGCGTCCTGAGCCATGTCCTACCTCCCTGCCCGCGGCACGGCCCGGGTAGCGGGACACGAGCCGCGGTCGACTGTTGGCGCTCGGTGCTGCTCAGAAGATGCCGGGCGGTACGTCCGGACCAAGTCGGTCTGCGCTCACGACTACGTTGAGCTGGGCCACATCGTCCGGGGTCAGTTCACCGATGCGTTCCGTCAGGGACAGGAACCTGTCCTGTTCGTCCGGCTCGACGATACCACTAGCCAACGTCCTGAACTTCTCCACGTACTGCTCGCGCTCGAAGGGCCTCGCGCCCAGCGGGTGCGCGTCTGCGACGGCGATCTCGTCCTCCATGACCGACCCGTCCACGAACGTGATCACCACGCGACCGCCGAACGCCTTCTGGGCGGGGTCGGTCGAGTGGTAACGCCTAGTCCACTCCGGGTCCTCGACGGTGCTCACCTTGCGCCAGAGCCGCACCGTGTCAGGCCTCCGCGCGCGCTCGGGCGCGTAGCTTTCCTCGTGATGCCAACCCCTGTCCTGCAGGGCGACGGCGAAGATGTACATGATCGAGTGGTCGAGAGTCTCGCGGCTCGCCTCCGGGTCGAACTTCTGCGGATCGTTCGAGCCCGTGCCTATGACGTAGTGCGTGTGATGGCTCGTGTGGATGACTATCGACTCGACAGCGTCGGAGTCCTCGATCTTCGCTCCCATCCGCCGCGCCAGGTCTATCAGCGCCTGGCTCTGGTACTCGGCCGAGTGCTCCTTCGTGTAGGTCTCCATTATCGCGCGCTTGGGCTCGCCCGGCTCCGGCAGCGGCACCTCGTAGCGCGCGTCCGGCCCCGACAGGAGCCAGGCGATCACGCCGTCCTCACCCTCGTATATGGGTGACGGCGAACCCTCACCGCGCATGGCGCGGTCGACGGCCTCTATCGCCATCTTGCCGGCGAACGCCGGCGCGAACGCCTTCCAGCTCGAGATCTCGCCCTTGCGCGACTGGCGCGTCGTCGTGGTGACGTGCAGCGCCTGTTGGATCGCCTGGTACGCGGTCTCGGTCGGCAGACCGAGCAGCGCGGCGATGCCCCCTGCTGCCGAAGGCCCGAGGTGGGCGATGTGGTCGATCTTGTGCTCGTGGAGGCATATGCCCTTGACGAGGTCGACCTGGAGCTCGTAGCCGGCGGCGATGCCGCGTGCCAGCGCGGCGCCTCCCATGCCCTTCGTCTGCGCCACGGCGAGTATCGCGGGGATGTTGTCGCCGGGGTGCGAGTAGTCGGCAGCCAGGAAAGTGTCGTGGAAGTCGAGCTCCCTGACCGCCACGCCGTTCGCCCATGCCGCCCACTCCGGTGAGAGCGTGTCGCCGCTCGGCAGCCCGAACACCGCCGCCCCAGGGTGCCTTGGGTGGGCCTGGGCCTGGGCGCGCGCGGCCCTCACGGGCCGCCTCGCGAGGCTCGCGACCGCCACGGCGGCGTTGTCCACGATGCGGTTGCCGATCATCTCGACGACGTCGGCATCCAGCGGGACCGGATCAGTGGCGACAGCCGCCAGCTTCCAGGCGAGCTGGTCCTCGCGCGGCAGCTCCTCGGCGGAGCGGTAGGTGCGGACTTCGTTGACCTTCACTGCTGGTACCTCCAGGGGGTCGCCTGTCCCCAGCAGGGAGGGCGACCTCGCGTCAGAGACGATACCAGCGGCGCACCACCGCGCCTAAGCTCGCACGTCGCCTAGGCGTACTCGTCTTCGTCCGGGAACGGCACGACGTCCGGGTCCCCTGTCTCCCTCAGTGTCAGCGGCTCCACGGTTGCGACCTCGAGAAGCGTGCCGCAGTCTGGGCAGTCGGATGTGACTCCCACCGCCACGTCGTCGATGTCGACTATTCCGCCACACACGGGACACGTCGTAGCCACGACCTCGGCCATACTCGCACCTCCTCATGTCGCCGCCGTTCCGGGGCCGCGATCGCGGCCGGCACGAGCGGGATCCCACTCTAGGGCATCCAATCGGAGACCGATTAGAGCCTGATGTCCCGCGGTGAGGGTGACGACTCCGCCGGTGGGGCGTATCCTTTGACGCCGTGACGCTTTCCGACCGGGACCGCAACCTCACGTTCGCCGGGATCCTCCTCGCGATGTTCCTCGGGGCTCTCGACCAGACGATTGTCGCTACCGCTCTGCCGCGCATCGTCGAGGACCTGGGTGGCCTCGAGCGCTACGCCTGGGTCTTCACGGCCTACCTCGTCGCGTCGACGGTGCTGGTGCCTGTCGTCGGCAAGCTCGCAGACATGTTCTCCCGCAAGGCGATAGAGCTGGTAGCGGTCAGCGTCTTCCTCGCCGGCTCGTTCCTGTGCGGCATCGCCGGGGAGTTGGGTCCGCTGCCCCTGCTCGGCGACGCTATGAACCAGCTGATCGTCTTCCGTGCCGTCCAGGGCGTCGGCGCCGCCGGGCTCTTCAGCCTGGCTTTCATAATCATCGCCGACCTCTTCCCGCCCGCCGTCCGCGGCAAGTACCAGGGGTACGTGAGCGCCGTGTTCGGCGTGGCCAGCATCCTCGGCCCCCTGCTCGGCGGCTTCCTGACGGACAACGCAGGAGGCATCATCCCCGGCGTCGCAGGCTGGCGCTGGGTCTTCTACGTCAACGTGCCGTTCGGCGCGATCGCCATATGGTTCATAGCCACGCGCATGCCACCGCTAAGACCGCCGGTCGGCCGCGGGCGGTTGGACGTGCTCTCCGCGGTGCTCCTCATCTGTGGTCTGGTCCCGCTGACAATCGCGCTGCAGCTCGACCGCGGCGTGTACCCGTGGGGCTCCCCCGTGACGGTCGGTATGCTCGCCGCTTCCGTCGTCGTCCTGATCCTCTTCGTGTGGCGCTCGCTGCGGAGCGAAGACCCCATCCTCGACCTGAGCCTCTTCCGCAACAGGGTCTTCAGGGTGGCCAACCTCGCTGTGCTCTTCCACGGCGCGGCGTTCCTGTGCACCGTCGCGTTCCTCCCCCTCTTCGTCGTGAACGTTATCGGGGTGTCTGCCACCGGTGCAGGGCTGGCGCTCATCCCACTGTCGCTCGGCGTGACGGCCGGAGCCATCGCTGGGGGGCAGCTGGTCTCGTACGTCGGCCGCTACCGGCTCCTCATGCTGGTCGGCGGCGCCATCTTCGCGACGGGCGTGCTGCTGATGTCGCTGCTCGACGTCGATGCCACGCTCGGCCGCGTGACCGTGTACATGGTGATCACCGGCCTAGGCGTGGGGCCGGCGCTTCCCCTCTACACGCTCGCCGTGCAGAACGCCGTCGACGTGAGGCGGATAGGCCAGGCGACGAGCGCGACACAGTTCTTCAGGCAGATAGGGGGCGCTATCGGCACCGCGGTGCTGGGCACGGTGCTGGCGACCTCGCTGGCGGCAGGCTTCGCCGCGAACCTGGGTGATGTGAGCGCCGCGCCGCAGGCCCAAGCGAGCGGCGAAGGCGTGAGCGCGGCGGGCGACCTGATGTCCGGCATACGAGCGTCCATCGAGGAGACCCGTGACGATCTCGTCGTGGCCGTGACCGCAGGGGACGCGGCGGCCGCCCGTGACGTGCTCGTAGGCGCCGGCGTGCCCGGCGAGGCAGCGCAGGCGATCGCCGCCCGCGTCGACGCCGCAACGACGCCATCGGAGCGCGCCGCACTCGCCGACGAGCTGACAGAGACCTTCGACGCGCAGGCCGCCACTATGCTCGAGTCCGTTGAGGCGGGCGTCAAGTTGACGTTCGCCCAGGCGGTCACGACGGTCTACCGCTATGTGTTCTTCATCCTTGTCGTCGTGCTGGTGGCTTCCGCGTTCATACCGGTGTTGGAACTGAGGCGGACGTTCGACAACGTCGCTCCCGAGCCTGCGTGACCGACACTCGGCCCGAGCCTGCTGGATCCGGGCTAGTCGTCGGCGAGGACGGGCTCGCCAGGCCAGGGTGGGCGTCGGTCGACCCCTTGCTACGCGAGTACTACGACACGGAGTGGGGCATGCCGGTGCGCGACGAGCGCGGCGTGTTCGAGCGTCTCAGCCTCGAAGCGTTCCAAGCGGGCCTCTCGTGGGCCACGATCCTCAGGAAGCGTGAGGCTTTCAGGCGGGCGTTCGACTACTTCGACGTCGACCGGGTCGCCACCTACGACGGGAGCGACGTCGACCGCCTGATGGCGGATGCCGGCATAGTGAGGAACAAGCGGAAGGTCGAGGCGACGATCGCCAACGCCATCGCGACCCTGCGCCTGAGGGAGGAAGGCGGACTGGCCGACCTTGTCTGGTCGTTCGCGCCGGAGAGCACGCCGGAGCCACGGTCCCTGGCCGAGGTCCCGACGTCGTCGCCGGAGTCTGTCGCCCTCTCGCGAGAGCTGAAGCGCCGCGGCTTCGCCTTCGTCGGCCCTACGACCATGTTCGCGCTGATGGAGGCTATCGGGGTGGTGGACACCCACATCGTCGGCAGTCACCGGCGCGGGTCGTCTGGCGTGTGGACGACGCGCGCCGGCTAGGGTCAGACGGCCTTACCCACCTGTTCGAGGCGCCGGCCGACGGAGATGAGCGAGCGGCCGAAGCGCGCCGCCGCAAGCCGCCACGCCGCTACCTTCTCTGCGCATTCGGAAACGAGCTCGGCTGGCGACCGCGGCTGAAACACGAGGGCCGCTCCGGGCCTCGCGGCCGTCGTGAGGAGCGTGCGTTCCCTGACCGAAGACCGGTCAGACCCGAGCGGATGGCCGACGCGCGCCAGCCGCACCGCTGACCGCTTCTCAGCCTCCGCCAGCAACTCACGCTGACGGTCCCACATGAACCTCTCTACGTAACCAAGCGGCCTGAACATCTGGGTCTTCCTCTCACCGGGCCTATGCTGGTGCCCGGTCCACGCGTAACCCGTCAAGAGATTACACCGGTTTCAGTAACCAGTCAAGATGCTAGACTGGTGTCGGTTAGGGGCGTGGCATGAGAGCTGCAGAGCTACTTCCGAAGGAGAGCAAGCCGGCGCCGGGAGACCTGCGCTTCGTACAGGCTTTCGTCAACACGTTGGACGTCGAGAGCGGGCGTGACCGCTTCGCGGACGCGTCGGAACTGGAGAGATGGCTGCGCACGCATTGCGAGCTGGACAAGGGCGTTGGCCTGAGCAAGGAGGAAAGGCTCGAGGCGACCCGTTTCAGGGAAGCGCTGCGGACGGTGTTGACCGAGGGCGGCGAGTCTGACGCGTCCGCCCTCGCGGTGCTTGACGAGGTGGGAGAGCGAGCCGACCTCCAGTTGAGCACCGACAGCCACGGGCGGCTGGTCCTCGATGCGCCGGGAACGGACGTCTGGTCTGCCCTCGGAAGGCTGCTCGCGGCCGCGCATACTGCGATGCTCGATGGCACGTGGGCGCGGCTGAAGATATGCGCAGCGGACACGTGCCGGTGGGCCTTCTACGACGCGTCGAAGAACCGCTCCGGCACCTGGTGCAGCATGAAGGTCTGCGGCAACAGGGCGAAGGTGAGGGAGCACCGCTCGAGACAGCGGCCGGCAGAGGCATAGCGCTCATCCGGAACGCCGCATGAGCGGCTACTTTCGTTGCATGCGCGCCGTTCGCCTCCTCGCAGCGGCGTTGATGGCGGTTGTGATCAGGGTGGCCGCGCAGGCGCCGCCCGACCCGGCATATCAGGACCTCCGGCCGGAGCTGCACGACTACGTGTGCCCCGCTCGCGACGCTGACGATGACGGGCCGCCGCCCGCGCCGCGGACCGACGCCGAGCGGTTGCGCTTCGAGAGCCGCGCGCGCTACAGGCAGTTCTTCCCCGCCTTCCTGGCCCGCGTCGGGCCCGAGCCCGCCGCGCGACTCCTCATGCCCGTCGACGGCGTGAGCGTCGACCAGGTAGCCGAGACCTTCGGGGCGCCTCGCTGGGACAGGTCGCACGAGGGCATAGACATCTTCGCCCCACGCTGGACACCTGTCGTCTCCGCCGCCCCCGGCTTCGTGTACCGCATTACAGACCTGACGCTGGGAGGGCTCTCCGTCACGGTGATCGGCGACGGGGGCGTGCGCTACTACTACACGCACCTCGAAGGCGTCGCGGAGAGCCTGGTAGAGGGCCAGGCCGTGGCGGCAGGCGACCTGTTGGGCTACGTTGGTAACGACGGTAACGCCGCCACGACGCCTACGCACCTGCACTTCGGCGTCTACGTCGGAGAAGAGGACGACCTCTGCGAGTGGAACGCGATAGACCCGCTGCCAATGCTCATAGACCGCCCCTGATCGCGGTCCTCGCCGACGTGCACGGCAACCTAGCGGCGTTGGAGGCCGTCATCGCTGACATGCTGCGCTTCGACATAGACGAGGTCCTGTGCCTCGGCGACCTCGCGAACATGGGACCCGAGCCGTCCGCCACGCTTGCCAGGCTCAGGTCGCTGGAGCCGCTGACGGTGATGGGGAACACAGACTCCTACCTGATCCATCCGCGGCGGCCGGAGGACGTCCCGAACGCGAACGAGCTCACGCCGAAGTTCCTCGACGTCGAGGCATGGTGCGCGTCCCGCCTCACCGAAGAGGACCGCGACTGGGTGCGCGGCTTCAGCCCGTACCTCGAGCTGGAGTTCGGCGGTTGCACGGTCCTCGCCTACCACGGCTCGCCCCGGAGCTTCGACGACCCCATAACGCCGTCCACCACTGCCGAGGAGTTGCGCGAGCACTTCTCCGGGTTCGAGGCCGACCTGTTCCTGGGAGCACACGTCCATCACCAGTTCGCGCGCGGCTACCTGCGCTCTGTCGTGGCGAACCCCGGCAGCGTCGGCATGGCCTACTACCGCCTGGAAGACGACGTTGAGCAGCCGCCCGTCGCCGAGTACGCACTCTTGCAGGTCGTCGACGGTCAGCCGAACCTGCACCTGAGGCGGGTGACGTACGACTCGAAGCAGGTCCGCGACGCTGCCGCGCGCAACGGCATGCCGCACACCGATACCTTCTTGCGTCACCTGACGTGAGCGCAGGGCCGGGAGAGGGACGCGTCCTCTTCGCGTTCCTGCGCGCCGTCAACCTAGGAAAGCACAACAAGGTGCCCATGGCGCGGCTCATGGCTGCGCTGGAGACGGCCGGGTTCCCGCCAGCGAAGTACATGCTGGCCAGCGGCAACGTGATCTTCCATGACATGGCTCCAGCGACCAACGACCTGCGGGAGCGTCTCGTCGACCTCATAGACGCGGAGTTCGGCGTGCGCACCGCGGTGGTGCTTAGGCGGCCCGGGCGCCTCGGACATCACCTGGAGGCAGACCCGTTCTCTCCGACGGGCATGGCGCCCGTGTACGTCTCGATGTGGGACGGCGATCCCGACCCCGAGGGTCTCGACCTACTGGCGCGAGACGACTTCTCGCCAGACGCCTTACGCCTGGTCGAAGGAGCCGCCATCATGGGGTTCGCCACGACGTCGCACGACGCCCGGCTGTCGAACGCGCTCGTCGAGAGGCGACTCGGCGTCGAGGCGACGGCCCGTAACGTCAACACGCTCCGCAGGCTGCTCGCCAGGTTCGCTCCTCGGGCTCTCACCCCTGACGAAGGTTGAGAGACCACGCTGCCCACCCGGGGCATGGCCGGCTCGCAGCGTGGTGGGCCCAACCGCCGGCCCCACAGTGGGGCTCAGCCCGTTGCGCCAACGGGGACCAGCTCCACCAAGCCCACGAGGTTGTCGCTCGGGTCTCGCACGAAGGCGTGCCGTTCGGCGTGGCCTGCCGGTCCCAGCGCGTCGTCCACGTGAGTGAAGATCGTATGCGGCTCGCTCTCGATCTTCACGCCTCCTGAGCGCAGACGCTCGACCGTCGCCTCCAGGTCCCGTACCCGCAGGTAGATGAGCCCCTGTGGCGCTCCGCGCTCCAGCAGTAGCCGCACGTCGCCAAGGCGGAAGAAGAGCAGCCCAGGGGGCTCGAAGCGTCCCGCGGGCCCTGCGCCGAGGATGTCCTGGTAGAACGCCTGAGAGGCCGCGAGGTCGTCCGAGCGCAGCGCCACCTGGAGAAGGGCGACGGGGAAGCTCATGGCGCTGGATCGTAGCACCGCGCGGCGTGGGGCCGAGACCCTCCGCCTCGGGCGCCGCGGCTCGATTGGCGCCCGAGAAGGCATGGGCGTATACTCCCTTCCTTGTCTCCACGGAGGGAGCCTGCCATGCCTCTCAGAGCCCTCTTGCGACTGATCGGACGCTTCGCCTCACCGTACAGGGGCGTGATAGCAGTTGTCGCCGGCCTTCAGCTGATAGCCACGCTTACGGCGCTGCTCCTGCCCAGCATCAACGCAGACATCATCGACAAGGGCGTCGTTCTGGGCGACACAGACTACATCCTGCGGCAGGGGGCGCTGATGCTCGGCGTCTCGCTTGTCAACGTCGCCGTGACGATAGTCGCGGTCTACCTTGGCGCGCGCACCGCGATGGGGTTCGGTCGCGACGTCCGCTCAGCCTTCTTCGGCAAGGTCGCCGACTTCTCCTCGCGTGAGGTGGCGAGGTTCGGGGCCCCGTCGCTGATAACCCGCAACACGAACGACGTTCAGCAGGTGCAGATGACGCTGCTCATGTCGTTCACGCTCCTGCTCTCCGCGCCGATAATGATGGTCGGCGGCATAATCATGGCCCTGCGCGAGGACATCGGCCTGTCGTGGCTCGTGGCGGTGGCCGTGCCCGTACTGGGCGTCTCCGTCGGGCTCATCGCCATGCGCATGGTCCCAGGCTTCCGTGCGATCCAGAAGCGCATAGACCGCGTCAATGAGGTGATGCGAGCCCAGATCAGCGGCATCCGGGTCGTGCGCGCTTTCGTGCGCGAGGAGGTCGAGCGCGAGCGCTTCGAGCAGGCGAACCGTGAGCTGACAGACGCAGCCCTCTTCGTCGGCCGCTGGCTCTCAGGCCTCTTCCCCGTCGTCAACATCGTCCTCAACCTCTCGTCTGTCGCCGTGCTCTGGTTCGGTGGGCTGCGTGTCGCCGACGGCGCGATGGAGATCGGTTCCCTCACGGCGTTCCTGAGCTATCTGATGCAGATCCTCATCTCGGTGATGATGTCTACGTTCGTATTCATGCTGTTGCCGCGGGCGGCCGTGTCCGCCGACCGCATCGTCGAGGTGCTCGACACCGACTCCTCGGTCGTGCCGCCGGAGAGGGGCGTAGCTGCACCGCCGCCCGGGGCCCGGCGTGGCCTCGACTTCGAGCGCGTCTCGTTCTCCTACCCGGGCGCAGATCACCCCGTCCTGAAGGACGTCAGCTTCTCCGTCTCCCCGGGCCAGACGCTTGCCGTGATCGGGTCGACAGGGGCAGGCAAGACGACGTTGGTCGGCCTGATACCAAGGCTCTTCGACGTCACGGACGGCGCGGTCAAGCTGCACGGCGTCGACGTGCGCGACTACGAGCCGGAGGCGCTGTGGGCGCAGATAGGGCTGGTGCCACAGAAGGCGTACCTCTTCTCAGGCACCATCGCCTCCAACCTCCGTTACGGCAAGCCAGACGCCACGGAGGAGCAGATGTGGCGTGCGCTCGAAATCGCTCAGGCAAAGGGCTTCGTCGAGGACATGCCCGAGGGCCTGGACGCGCCTATCTCACAGGGGGGTACGAACGTCTCCGGCGGCCAGCGCCAGCGCCTCGCCATCGCGAGAGCGCTCATCAAGCGGCCGGAAGTCTACGTGTTCGACGATTCGTTCTCTGCGCTTGACGTCGCCACAGACGCCCGGCTACGCGCCGCCCTGCGACCGCAGACGCGTGACGCCATCACCGTGATCGTCGCCCAGCGCGTGAGCACGATCCAGGACGCTGACCAGATCCTCGTGCTCGAGGACGGCCGCGTCGTTGGGCACGGCACCCACGAAGAGCTGCTGAGGACCTCTGCCACCTACCGTGAGATAGAGGAATCGCAGCACCAGGAGGAGGCCGCCTGATGCCGGAAGACGAGCGCTCGGGCGCCCCCGTCACGGGCCCGCGCGGCAAGCCGGGCGGCACGGCGCCGGTGGCGCCGCCATCCGGAGCGGCTCCGGCCGCCGGGGGCAAGCGGGGCGGCAAGCTCAAGGAGACGGAGCGCGTCAGGACCAGCCACCCGTTCGGCGGCGGCATGGTCGGCGGCAAGGCCGAGTCGTTCGGGCCATCGGCGCGCCGCCTCATGGCGCGCCTCGCGCCGCAGAGGCTGGCGGTCGCAGGAGTCATCGCGCTCGCGGTCCTGGCCGTGATGCTCGCGGCCGTCGGCCCCCGCGTTCTCGGCCGGGCGACCGACCTCATCTTCGGCGGCATCATCGGCTCTCAGCTGCCTGAGGGCATCACGCGGGAGCAGGCGGTTGCGGGTGCGCGCGCCGCCGGTCAGGACCAGATCGCAGCGATGCTGTCGGGCGTCGAGTTCACGCCGGGCGTCGGTGTCGACTTCGTGGCCGTAGGGAACGCGCTGATGCTGGCTGTCGCCATCTACGCGGTGTCTGCCCTGTTCATGTTCCTGCAGGGCCTGCTCCTCAACGAGGTGGTTCAGCGCGTCGTGTTCAAGCTGCGCGCCGACGTCGAGGACAAGCTCAACCTGCTGCCTCTCAGGTACTTCGACATGCAGCCGCGCGGCGAGCTCCTGTCGCGCGTCACCAACGACATAGACAACGTCTCGCAGACGTTGCAGCAGACGATGCAGCAGGCGCTTACCGCCCTGCTGACAGTTGTCTTCGTTCTGGTGATGATGTTCTCGATCTCGCCCGTCCTCTCGCTCGTCGCGCTCCTGAGCATCCCGGCGACGATGGTGTTGGCCGGCCTCGTCATGAGCAGGTCGCGCAAGCAGTTCGTCGAGCAGTGGCGCTCGACCGGGACGCTTAACGGCCAAGTTGAGGAGGCGTTCACGGGCCACGACGTCGTGAAGGTTTTCGGCCGCAAGCGGGAGGTCGTCGAGGCGTTCGAAGGGCACAACGACGAGCTGTTCCGCTCCAGCTTCAGGGCCCAGTTCCTCTCCGGCATGATCATGCCGATCTCGATGTTCATCGGGAACCTCAACTACGCTGCGATCGCCGTCATCGGCGGCCTGAGGGTGGCTTCCGGCACGATAAGCCTCGGGGACGTGCAGGCCTTCATCCAGTACGCACGGCAGTTCTCGCAGCCCATAACGCAGCTCGCTTCGATGGTGAACCTCCTCCAGTCGGGCGTCGCGTCGGCCGAGCGCGTCTTCGAGCTGCTCGACGCAGAGGAGGAGGCAGAGGACGTCGCCCTCGAGACGTTGGGAACCCGCGTACGCGGCCGGGTGGAGTTCAGGGACGTATCGTTCCGCTACGAGGAGGAGAGGCCGCTCATCGAGGACCTCGACCTCGTCGTAGAGCCCGGCCAGACGGTCGCGATAGTCGGCCACACGGGCGCAGGCAAGACGACCCTCGTCAACCTGATAATGCGCTTCTACGAGCTCGACGGCGGCCAGATACTGCTGGACGGCAAGGACATATCCAAGATGCCGAGGCAGGAGCTGCGGAGGAACGTCGGCATGGTCCTTCAGGACACGTGGCTGTTCAAGGGCACGATCCGCGAGAACATCGCGTACGGCAGGCCCGGCGCCTCTGAGGCCGACATCATGAACGCCGCGCGGGCAGCTTACGTCGACCGCTTCGTGCACAGCCTGCCGGACGGTTACGACACGATCGTCGACGACGAGGGCGGGACGATAAGCGTCGGCGAAAAGCAACTGCTTACCATCGCCCGCGCCCTGCTCGCCGACCCTCCGATAATGATCCTCGACGAGGCGACCAGCTCCGTCGATACCCGCACCGAGCTGCTGATCCAGAAGGCGATGCAGACGCTCAGAGGTGACAGGACGAGCTTCGTCATCGCCCACCGCCTGTCAACGATCACAGGCGCCGACGTGATCATCGTCATGGAGGACGGACGCATAGTCGAGCGCGGATCGCACGATGAGCTGCTGGCAGCAGGGGGAGCGTACGCCGACCTGTACAGGTCGCAGTTCGAGGCGCCGCAGGCCGAGGTAGCCGCTTAGGCCGGCGCCGGAACCGCCAGCCCTAGACGCGCCTGGCCGCTGTCCAGTCGACGCGCGGGACGATGTCGGCGACGATCGTCTCGAGCGCCCTCCTGTCCTCTATGTCGAAGTTGCGCAGGTTCGGCGAGTCGATGTCAAGCACGCCAACGACCTCGCCACCCGCGACGATGGGCACGACTATCTCGGAACGCGAGCGCGCGTCGCACGCTATGTGCCCCGGGAAGGCGTGAACGTCCGGCACCACCTGGGTGCGCCTCTCCGACACCGCGGTCCCGCAGACGCCGCGTCCCACCCGTATGCGCACGCACGCTGGGCGGCCCTGGAACGGTCCCAGGACGAGCTCACCTTCCTTCAACAGGTAGAAGCCCGCCCAGTTCACGCCAAGCACATGGTCGTAGACGGCCGCTGCCACGTTGGACAGGTTGGCGAGCCAGTCGGTCTCGCCCTCCGTCAACGCGTCGACGTAGCGCCGCAGCTCCATGTACCGCTCGTTCTTGTCGACATGCGCGGGAAGCGGCGCCACGTACTCGACCTCGTGCACTTGTTCGCGGGTCGCTTCGTCGCGCGCTTCGTCGCCGGCCCTTGCAGCCCCCAGCTCGTTGGAACCGCCATCAACCGTCATGCGACAGACGTTACCGCTCCGGCACCTCGATCCACATGTCGCGGAGCTCGTACCCCTGAATCAGGTCGTTGAAGGTAAGCGTCGGGGGTCGGGACAGGCGCAGGCCCTCGATGGCCAGCAGCCCGCTGAGGAACACGTCGGCCTCCTCCAGGGCCAGGAAGCTGCCGGGGCAACGGTGCGGCCCGTCGCCGAACGAAAGGCCGTATCCCTGCACACCCTTCGCGAGCACCGCACGATCCGGGTCGAGGCACGTTGGGTGCGGTCCGACGGCGTCCGGGTCGGCGTTCGCGCCACGGACATCGACGGCAACACGCGTTCCTGACGACAGCACCCCGCCACCAAGGCCCAGGTCGCCTTCCAACCGCCTGAACAGCCGGCCGACCACGGGCTCCAGCCTGATGATCTCGGAAAGGACGCCGTGGCGCTCCCGCTCGTCGCCTGCCAGGTAGCGCCGCCTCAGGTCGTCGTGCTCGATGAGATGCCACGCCGCCATGGCTATGAACTCGCGTGTGGTCACCATGCCGGCCGCGCCGTACGTTATCGCCTCGATAAGGATGTCCTTCTCGGTCGCGCCCTGCGCCATGAGGTGCGAGATGACGTCGTCACGCGGGTCGGCGCGCCTCGCGGCGATCGCCGGCCTCACGTCGAGGCGGAAGAAATCGGCGATCCCCTTCTGGAGCCTCAGGAACCGCAGCATCGCGCGCGGCCGCCACGACGGCGTCGAGGGCCCGAGCGCGATGAACGCGTCTATCCTGCGGTGCATGCCGGGGCGGGTGCTGTCGGTGAGCCCCACGACCTGTGCGGCTACGTCTACGGCGAGCCGCATCGCCATGTCGGTCAGCTCGACCTGCCCGTCGCTCCTCAGCTCCCGCAGCAGGTCGCCAGCGGCCCGTTCGATCACGGGGCGGTAGCGCTGCTTGGCGGCCATGGGCGTGAAGAAGTGCGCGATCGCCGTGCGCTGCGCCTTGTGCTCTGCGCCGTCCTGCCACAGAACCGGCGGTTTGATCCTCAACGGCGACCGCGCCGCCTCACGGATTCCGAAACCGTCCTGTTTGGCGATATCCGCGGCCTTCAGGACGCGCCTGGCGTCCGCCATGCCCGAGATGACGGTCCGCTCGCGCGACCCTGCCCTGCCGCCGCGCCCGTAACTCGCCCTTGGTGCCGCCCCGCACTGCGGCGCTCGGGAGCCGGTCGCCGCCTCTTCCCCTGCGGGCGGCCGGCTACGCCTCACGGCGGCGCCGTGATACGGGCAGGTGCCCAAGACCTCATCCGCGGGCACCGGCCGCCCCGAATCCGGCCGCCCCTGCTCCGCTACGATCGCGTTGGCATCGCTCACCCGGCAATGATAGACCGGGCCGATGGCAGTCCACGTCAGCGGGGGCGACAACCGTCCTAGACTCGTCTGCATGGCCAAGATCGTCCTCTGCGACCTCGACGGCACACTCTCGGACACGACGCACCGCGAACGCTTCGTGAAAAGCAGACCCCGCGACTACGACTCGTTCTTCGCTGCCGCGGGCGACGACGACCCGATCTACGCGGTGATCGAGGTCGTAAGGGCGCTGAAAGGCGCCGGCCACGATATCCACATAATCACCGGCAGGCGCGACGACACCCGCGCGGTCACGGAGAAGTGGCTCGAGCGGTACGGCGTCCCATACGACCGTCTCGTGATGCGCGAGTTCGACGACCGCACGCCGGACGACGACCTGAAGCGGGCGTGGTTCGAGCGCGACTACGAGCCTTCCGACATCCTGTGCGTCCTGGAGGACCGCAACCGCGTGGTGAAGATGTGGCGAGAGCTGGGCCTTACCTGCCTCCATGTGGCAGACGCCGACTTCTGAAAGCGCCGCTATCGTGACGGGACGCCTGTCGGCGGTCGTGCCCGCCGGGTTCGCACCCTCGTCCACGGCCCGCACTCCCATCCAACGCCGCGAGTCATCGAGTTGTGCCCACTCTGTGACCCGTCTGTGGTCACCTCAGTGGTCATATCGCGTCGCGTGCCGTCTGCTGTCCCTGTCTGGCGCGCCCAGCCGAAGACGAGGCCGAAACCTTAGTCGGGAACCCGGCACGTCGTGGCCGCCGACGCGGTACTACTAGCTCGTGGACCCGTCCGAGCTGCTCAGACGCAACCGTGAGTGGGCCCGCGCGACGCTCGAACGCGACCCCGGGTACTTCAGCAGGCTCGCGGGTCAGCAGTCGCCGCGCTTCCTCTGGGTCGGTTGCTCGGACTCCCGCGTCAGCGCCGACGTGATCTCCGGCCTCGCCCCCGGCGAGGTCTTCGTCCACCGCAACATCGGCAACGTCGTTCCGCACGCCGACCTCAACGTCCTCACGGTGCTGGCATACGCCGTCGACGTGCTCGCCGTCGGGCACGTGATCGTCGTCGGGCACTACGGCTGCGGCGGCATCTCTTCCGCGCTCGACGGCAAGGGCCATGGCCTGCTCGACAACTGGCTCAGACACATAAAGGACGTCGCATCAAGGCACGCCTCACAGCTCGACGGCCTGCCGCCGAACGCGAAGGCGCGCCGCCTGGTGGAGCTGAACGCGGTAGAACAGGCCCGGAACCTGTGCCACACGAGCATCGTTCAGGCGGCGTGGGCGCGGGGCCACCAGCTGACCGTGAGGGCATGGGTATACGGCCTCGAGGACGGCATCCTGCGCGACATGCGCTTCGTCGTAAACGGACCGGAGGACGTGTCGCCGGCGTACAGGCTGTCCCTCGAGCAAGACTGAGTCGACCGTTGGTGATCACAGTGTGGTCACGCCGTGGTCACTCTGTGCTCGGCTCGGTGACCACCTAAGCCTGCCACTTGCTGCCGCCGAAGTAGACCATCCAGTTGACCCCGAACCGGTCACTGAAGCTCGCGTAGCGCTCCGCGAAGTCCGTCTCCCCGAGCTCCATGCCGACGGTCCCTCCGGCGCTCAGCTTCCTGTAGACGCGTTCGGCCTCCTCGGCGCTCTCGACGCCGATCATTATCGAGGTGCTGTCGCCCTGAGAGACCCTGCCAACCGAAGACGGCACGTCGCTTGCCATGAGCAGGTCGCCGCCCGGCAGGGTGACGGAGCCGTGCATGACCCCGTCCTGCTCCGCCTCCGGCTGACCGGCACCCCCGAAGTCCCTGAACGAGACCACGTCCAGATCGCCTCCGAACACCGACTGGTAGAACTCAAGCGCTTCCCTGGCGTTGCCCTGAAAGTTCAGGTACGGATCAAGCCTCATCGCTCGCGCTCCTCGCCGGGGCCGGCGGTCGCTGCGAAGCCGGCTCCTCGAGACGTTCCCGTCTTCGCGGGACGGGGGAGGCGAGTCTAGACGCTCTACAGGCCGAGCGCATCGGGTTCGCTGCCCACGGCTTTGTGTGAGACTTAGCCGGTGACGCCGTTCCTAGAGCTGATCCTCCTGCTGGCCATCGTCCTGGCCGGTGCCAAGCTGGCGGGCTGGCTGATGGTGCGGCTCAACCAGCCGTCGGTCGTGGGAGAGATCGCCTTCGGCCTGATCCTCGGACCGTCCGTGCTGAACGTGATGGGATCGCCTATCGTCACGCATCCCGTCGAGACGGGCGAGACGCTGAGGGTGCTCGCAGAGCTGGGCGTCGTGCTTCTCATGTTCCTTGCGGGCCTCGAAACGGACGTGGGGGCGATGCGCCGCGTCGGCGTGCCAGCGCTCTCAGGCGCGGTAGGCGGCGTCGTCCTACCCTTTATCGGAGGCTGGGGCCTTGGCGTTCTCGTCGGGATGCCGACGGGCGAGGCCGTCTTCCTAGGGACCATTCTCACCGCCACAAGCGTCTCGATAAGCGCCCAAACGCTCCTGGAGCTCAAGAAGCTGCGCACCAAGGAGGGCATGACCATCCTCGGTGCGGCCGTCATAGACGACGTGCTCGGCATACTGATGCTCTCCGTCGTCGTGGCGGTCTTCGCCTCGACGGGCGGCGCCGCTGTGCCCATCTGGTTGGTCGCGGTGAAGATGCTCGCATACTTCGCGGTGGCGGTGATGCTGGCGCCCCTATTCCATCGCCTTCTCGCGTGGTTCGCGAAGCTGCCCATCGCGGAGCCGCTCATGGCCGGAGCGCTCGTACTCGTCCTCCTCTACTCGTGGTCGGCAGAGTACCTGGGAGGGGTCGCTGCCATCACCGGCGCCTACCTCATCGGCATACTGCTGGGCCGGACAGAGTTCAAGGAGCGGCTGGAACAGGGGACGACGACCTTCGCGTACGGCATGCTCGTCTCCGTCTTCTTCGTGGATATCGGCCTCAGAGCCGACCTGGGAGCTGCTCTGCGCGGAGACCTCGTCTGGCTCGGCCTCGGGATCGTCCTGATCGCGATAGTCGGGAAGGTCGCTGGCGCCGCCGGCGGAGCCAGGTTGGCGGGCTTCTCCAACCTCGAGTCGCTGCGCGTCGGCACAGGCATGGTCTCACGCGGGGAGGTGGGCCTCATAGTCGCGGCGATAGGGGTCGAACGTGGTGTGATCCCCACGGACGTCTTCGCGCTCATGGTGCTGATGGTCGTCGTGACGACGCTGATCACCCCACTCCTGCTGCGCTTGACGTTCAACATGGGGCGGCCATCCGCCGAGATGGAGTGACGAAGTGAGAGACGCGGCGAGGCAGATCGACGAGTACTTTCCCAGGGCGCTCCTCGCCCGCTTCGGCGGCACATTGCCGGAAGCGACAACAGCCGCCGGCGATGCAGTCGAGCGCTTCATCGCGGTCCTGTTTCGTCTGGACCAAGGCGTCCTCACGCGACCCGTGGCGCCAGGCAAGTGGACGCCACTTGGCTACACAGAGCACATGACTCGCGTGACGGATATCTGGTCCCACGACATCGCGAGCGTCATGACCGGCGGCGCACCGGAGCGCCATCCCAAGGGCGCGGTAGACGCTGAGGGCAACCTCCTGGTGACCGTGCCGGGAGCAGAGCCTTGCACCGGCGACGGTCGCACGGCCGCGGAGCTCGTGGCAGAGCTGCGTTCTGCCACCGAACGCCTCGGCGAGCTTGCGCGCAACGCAGAACAGAGCGGCTTCGGGGCGGCTGTCGTGCACGTCAACCCATACTTCGGCGAGCTGACCCCGTTGGGCTGCATGCAGCTTGCGGCCACCCATGCGCACCACCACAGGAAACGTCATCTGGCAGGTCTGTCGAGCGGCTAGGCCTCCCCCGTCTCCAGGCCGTGGTCCGCGGCCGTCGGTAGAGGCGGATCTGGGAAAGCGAGAGCGTCGTCTATGGGTACCTCGTGGCACGTGAGGCCCGCCTTCTCGATGGCGGGTTCCAGCATCGCGAGGTTCCCCTTGCCGCGCTCGCTCGTCGTCAGGTACAGCCTGTCCCGAGCGCGGGTGAGCGCCACGTACAGGAGGCGCCTTGCCTCGTCCTCTGCCGCCCTCGAACGGCGGTCCAAGAGCAGCCTGAGGATGGCAGGGTCGAGGCTGTCACCGTCCTCGCCAGCGAGCCTGACGCCGATGCCATGCTCCGGGTCGAGCACCATAGACGAGTCGTCGCCGGCGCCCTCGTAGCTCAGGTCGGCGACGAACACGACCGGCCACTCGAGCCCCTTGCTGCGGTGGATCGTCGTCAGCGTGACGGCGTTACCCGCCTGCAGGATCGGCCGCGGCAAGGCGGCGCCGGCGGCCTCTATCCGGCGCAGCCCCCGGGCGACGGTGAAGGCGTCCCTGTGCCAGCCTTCCAGGTCGCGGACGACGCCGAGGAACGCGCGCCAGTCCGCCAGGCGCCGACGACCGCCTGGCAGGTTCGCCACGACGGCCGAGTATCCGGTCGCCTCGTCCAGCAGCTGCAGTAGCCGGCTGGGGACCTCGTCGAACCTGCGGGCCAGCACGTCGGCAAGCACCGACCTCGCCGCGCCCAGCCCGCCGGCCGACTCTGCGGCAGCCAGGTGGACCCACCAGCCGGCGTCCTTGGGGAGCGTCCTGGCGAACAGGGCGAGCGCCGTGTCGTCGACGGCGAAGAACGGGGACCGCAGCACGGCGGCCAGCGCGATGGAATCGGCCTGGTCGGCAAGGAAGCGAAGCGCGGCCCAACCGTCCTTGGCCTCCCGCGTCTCCAACAGGTTCCCTCCGGCCACCTCTACCGCCGGCACCCCCATGGCGGGAAGAACAGCGGAGTACGTCTGGAAGGGCGCGCTGCCGCGGGCGAGGACGGCCACGTCGCCGAACCGAACTGGGCGCGGCCGGCCGGTATGCGGGTCGGTTATCAAGGTCTGTTCCGCCACGAGTCCGCGGACGATGTCCGCGATCACCCGGGCCTCGTTCAGCCTCCTGATCCCGCTGCTCGCCCTGCCGACCGAGGCGTGGAACTCGAGGTACTCGCCGCCGGAGCTCGGCGCGTCCCGCGCCGCCACGAGAGGCTGATGTAGTCGGCCGAGCAGCTCCTCGAACACCGGTTCCTGAGCGCGAGTCAGCCCGACGTGGGCCCTGAAGGTCCGCGTCAGCACGACATCGGCGCCGCCGGAGGCCACGATCCTCTCGCGGAACCGCCTGAAGACCTCGACATCCGCACCGCGGAAGCCGTAGATCGACTGCTTCTCGTCGCCGACGACGGTGAGGGTCGCGTCCTCCGTCAGGAGCTCGAGTATGCGGGCCTGTACGGGGTTCGTGTCCTGGAACTCGTCTACGAGCACGGCGCGCCAGCGGGATGCGTAGTGACGTCGCACCTCGGCGCTCGCCAGGGCTCGCAGCGCATGCAGCTCGAGGTCGGCGAAGCCGAGGACCCGCGACTCGCGCCTCGCCGCCTCGAAGCGGGCCGAGGCGTGAGCGAAGGCGGTGCGTATGTGGGGGAGCATAGCGGCCATCGCGTCGTCGGCCGGCCCCCACCGTATGGAGAGGACGCCCTTCTCGCACTCCCGCCTTATCGCGTCTCTGGCCGGCCCCAGGACGGCCTTGACGGCCTCGAGCGCACCCGCCCGCCAGGCGTCCTTCCTGCCGCCTCTGAGGTCGATGAGGTTCGCCGACTCGAGGGCTCGGACCGGGTCACGCGCGTTCAGGGCGGACAGCGCGTCAAGGCAGGCACGGCGTGCAGACTCCATGCGGTCGCCATCTGCGCCCGCGTTGTCGGAGAGCACCGATACCCACTCGTTCCAGCTGGGGTCGTTGGCGATCCTCTCGTACGCCGCCTCGTGCTCCGCCGCCAGGAGCTCCCGCCAGCTTTCCGGACCGCGCTCGAGCGCCGGTACTGCCGACAGCGGATCTGCGAGCAGCTTCGCGAGCACCGCCCTGAGAACGTAGACGGGCACGGCCGCCAGCACCTCGGCCGGCAGCGTTGCGATCGCGTCCTCGAGCTGCTCGGCGCTCCACAACGCCCCCTCTACCTCGTCCAGAACAGCGAAGTCTGGTGCCACCTCGGCCTCTTCCGGGTGGTCGCGGCACACGCGTGCAGCCAAGGCGTGGATCGTGCTTATCTGGGCGGCCTCTATCTCGACGAGCCCCCTGCGGTCCCCTGGACGCTCCTCGCGCACCAGCGCGCGGATGCGGCTGCGCAACTCGTCCGCGGCCTTCTCCGTGAACGTCACCGCGACCACCTGAAGCGGCGAGAGGCCGTCCTCCAGGTGGTGGAGGTAGCGGTGGGCAAGCATCTTCGTCTTGCCGGTGCCCGCCCCCGCGACGACAGCAACGGACCTGGGCGCCGTAACCGCAAGCGCCTGCTCGTCCGTGAGTCCTGCGACGCTCACGCCGCTTCCTCCCGTCCCTCACCTGTCACAGCAACGGCCTTGCGCGAGAGGCGCGGGCCCCTGCGGCACACCGGGTCGTACGGGCAGTACTGGCACGCCTCCTGCCTGGGATCGGGATCGAGCGGGAACGCTCCCTCCTGGAGGGCGGAAACGAAACGGGTGACGAGGCCGTCAAGAGCCTCCCCGTCGATCTTTGACGGGTCGACCTGCTTGCTGACGGCTGCCCCGTTGATCGACAGGTAACGGGCTGACGCGACGGTAGAGCCCGGGTGCATCGCCGGCGCGGCCGCCTCGATGTAAAGCGGCAACTGGACGTCGAGGTTGAGGCTGCCTCTCGCGCCCTTCGCGCCCTTCGGCGCCGACTTGCCCAGCTTGTAGTCGGTGAGGACGAGTCGCTCGCCCTCCGGCGTCTCCTCGACGTCGATGCGGTCGACTATGCCCCTGACGGGCAGGCCCCGCCACCTAGCCTCGAACGCTCGCTCCAGGTCCGAGACGCGTGCAGATGGCCCGATGAAGTCTGCAGACTGGACAAGGCGCCTCAGCTTCTCTATGTTCTCTGCCTTCTGCAGCGGCCACGTCTTGGAGCGGATCCGCTCGCCCCTTTCCTCCCTCTCTTTGTTCACGAGGTCGTACGCGGGCTCGAGGCGGTCGACGACCGCCGCGCGGAAGGCGTCGGCTCCTCCTTCGACGCCGGTGCCAGGGCCCTCCATCACCTGCATGAGTGCCTTGGCCAGCGTGTCGTGGAAGATCGATCCGGCCGTCAGCGGGCTTACATCGTCCTCCGCCTCCGTCAGCTCGCCGAGGCGCAGGCCGTACTTCCCGAACCACTTGAAGGCGCACTGACCGAAGCTCGTGAGCTGCGTGGCGCTGAAGGGCCCGCCTGCGGGCACGGGCACGCCGGAGATGCCGTCGTGCGCGTCCGGTGGCTCTGCGCTCTCACGTCTTCGCTCGACCCGCCACGAGTCTGTGGCTTGTCCAACCCTCTCGGGTAGATCGACGATGAGGCTCTCAAGCTCGCTGGCTGGCGCCCTGGGAGCGGCCGCCTCGGGAGCGCCGAGACCGAGCGCGCCGAAGTAGGGGCTGGGTAACCGTTCCGAACCGGCCACCACCTTCGGCGCCGTGAGCGTCAAGCCGTCTCCCGCAGCGTGGAGGACGGCCAGGAACGACAGCTCCTCACGCTCCGCGGCTCCCGCAGCGTCCTCGAGGGCCACGCCCAGCGCGGCCAAAACCTCACGCTCCTGGAAGTCGATGACGGGGTCTTCCCTCACCGACTGTGGGAACACGCCCTCGCTGAGGCCCATGACGAACACGTTCCTGTAACGGGCGCCGAAGACGGCCAGCGGCGTGTGGAGCTCGACGGCGCCCTTGCCTGGCGGGTCGAGGGGCACGCCTACCGTATCGATGAGGTCGCCGAGATGAGCGAGGAACACCGGGAGCTCGACCGTGCGCGCGGCGCCCGCCGAGCCGGGACGTGGGGTCGAGTGCTCGAGCGACTTGAGTAGCCGCACGATCGCCCGCCTGTCCCGGCCCTCGACGCGGGCCTCAACGCCAAGCGCATCCAGCGTCGAGACCAGCAGCCTCCGGTACTCGGACCACGTGCCTCGCGGCGGCCATGCCAGTTGCCATGCAGAGGCCGCTCCGGCGTTGACCCATTCGACTGGCCCGTCTGGGTGCCAGGCTCTCGCGTTGGCCCACGCTTCATCGTCAAGCGCCCGAACGAGCGGGTGGCGCAGCAACCGGGCGGTCTCCTCGAAGGGCAGCCGCCGGCCGATGACGCTGATGAGGCCAGCCGCCACCTCGCCCAGCCGCGACTCCCTGAGCGGGACGCGGAAGGCCATCCTGAGCGGCACGTTGAACTCGGCGGCTACGGCGCGGACCAGGGGAGCGTACGCGCGCTCGTCGCGTGCGACGAGGACGATCTCGTCCGGTGGTGTCCCGGAGGCGAGCAGCGACTTCACC
This sequence comes from uncultured bacterium, assembly GCA_964565625.1. Lineage (GTDB taxonomy): Bacteria > Deinococcota > Deinococci > Deinococcales > Trueperaceae > DASRWD01. Next base: position 27,532 of record CAZMFX010000009.1, read on the forward strand.
CGAGCCAGTACCCACCTCACCTCTTCCTCCGGGTCGGCGAGCACGTTGGCCCTCAGCGCCGGTTCGCCACCTCCTGGGTCGACGGGGGCCGGTGGCGCAGGAACAGCGACTTTCCCGGCTGCCACCGTCGTGGTGAAGAGGGCGGCCGGTAAGGCGCCGGTACCGTCGCCGATACGCGTGTCGTCCCGTACGTCCCAGCCGCGCTCGGCGAGGGCGGAGCCGGCGTCCAGGCTGGCCTGGAAGCCACGCGGGAGCACGACGACCGATCCCGGCCCTGCCAGCGCGTCTAGGTACTCCAGCTCGCCGGCGCCCAACCGCGCGTAGCCGTAGACGTTGAGTGGCTCCCGGTCACGCACGGCCGGCGCGGCGCGCCACAGCACCTCTGCCGGGTCCACCTCTCCAAGCTCCTCGAGGAGAGCTGTGTAGGCGAGCGCCAATCGCGCCACCCGCCTGGTGCGCGCGCCGACAGAGCTGCTGCCGTCCAACGCGACCGCCAACCCGGGCCTGACGCCGATCCCCGCCCTGAGCAGCTCGCTGACGACCGACTCGAGCCTGCGGGCGGTGCCCCGCACATCCGACCACGAGCCGTCGGCCTCGATCGCCTGCCGGAGAGCCATTAGACGTGTCAGCTGCCCCGCCGTGAACGTGCCTTGCGTGCGCAAAGTCCTCGTGGCGCGGGTCGCGAGGCTGACCGAGGCGACCCTGCCACCTCGCAGCGCGCGCGCCGCGCGCTCGTTGGGCGTTATGGGCGTCCTGCCCGGCTGGTGCCCTCCGGCTACACCGAGGGGGTCGGCGGCGAGGATCACGGTGCGCGGAGCCGACCGCCTGTCGCTATCGAAGAGCGTCGCTTGGGCGGTACGGCTCATGCGTTGACGCGGACCTCGAGCGTGCTCCCGTTGTCGCCCGCCTCCACGAGCAGCTGGACGGGGATCCGCTTCTTCAGCTCGTCGACGTGGCTGATGATGCCGACCATGCGGCGGCTCTCCTGGAGCCCACGCAGTATCCCGACGGCGTTGTCGAGCGCTGTCGGGTCAAGGCTGCCGAAGCCCTCGTCGATGAACAGGGCGCCATGATCTATGGCGCCGCTCTGCTGCTGGGCTACCTCGGCGAGACCGAGCGCCAACGCCAGGCTCGCCAGGAAGCCCTCACCGCCTGACAGCGTGCGCACCGGCCTCACCGCGCCGCCGCTGAACGAGTCGTGGACGTTCAGTTCTAGCCCGGTGTCGGATGCGTTCTCCGGCTCCTTGAGCGCGAGCTGGTAGCGCCCTGCCGTCATGTGCCTCAGGTGGGCGTTGCCGTGCGTCAGCACCTCGCCGAAGATCGAGCGCAGCACGAATGTCTGCAGGTCCATCTTCGATTGGCCCTTCACCTGGCCCGTAGCGAGCTCGTAGAGGCGCTTGGCGGCCTGCTTGCGCTGCTCGAGCGCTTCGTCCTGCTTCGCGAGCGTGTCGTAGCGGCCCAGGTGATCGCCGATCGATGAAGCCCTTCCCGAGGCCTCGTTCCATGCAGTGTCGGCCTGCTCGGCCGCGCCGGTCGCCTCCTCCAGCGCCGTCCGCAACGCGTCGAGGTCAGGGCGCTCGCGGTCCTTGAGCTTCCTCTCGAGGTCCGACACCGTGGTAGCGGCGGCGAGACGCTGCTCTCGGTAGGTCTTGAGCCCATGCTCGCGCCGCGCGAGGTCCTCTTCCGGCAACGTCGCCGCCTCGAGCTCCTCGACAGAGGAGAAGCCGGCGGCCTTCAGCTTGTCGCCGAACTCGGCGGCGCGTGCGGCCACGGCCTCTTCCGCCGTCTTCAGTCGACCAGTCAGCTGGGCGACGTCCTTGGCGGAGTCCTTCACCGCGATCTTGGCGGCCTCCAGCTCGGAGGCGGCGGCGGTGAAGCGCTCCTCGAGGGCCTGGCGGGCCCGGACCGCGTCGTCGAGCGCTGCCGCGAAGGCGGCAGGGTCGCGGAGGTCCTCAGGCAGTTCCTTCACGGCGGTGTCGGCAGCGGTCCTGAGCTCTACGACCCTGTCGCCCGCCTTCCTCTCCGCTTCGGCACGTATGCCGACAGCCGCTCCGAGGCTCTCCACCTCGCTCTCGAGGCGCGCGACGTCCGCCTGCAGGCTCTTCACCAGCTTGTCGGCATCCTCGGCCGCGCCGACATCCGCGACCGCCTGGGCCAACGCCTTCGCCAGCTCGGACTCTTCCGGAGGGCCGTCGCTCCACCCCTGGGCGACCAGGGTGTCCCGGATCCTGTCCTGCAGGTCGCTCATCTTGGCCCGCAGGTCCGCCACCTCGCCGGCGCCCGCCCCCAGACGTCTGAGCGCGGCGTCCACGCCCTCACGACCCTCTCCATGGGCCATCGCAGGGTGCTCGGTGCTCCCGCACACCGGGCAGGCGTCGCCTCCCACCAACCCGGCTGCCAGGAGGCTTGGCGCGTGCAGTGTGATCTCGGCGAGCGCGGCGGCGAGCGGGTCCTCGCCCTTCGTCACCTTCTTCAGCTCGGCTTCGGCGCCGGCGAGCCTGCCATGCAGGTCCGCCAGCTTCTCGGCAGCCGCGACGGCATCCTCGGCCTTGCGCTGCCGCTCACGCGCCTCGTGCAACTGGCCGGCCGCGCCGCTGGCCGCAGTGATCCTGGACTTCGCGTCCTTCACTTCGGCTTCCGCCGTTGCGAGGTCATCGCGCGCCCGCTGTAACTCGTCCTGCGCAACGCGGTGCGCGACCTGCGCCTCTGCGAGTTCCCCACGCTTCTGCGCAGCGTCCCTGACGGCGTTCTCGAGATGCATCAACCGGGAAGCTTCCTTCGCCAAGGCCTCGAGGTTCGGCCTCTCCGGCTCGAGCGCCCTGACAGCCTCCTCTGCGGCCGCCAGGCGGCCACCTGCTTCGCTCGCGCGCTCCTCGGCGTCGGCGAGGAGACAGGCCAGCTCGTCGCGCTCGCCGATCCGCTCCGCGAGGTTGCTCCTGGCGCCGGCCAGCGACTCGGCCCGCCTGGCCGCCTCCAGGGTCGCCTCCTCTGCCTTCATCTCCTGTGCGCGCGCCTCGAGGCGCGCCGCCTCTTCCCGTGCGGTGATCAGGGCGTCGAACTCGGCACCCAACGACGTGCCCTCGGTCATCGCGGCCTGGGCCTTCAGCTTCGCGGCGTCCAGCCGCCGCTTCTCGGTCAGCGCATCCGCCGTCGCCTTCTGTGCGTTCACCAGTAGCGTCGCCATGTCAGCGCGGTCCTCTGCGCCCAGCGCCTCGAGGATCTCCTGCCGCTTGTTCTCGTTCATCTGGCCGTCGCGCATGAGCGCGTTGTGCTTCGCTTTCAGGTCGTCTATGAACCTCTGGAACCGGCCGGTGCCGAAGACCTTGGTGAGGATGGCGCGCCGCGAACCGTCGTCGGTGACGACCTTCCGGAAGTCACCCTGCGGGAGGACGATCGTCTGCCTGAACTGGCCAGCGTCGCAGCGCAGCAGCTCCGTGATCGCTGCGGTCGCGGCTGTCGCCTTGTCGGCCACGACCTTCTCGCCATCTGTAACGTCGAGGAGCTGGGCCCAGTGGCTCTGCGTTGTCGTGCCCGTCCCGCGCTTCTTGGGACGCTCCTGATCTGGCCCCCGACGGATGCGGTAGCGCCTGCCGACGTGCTCGAACTCCAGCTCGACAAACGTGCCGCCGTGTGGATCGTAGGTCGAGACGGCGTCCTTGCCCTTGCGCTCGTCCCCGCTCGTCTCGCCGTAAAGGGCGAAGCACATGGCGTCCAGCACGGTGCTCTTGCCCGACCCCGTCCGGCCATGTATGAGGAACAGGCCGTGCGCTCCCAGTCGCTCGAAGTCGACCACCTGCTCGCCGGCGTACGGGCCGTAGGCGCGCATCGTCAGGCGGACAGGCCTCATGCCGCAGCCTCTTCGCGCTCGGCTCCTGCGACCTCGGTCAGGATCTCCAGTTCCAGCTCGGACATGTCTGCGTCGTACACCTGGGCGTACAGCTGCTTCATGGCGTCCACTGGCGTGACGGTCCGGTGGTCGCCGCGCAGGCGCGCGACCGTCTCGGCGACCGCGACGTTCGGCTGCTCCAGGACGGCGTTCGGCAGCACCTCGCGCAGCTTCGCGACGGCGTTCTGAACAGGGCCCGTATCGCTTATGCGCGCGAGCGTGTAATGCAGCCGCTCTCGTTCATCCAACGCTCGAGCCCGCTTGATCACCTCGTCGAACGTGAGTCCAGCGACGACCTGAACGCGGCGACTGGCGGTAAGCGTCACGAACTCGCGCCCTATCGCGCCGTCCGGCCGGACCTCCACCATGTTCACGCCCTTCGCGCCGCCGCCCTGCGGCGCCGCGCCGTCCAGCTGCGAGGAAACCGCCTCCCTGAACGAGTACGGGTAGAGCGACCCCGAGTAGTGGATCTCATGGGCCTTGCCGAGCCTGCGCGCGCCGTGGATGTGCCCCAGCGCGACGTAGTCGAAGCCTTCGAACGCCGTGACAGGCACGCCGCCAGCGCCTCCAACCATTATCGCGTCCTCGCCGTCCGGCTCCTCGCCAGACCCCTCGACGAACGCGTGCGCCACCAGGACGGCGGGCCGACCTTCCTCGCGCCTCAGCCTCCTGAGGACGCAGGCCATCGCAGAGCCGTAGTCGAAGTCGCCTATGCCCGGAGCCTCGTCCTTGTAGGCGGCGTTCACGTGAACGGGCTTGTGGAAAGGCACACCGTAGACGTCGACGCCACCGATGGTGACCGGGGCGTGGCAGTCCTCGAGCGTACGCACCATGTGAAGGCCGGCGCGCTTGGCGATGCCGCGTAGCGACGACATGCGTTCCGGGTGGTCGTGGTTGCCCGGGATGACGAGCATGGGAACGCCGAGCTCTCCTACGACGGCCTCGACCGCGTTCTCCCACAAGTCCAGCGCCGTCAACTGCGGAACGTGCGTGTCGAACACGTCGCCGGCGACGATCACGGCGTTGGGTTCCGCGTCCCGCACGAGCTCGACGAACGACTCGACCAGCTCGGCCTGCACGTCGTGGAGCGAGAAGTCGTGAAGCCGCTTGCCCAGATGCCAGTCCGCCGTGTGTATGAAGCGCAAGGCTCTCCCCCTTCTGGCACAAACCTAACCTTGGTGGGCGACGGGAAGCGTCGCTGTCCGCCACGAGTGGACCCTGTCGCGTCCAGCCGCACGCGGCGCCGGCGCTAACCTTGGGCTCGTGCGACCTTTCTGGCCCCGCCTCGTGGTCAACGGGCTTGTCTGGCTCGGGTTGGTTCTGCAGTTGCCCGCAGCCGTCGTTCCCTGGGTGCTGTTGCTGGCCGCCGTGTACCTTGCCGGCTTCTTCGTCTCGCAGCTGCGCACCATGACGGGCGACCGCTACCAGGCGGTGGCCGCATACGCCTCGGTCGCAGCGGCTCTGGGAGCGGTGCCGTTGGTCGACGATCACACGCCGGCGGTGTTCCTTCTCCTCGCCGTCTGGCTCCTCGTCTCACCTCCCCTTATCGAGACGAGCGTGAGGACCGAGGCTCCCGGCTACGCGGCCGCGAGCGTTGCGTTCTCCCTTATCGCCGTCGGGACGCTCGCCACGTCGCTCGGCAGCCGAGGGGCGGGGCTATTCGAACAGGCCGCACTGCTCCTCGCCGCAGCGGTCACCGTCGCCGGCGTCGCCCGGTACAGGCTGGTGGAGCGCGAGAGGCGCGAGGGGCGAGAGCGTTACAGCGCCCTGCTCAGCGAGTACCGAGACCTAAAGCGGACGGCCGCCAGGTCGGCAGACGCCGCCAGGTCGGAGGAGCGTATGAGCGTCGCCAGGAGGCTTCACGACTCCGTCGGTCACAAGCTCACAAGCCTGCTGATGCAGCTCGAGGCCGACCGGCTACGGTCCGAGAGACTGGGCGATGCGGTCGATGACAGCAGGCGGCGGGTAGAGGACCTCAAGCGCCTCGCCCAGGAGAGCCTTGACGAGACGCGGGCAGCGGTCACCGCTCTCAGCGAGGATGAGCTCATGGGCATGCCGGCTCTGCTCAGGCTCATCAACAACCTCGAGGTGGAGAGCGCCATGCGCGTCGAGTTCACGCTGGGAAGCGGCGCGCTCAACGTGAGCCTCGAGCAGGCGCAGTCCATAGCGCTTTACAGGGCCGTGCAGGAGGCGCTGACGAACGCCATGCGGCACGGCGCCGCACGCCGCGCCAAGGTGAAGGTCGACGTGCCGGGCGGCAGACTGGTGCGGTTCGAGGTGGAGAACGAGATGGCGCCCGGCCCGCGCGCGTTCGAGCCGGGCTTCGGCCTCACGACGATGCGCGAGCGCGTCGAGAGCGCGGGAGGAGCGCTCGAGGTCATGGCAGGCGCGAACACGTTCCTGGTGCGCGGCGAGTTCCCGGTGAACTCGTGAGCCGCCATGCGCAGTCCCGCCCACAGGACCGGTCGCCCGCTTCGATCCTGCTGGCGGAGGACGAGACGCTCGTCCGCCAGGGGATAAGGATGATGATCGAGACGGCCCCAGACCTACGGGTGACAGCCGAGGCCGCGAACGGCCAGGAGGCCGTGGACTGGTGCGCCAGGCGGGCGTTCGACCTGGTCATCCTCGACATACGCATGCCGGTGCTTGACGGCGTGACGGCCGCGCAACGCATCCTCGCCAGGCAGCCAGACCAGCTGGTCCTCTTCCTCACAACCTTCAACGACGAGGAGTACGCGATGCAGGCGCTCAGGCTGGGCGTGCGGGGCTACCTGCTCAAGAACGCTGACGCCGAGAGGCTGATCGAGTCGATCCGTAGCGTTCTCGCCGGAGGCCTGCCGCTCGAGGACCAGGTGGCGGCCAAGGTCGTCCCGCGGCTTCTGAGCGGGCGTGAGCCGGAACCGGGGTCGGTGCCGGAGCCTGTCGAAGCGCTGACGGAGCGAGAGGCGAGCGTCGCGCGCCTCGTTGGACAGGGCATGAGCAACGAGGAGATCTCCGCTGCCCTGGGGATCTCGGTCGGTACCGTAAGGAACGTGGTCAGCGCCGCCCTCGACAAGCTCGACCTACGCGACCGCACGCAGCTCGCCATCTACGCGATCCGGGCAGGCATGGTGTAGCTCCCATGACTGCAGTCACGGTCGGGCCGCGCCCAACGTGACTCCTGGCATTGGTGCCAATGTCGGCGCCGCGTTTAGCCTTCCGACGGGAAAGAAGGTATGCGGTGCTGGAAGTCATAGACCTCAGGAAAGAGTTCAAGAACCTGGTAGCCGTCAACGACGTCGACATGTTCCTTGGGCGCGGCGAGTCCGTCGGCCTCGTGGGGCCGAACGGCGCGGGCAAGTCGACGACGATAGCGATGATCTCGACGCTGCTGAAGCCAACGTCGGGTGACGTGAAGCTGAACGGCGTCAGCGTGCTCGAAGACCCGGCGCCGATGCGGAAGGTCCTGGGCGTGGTGCCGCAGGACGTCGCGCTGTACCCGGAGCTGACCGCGCAGGAGAACCTCAACTTCTTCGGCGCGCTCTACGGGCTGCGCGGCGACGACCTCGACAAGGCCGTCGACGACGCCCTCGAGCTCGTGGGCCTGGCGGACCGCAGGGGCGACGTCATCAAGAAGTACTCGGGCGGGATGAAGCGCCGCATCAACATCGCGGCTGCCCTGCTGCATGACCCCGAGTTCGTGATCATGGACGAGCCGACGGTCGGCATAGACCCGCAGTCGCGCAACCACATACTCGAGACCGTAAGGACCCTCAACCGCGAGAGGGGGCTCACCGTCCTCTACACGAGCCACTACATGGAGGAGGTCGAGCACCTGTGCGACCGCATCTACGTCATGGACCACGGCAAGGTGATCGCCTCCGGGACGAACAGCGAGATCAAGGCGATCCTGGCGGCGGACAACACGATCGTGCTGCAGCTCGAGTCGCGAAGCGAGGGCCTTGAGGAGCGCCTGGCCCAGATGCCGGTCGTGCGGCAGGTGACGCGCACGAACGACGGCCTGAAGCTGATAACCAGTCACGAGAAGGACACGCTCAGCCAGGTGTTCCATGCGGCTGAGGACGCTGGCGCGAGGATCACGAGCCTCGGGGTGGAGAGGCCGAGCCTCGAGGACGTGTTCCTGCACCTGACCGGCCGAACCCTGCGGGACTAGGCGAGAGATGCTCAACTTCCTCAAGAAAGACCTCCTGCTGCAGCTGCGCGACTACAAGGAGCTCCTGCTCCTGCTCGGCATGCCACTGCTGCTCATCGCCATCCTCACGTTCGCGCTCGGCGGCTTCGCCGGCACGGACACCGTGAACCTCGACCTGACTGCCGCACTCGTGATACAGGACGACCAGGGCGCTGGCATGCGGGGCTTCGACAGCGCTCTCGCGGCTTCCGACCTACCCGCCGCCACGAAGCTCCAGCTCGGCGTCGCGGCCAGGGCGATCCGCCCCGTAGAGCTTCTGCGCGACGTGCTCATGTCGCCCGAGCTCAGCGAGCTCGGCTCGGTTACCGAGATGCCGTTGCAGGAGGCGACATCCCGGCTCGACGACAACGATGTCAAGGCCGTGGTCGTGGTTCCGGCCGGCTACACGGAGTCGCTGCTCGAAGGCATGTTGCTCGGACAGGGGCCGGGTGCAGAGCTGAAGGTCGAGCTCTCTAGCTCCTCTCCCATAAGCGCCTCCGTCTTCGAGGGCATCGTCAAGGGCTTCGCGTCCGAGCTCAACACCCGCACGGCGCTCGGCCGGCTCGGCGTAAACCCGGCGGCGCAGGACGTTGCGGCCAACGTCAGCGTCGAGCGGATCACCGGCGGGCGCAGCGTCTCCAGCGCGGTCTACTACACCTTCGGCATGGCCGTCATGTTCATGCTCTACGTCGTCGGCTCGATCGCGTCGCGCGCCCACCTCGAGGTTGAGAGCTACGCGTTCGATCGCATCCTCGTCAGCGACGCCAAGCCGCTCGCGTACCTGGTGGCCAAGGCGTTCGCGGGTGCGCTCGTCGTCGCGCTGCAGGTCTCGGTCCTGATCATCGCCGGGGCGCTCCTGTTCGGCGTCGGCGCCGGGCTGCCGGGAACGTTCTGGCTCGGCGTGGCGCTAGTCATGGTGACGATGTCCCTAGCGGTCGGCGCCCTCGCAGCGCTCGTGACGGCCGTCAACTTCCGGCTGGGCAACAAGACGGTCAGCGAGTCGTTCAACTCGGTCGCGGTCTTCGTGATGGCGCTGCTCGGCGGCTCTTTCGTGCCGATCGACCAGACCGCGCCGGCGCTCGCCGCGATCGGTCGCTGGTTGCCCAACGGCGCCGCGTTCGACGCCTTCCTTGGCCTCGCCGGTGGCGCAGGCTTCGGCGCGTGGGGCGGCAACCTCGTCCGCCTTCTCGTCGTCGCGGCCGCCCTCTTGATCGCGGCGGTGGCCGTGTTCCCGAAGCAGAGGAGCGCCTGATGCGGCCGATATTCAAAGCCCAACTGCTCAACCTGATCCGCAACCCGTGGGGCGTCCTGATAATGACGTTCCTGACCGTCGCCATGAGCTTCGTCTTCGGCTTCCAGGCCACCTCGACCATCCGGGTCGGAGTCGTCGCCGGCCCGGGGCTGAGTGAGGCTCAGACACAGCGCTGGCTCGACCTCCTCAACGAGTCGGACACCTTCGAATTCGTGCTGACGAACGAGGACGACCTGAGGTCGTCACTCGCGGGCGACACCAGCGGCCTCGGGCTGAAGCTCGGCACAGACGCCTGGACCGTCTTGGCAGCGGAAGCCGAGACGAACGTGCCGGTCCTCGCGGGCTACGTGGAGGGCGTCCACAGGCAGGAGCTGACGCTGCAAGCGGCCGCGCGCAGCCTCGGCACGGACGACGTCGAATCGGTACGCCAGGACCTGGCAGCACAGCTCGAGCAGCCACCGCTGCGCGTGACCACAAGCTCGGTCGAGACGGCGGACGACTTCGAGTACAACCCGCGCGTCCACACCCTCCTGGGCTTCGGGCTGTTCTTCGCGTCGTTCACCATCATGTTCGGCGTAAACAACATCCTGGAGGAGCGCAGGATCGGGGTCTGGGACCGCGTCATCTACTCGCCCGCCACGCGCTTCTCCATGTACGCAGGTCACCTGAGCTTCAGCTACCTCGTGGGCTTCGCGCAGATCACCGCGATATTCCTCGTCTTCCGCTACTTCTTCGGGGTGCCGCTCGGCGAGAACCTTGGCGGCATGCTGCTCGTCATCGCCGCTTACACGTTCGCCATCGTCGCTCTCGGCCTGCTGATCGCCGGCCTCGTCGGCAACGCGCAGCGGATGAACGTGATCATCCCGATCGTTTGCGTCAGCTCCGCCATGCTCGGCGGCGCGTACTGGCCGCTCGAGATCGTCTCCA
>CAZMFX010000010.1:0-19021 GCA_964565625.1 uncultured bacterium
GCTCCGATGCCGGCGCGTCCTTCAGCAGGTAGCCGCTGGCGCCGGCCTCCAGCGCGCGGCGCAGGTAGCCCGCACGCGCGAAGGTGGTGAGGATCACGACCCTGGTGCTCAACCCCTCTGACCGGCGCAGGTCGGCCACGTGCGCGGCCAGCTCCAGACCCGTCGTGCCCGGCATCTCGATGTCCGTCACCAGCAGGTCGGGTTTGTGGGTCTTCACGTGGGCCAGGGCCTGGTCGCCGTTCTCGGCCTGGGCGACGACCTCTATGTCGCCCTCGAGGGCGAGGAGCGCGGCGAGGGCTCCCCTCACCATGGCCTGGTCCTCGGCCAGAACGACCTTCACGGGCGGCACGAGGCTGCTGGCTCATCCCGTGCCGGGCTGGAAGGCCTCAAGCCGACGCCCGCGCTCCCGCAGCACGCACGGGGACGGCCTCTTCCGATGTCAGCGCGAGCGGCAGCCGCACCTCCAGGACCGTGGACCTGCCATGCCTACGCAGTGAGACGCTGCCCGCCAGCGCCTCGACGCGTGAGCGCATGGCGCTGAGGCCACCGTCCTCCGCCTCCGCTCCTTCCTTCAGCGTGCCGTCGTCCGTGATGACAAGGACGCCGCTGCCGGCGCGGTTCTCCAGCCTGATCTGACAGCTCGACGCCCCGGAGTGCCTCACGACGTTGGTGATGCCTTCGCGAAGGGCGAGCGCCAACGCGCTCTCGGCTAGAGGCGACAGGTCGAGCTTCTCGTAGTAGTAGTCGAAGTCGATGCCCGCGGCCTCCAGGGCCAGCTTGGCGTTGGCGATCTCGCCCTCCAGCCCGCTGGAGCGGTAGCCGCGCACCGCCTCCCTGACCTGGCCAAGGGCATCTCGCGAGATCCTCTCGACGTCGCCCATCTCTCGCGCTGCGCTCTGGGGGTCGTTTCGCACCAGCTTCGCCGCCAGCTCGGACTTGAGGGTGATGGTCGAGAGCGTGTGCCCGAGCAGGTCGTGAAGGTCCCTGGCGATGCGCTCGCGCTCCGCGATCGTCGCCAGCCTCTCTATCTCGTCCTGAGCCATGGCGAGCTTCGCCCTGTGGTCCTCCCGTTCGCGCTGGTAGTAGTTAGCGATGGCGATAATGGGTACGAAGATCATCGCCGGTAGGTACGGGAAGAGGACGACTGGCCAGGGGACGGACGATAGCAGGGCTGCCACCGGGACCAAAAGGAAGGCCGCCGCCACGACGCCGACGGCTATGCGAGGCGGGCGCATCATCGCGCCCGTCGCGGCCGCGTAGATGAAGAACACGCTCGTGCCGGCGTTGATCGGTGCGAGCAGCACCGCCATCCCGAGCATCATCGCTATGCCGAGGAGCCCGCCTGGTTGGCCGCGCCAGAAGTACGGTCGGTCGCAGGCGTGTCTCCCGGTCCAGCCGTAAACGGGCAGGAAGGCGAGGACGATCAGGCCGGTGAGTGCCCAGTCGATCCAGGTTGCACTGGAGTCGAAGGCAGGCTGGAAGACCAGCGTGGCCAGGTAGACCAGCCACACGATCTGCCCCCTCGAGATCGTGAAGGCGCGCCAGCTCATCCCGTCAAGGATAAGCGGCGCGCGTTCGCTTCGTTCGGTTCCATGCTTCCGCATGTTCATGTGGCTACTCGGCTATCTGGCGCCCCGAAGGCGGAGTCCGATCAGCCGGCGTTGGCTGTGCCAGCCGTTGTCCGCCTTCCGCTTCCTGGCTTCGGAGGCCTCCCTTGTGGCGGCGAGCGTGGCTTCGCGGCGAGCGAGTCGCTTCTCTTTGGTCAACGCGGCGACTATCGCCTCGATGGCGGCGCGGTTCCTCAGATCGCTAATCCGCTCGTGGTGAAGGCGCAGCAGCGGGTTACTTGTGTGAAACACGATTTCCTCCCGGGGGCTCAGCCGTACGTCTTGCCTTCATCGCGCTTGAAGCCGATCACCGCGACGATGAGGAAGAAGACCGTGAAGCCGGCCAGCACGATGGCGTGCATCGCCGGGTTGCCGAGCGGCGTGGCACCCACGGTGCCGAGCGCGAGTTGGGCGTAGTGGTAAGTGGGCAGGTAAGCGGCGATCTGCTGGACCACTGGCGGCAGGACCGTTATGGGCATCCACAGGCCGGACGCGAAAGCCATCGGCATGTACAGCAGGTTGAGCACGACCGGCGCCGAGTTGGGTCCGAACATGTAACCGATGGCCAGTCCGAGTGCGCCGAACGGAAGCGCGCCGGAGAGGAGCACCCCCAGGAGTGACAGCCAGTCGAGCATGCCGATCCTCACGCCCTGGGTGACCATCCCTGCCGCGGTGATGACGATGACGACCATCAAGCCGAAGAGGAGCGCCATGCCGATCTTGGCGAGGAAGTACGCGATGGGCGGCATGGGCGAGACGCGCTTGAGACGCATCCAGCCCTGACCGCGCTCCGAGGCCACGCCGACGCCGAACGAGAAGAGCGCTGCCGACAGCACCCCCGCAGCCCCGAAGGTCGCGACCATGTAGCGCGAGGCCTGTACGCCCTGCGCCTGCAGGTCCCCGTAGAAGGTGCCGAAGATCAGGTAGAACATCAGCGGGAACGCCAGGGTGGCGACGCTGTATACGGGCAGCCTGAGGAGCTTGAGGAACTCGAACCTGGTCTCGGTTGCCAACAGCTTCAACAGGTTGCGGTGGACGGGTGCCGCGGTAGCGACTGCGGGAACGGTTACGGACGTCATGCTGCTACTCCTTCGGATACGGCGGCCGTGTACGCGCTGGTGGCGCTGCCGGCCTGACGCTGGTTCGTGATGGCCAGGAAGGCTTCCTCGAGCGAGGACCCTGTTACCTCGAGGTCGGTGAGGGTGTCGTCGGCGGCGAGGAGTGCCCTGACGGTCGACTCTGCCTCGTTGGTGAGCAGTTGGACGGTGACGCCGATGTGGTCGACGTGGGTTACGCCTGGCAGCGTCGCCAACTTCGAGGCGCTGAGGTTCGTGGAGGCGCGGACCACCTTGCCCGCGGTGCGCGCCTTGATCTCGGCCGGAGACCCCTCGGCCAGCACGCGGCCATGGTCGAGGAGCACTATGCGGTCGGCCAGCGCGTCCGCCTCTTCCAGGTAGTGCGTCGTGAGGACGACGGTGCGGCCGCCGCTCAGGAACTCGCGGACCTGATGCCAGAACCTGCGGCGCGACTCCACGTCCAGGCCGGTAGTGGGCTCGTCGAGGAAGAGGAGGTCCGGGTCGCCTATCATCGCGAGCCCGAAGTGCAGGCGCTGCTTCTGCCCACCGGAGAGCTTCCCGTACTGCCTGTCCGCCACGGGCGTCAAGCCGGCCAGCTCTATCACTTGGGCCACGGGTAGCGGCGCGGGGTAGTAGGCGGCGAACGACGTCAGGTGCTCACGCACGGTCAGGGTGGGAGGGACACCGCTGATCTGCAGCATCGCTCCTATCCGAACCTTGGCAGCCACGTCCTCGGGGCTGGTGCCGAACAGCGAGACGGCGCCTTCGTCCGGTCGCATGAGGCCCAGCATCAGGTTCACCGCGGTCGTCTTGCCTGCCCCGTTTGGACCGAGCACGGCGAGCACCTCGCCGGACCGGACACGCAGGGTGGCATCGTCTAGGGCTATGACGTCGCCGTAGCGCTTGGTCACACCCTCCAGTTGGGATACGTATCTCTCGTTCATGGCCCCAGGATGGCGGGGGCGGTGCCGTGCTCGTTAGTGCAATAGGTCAGGCGCCACGGGTGACAGATGTCATCCCCTCATGACCGCAAACGAGAACCACCCCGTTCGCTATGCGAGCAGGGTGGCTCTGTAGCGCCGAAGCGGCGGCGCGCACGGCCTCCAAGGGGCGGGCGGTGCCGTTGCGCGACCTGCTGCCGGCGTCAGCGCTCCCAGAAAGGGGGCGGTTCGATCCCCAGAGCCCGCAGGTACACGTACCCCTGGGCTCGATGGTGGACCTCGTTGTCTATCGCGTAGAGGACGTGGGTGTAGACCAGGTCGTCGTACATGCCGAAGGCCACGTCCCGCTCCTGCAGGCGTTCCGGCGTGACCCGGGCCCAGGCGGCATCTATCCGCTTCGTGTCGGCGTCCCACTGCTCAAGGAGGCCGGACTTGGTCTTGGCGACCGGCTGGCCGTACTCGAGCCACTTGCCGGTGGCGGTACCCTCTGCGATGGGAGCGGCCATGCGCACCATCTCTCTGACAAGATCACCGAACGTCCGCATGCCTCCGATGCTGAAGCTGAACAGCTGGTCTTCCGGGAAGGCCTCGATGACGCGGCGCGTGAGGGCGCGGTGGCCCTGCCAATGCTTCAGCACCTGCTCTTTGGACATGAAAGCGGCCTCGGCGGCGGTGGATGGGGCCATTGGTTCCTCCCTTGAGCGAGAACCTGAATATACCTTAGAAACTAAGGCATCGTCAAGAGGCTAGGCCGCCTTGCTGCGGATTGGAACGGTGGACATGATGGCCCGGGTGACGAACACGAGCAGGGCGCAGAACACTAGGGCCAGTACCAGCCCCGCGGCGTTGCCGGCGCCGAATCCGAGGGCGGTGCCGGTTCGCGTCAGCAGTCCTGTCTGCTCCGTGGTCCAGACGAGCTGGAAGTCCAGGAGGTACGCGCCCACTCCTAGGGGGAGCACCACGGTGACCGGCAGCAACGCCGTGCCCCACCACCCCCCAACCCTGTAGTACCCGTAGCCTGCCAGCAGGCCGACGAGCCCGAACAGCAGGTAGCGGACCGCGTACTCGGCAACGATCAGGAGGACCTGGGAGCTCGAAGCGAAGACGTGTGAGCCGTTCAGGGCGTGGTGCCAGCCGTAGAGGCGGAACATGTACGACTCGTAGTTGAAGCCGGCGGTGATGACCACCGCGAGTAAGGTGGCGCAGCCGGCTATGGCAAGGGCGGCAGATGCCGTGAAGCGAGCGCGCGTCATGCCGTTCGCGATGATCATAGGCAGGTAGGTCGTGACAGCCGTCGCACCCATCGCGAGGGCGAACCAGCCGGGACCGTTCGCTGCGAAGCTCTCCCAGATGCTCAACGGCAGCTCGCCGCCAGAGCGACCGATGGCCGGGTAGGCGACGCCGAACACCACGACGACGAGGCCAAGGAACCACTGGACGATCTCGAGCTGCCTACCCAGTAGCCATCGGGCGACGGGGATCACGCCGGACCTGCGCAACGCCTTGTGCGCAGGGGCGCGTTCGAGTCGTGCTGTCATCTTCTGACTCCCTTCTGTGCGGCTCCCGCGCCGGCGCTTGCCGAGGGAACGGATCCGTTGTCTTGGCCTTCCGTCAGGTGAACGAAGAGGTCCTGGATGCTGACGCTCTCTAGGTCGAGGCCGGCCGCAGCCGCGTTCCTCTCTGCATCCTTTGTCAGACTCCCGTATACGGTCGCGGCGGTCGTGCGTCCGAGGTGGCGCCGGCTCAAGACCGTGTAAGGTTCCACGAACCTTTCGACGGCCGCGCCGTTGCCGACGACGCGAACGCCGCGTTCTCTCAGCGCCTCTGCCGTGTCCTGGATCAACAACCTGCCATCGTCGAGGACGATCACGTGCTCGAAGAGGCGCTCGACCTCTTCTATGAGGTGGCTGGAGATGACGATCGTGCGCGGGAACGCCGCGTAGTCTGACAACAGCTCGTCGTAGAACGCGTAGCGGGTTGGCGCGTCCATGCCCAGGTAGACCTCGTCGAACATCGTGAGCGGCGCGCGTGACGCCAGGCCCACCACCGCGCCGAGAGCCGAGCGTTGACCTCGAGAAAGCGCCCTCACGTTCTTCTTCGTAGGGACCCTGAAACGCTCCACCAGGTGAGCTGCCAGGTCTGCGCTCCAGTTGGGGCGTAGGCTCGCCGCGAGTCGCAGTGCGGAGTCCACCCGGACGTCGGCGAAGTCTCCTGCCTCACGGACCAGGCAGGTGTCTGCCATCGCGTCGTCGTCTTCGAAGGGCGTTCTGCCGTTCACCGTCACTTGCCCCGCCGCGGGTGCCCTGAACCCGGCGATCGCCGCGAGCAGCGTGCTCTTGCCCGACCCGTTGCGCCCAAGCAACCCGGTTATGGCGCCGGGCGGGATGGACGCGGTCAGGCCGTCGATCGCCTTGGTGCTGGCGTAACGCATCGTCAGACCACTGATCTCGACACCGGTTCCGATCACGACGGCTCTCCCTCTTTCAGCGCCATGTCCAGGTAGGCCTCGATGGCGGTAGTAGATATGCCTATCCGCTTCGCCTCGTCGAGGACGGGTTGCAACACGTCCTCGAAGAACCGCTCCCGTCTCTCTTGCAGCAGGCGCTCTCTGGCGCCCGGCTTGACGAAGGTCCCGAGCCCGCGCTTCTGGTAGAGCACCCCTTCGTCGATCAGCTCTGCGAAAGCCTTCGCCGCCGTCGCGGGATTGATGCGGAAGTTGGTCGCGTACTGCGTTGTAGACATGACTTGTTCGTCCTCTCGAAGGCTGCCCTCCACGACGTCCTGCCGGATCTGGTCGGCGATCTGCCGGTAGATGGGCGCCCTGTCGTCGAACACCGTTTAGCCTCGCGTCCGCGCCTGGCGCGTGCGGCAGAGTGGGGTGCATGGGTTCATTAGTTGACTAATGAACCATAGAAGTAGCGAAGTGTCAAGTGCGTGGTTGCACTCTTCACCACATGCGGCATGTTCGGGCCTGGGCGTCCGTGGCTCGCCTATGATTCATTCGCAATGCCCGACGCAAGACCGGTCGAGTTCGTGTGGCTCACCGGCCCACCCGCCGTGGCTACAGGATTGGCCGAGACGTCGTTCCTTCCAGACAAGCGGTTCCAACTCCTCGCCTACCTGGCCTACGACGCGGGATGGGTCGGGCGCGAGCGTGCAGCTTTCCTCTTCTGGCCCGATTCGGAAACAGCGATGTCGCGCCAGAACCTGCGGGGCCTACTCAAACGTGTGCGCACGGCGCCGTTCGCCCCCGACCTGGAGATCACGCCGCACCAGCTGCGTTGGCGGGTGCCGACCGACGTCGCCGAGCTGAAGCAGGCGCTCGCGGCCGGTGACGCCCAGCGGGCGCTCGAGGTCTACAGGGGACCGCTTCTGGACGGGCTGGAGGGCGACGACGAAAGCGAGTACGCGGAGTGGCTCACGATCGAGAGGGAGCAGCTCCACTCGCGGTGGCGTGGGCTCGTGCTCGGTGCTCTGTCCGACCCCGCCCTCGGTGACGCGGCGGAGGCGACCCGATCCTACGAGAGGCTGATCGAGGCCGACCAGCTGGACGAGGAGGCGGTGCGCATCTACATGAGCGTCATGACCCGCCTCGGTCGGCCGGTCGAGGCGCTCAGGGTCTACCGCGACCTCCAGGCTCGGCTCGAGCGGGAGATGGGTCTGGAGCCGACCTCTGACACCGTGCGAGCGGCAGCCGAAGCGGAAGCTGCAGCCGCCGTATCGCGGCCACAGGCGACCGAGCCACAGTCACCAGGAACAAGAGAAGACGCGCCTCTACGCATCGGCTCTGGCGCCTCTGCCGTTCCCGAGCGGTCGAAGCTCAGCGAGGGCTTCGCGCGGCCACCGACACCCCGTACCAGCTTCGTCGGACGAGAGTCCGAGCTCGTCGAGATCGCGGACAGGCTGCGGGACCCGGACTGTCGCTTCCTCACGCTCCTCGGCCCTGGCGGGGCTGGGAAGACGCGGTTGGCGTTGGCGGTCGCCGACCGCATCTGTGGGGAGTTCGATGACGGCGTGGTCTTCGTGGCGCTCGAGTCGCTTGCCTCCGGCCAGGAGGTGGCCCCTGCGATCGCGTCGGCATTGGGTCTCACGCAGACGGCTGGAGCCGATCCCATGCAGCCCGTCGAGCACACCCTGTCCTCGGCGCGGGTCCTCCTCGTCCTCGACAACTTCGAGCACGTACTCGCCGCCGCCGCCCTGCTGCCAAGGCTCCTCGACGCCGGGCCTGGCGTGAAGCTGCTCGTGACTAGCAGGGAACGCGTCGCGCTCGAATCCGAGTGGACATTCGCGGTCGACGGCCTTGACTACCCGAAGGGCGAGGTAGCGCACGACCAGCTCGTGACCTTCGGCACGGCACGCCTCCTCCTCGAGCGGGCCCGCCGCGTCAGGCCAGACTTCAGGCTGGAGGCAGAGGAGCTGCCTACCCTCATGCGGCTCTTCGAGCTGACGGGCGGCATGCCGCTCGCGATCGAGCTGACGGCTGTCTGGCTGAGGGCGATGCCCCTCGCCTACCTAGTCACCGAGCTCGAGCGCGATCCCGGGGCGATCACCAGCGTCGATGCCGACAAGACCCCGCGCCACAGCAGCATCGGGGCGGTGTTCGAGCAGTCTTGGTCAAGGCTATCGGTCGCCGAGCAGACGGTGATGCGCCGCCTGGCGGCGTTCGCTGGCAACGTGGCTCCGGAGGCGGCAGCGTTCGTGGCGGGCGCCAACCGCGCGGTGCTCGGGTCGCTCGTCGACAAGTCTTTGCTGCGCTTCGGCGAGGACGGCCGGTACGCCCGCCACCCGCTGGTGAGGGCGTTGACGAGTGGGAAGCTGGCCCATGACCGCTCCGAGCAGGAAGCGGCTTGGCGTCGGCACTCTGCGTATCACCTCCGGTTCCTGAGGGAGAGGACGGACAGGGCCAAGGGCGCGCGCACCGCCGCCGTCCAAGCCGAGCTGCGGGGCGAGATGCCGGAGCTGAAGTCGGCGATGAGGCGGGCCGCCCAGCACTCTTCCAAGTCCCAACTCGTGCGCTTCATGGGGCTCCTTGAGCTGGACCTTGGGTACTTCCAGGCGCACGGCCACGACGAGGAGACGCTGGAGCTCCTCGATGCCGCAGCGGTAGCCGCCGAGGCCGCGGGCGATCTCGACACCGCGCGCGACCTTCGAGGCCGGGTGGGCGACGCCTACTGGATCCACAGGGGCGACGAAGAGAGGGCGCTGCCCGAGTACCGGAGAGCGATAGACCTGGCCCGCAAGAGCGGAAGCAAGGCCCGAGAGGCGGTGTTGACAAGCCTCTGCGGTGCCGTTGAGCTCGCCCTGAACAGGGATGGCGCCGAGGAGCGGCTCGACAGGGCCCTCGAGCTCGCGACCCTCAGCGAGGACCCGCTTGCCCTTTCGACAGTCCTCGAGCACCGCGGCTACACGCTCGGGGTCGGCGGAGACACGGAGGGGGCAAGGGAGCACTACTTACGGTCGATACGGGTGATAGAGGAGCCGGACGCGCTGGCGACTGTTCACCCGTTCGAGGTCGCCAAACGGCGCTACTTCGCGACCCTGAACCTTGGCAACCTCGAGCGCATGGCGGGCCGCGCTGACGCTGCCCTCGAGGCGAAACGACGCGCGCTCGCCATCGCTTCCGACGTCGGGAACCCGATCTGGCAGGCGCACGCGCACCTGGAGCTCGGTGAGATGTACGGCGAGGCGAGTAGGCACGAGAAGGCGAAGGAGCACCTGACAGAGGCCCGCTCCCTCTATCAGGCTAGTCACGTGCCCGCGCAGTTACGGAAGATCGAGGCGATAGCTCGCGACCGCGCCTACGAGCTGCCGGGATAGCCGAGCCGGCCGAGAGGGGAGGCGCGCTTGGGAGGGGAGCGTGTAGTGCGGTTCTGACAGCGATATCTGGCATTTGGAAGGGGAGGCTCTCTGATGTCAATCACAGTCGGATCAGTCACGAGTCGATTTCTGCCTTGCTTGGCGGTCCTAGCACTCTGGGTCGCGGCCGGCGCCCAGCCGGCCGATAGTGTCGTGCTTCCGGAAGACCTGCATGAAAAGTGCGTGGCCCACGAGTTCAACGTGCCGGGCCAGGGCTTCTACATATCCGGATCCGGTTTCTACATCTCGGGCTCCGGCTTCTACATCTCCGGATCGGCCGGCGGGATGGTGCGCGGAGACATAACCTTCGTGGACCCGCAACTCGTGTACCCGAACACGACGCTCCTGCCGCGGACCGTGGGTCAGGTGACGCAGGCGATCGGCGTTCCCAGTACGGGCAGCGCCTTCGACCTGTCGATGGACCGCGACGTCATGCTGGTGGTGGCCGACGACTTCGCGGGCGGGAGCTACCAACTCCCCACTGCGCTCCGTGACCCTGCCGCCTCGACGGTGACGCTGGCGGATCTGGCGCACCTCGTGTCGACCGGCGAGTTCTCACACGGCGCGCTAGTTATGCACCACGTCAATGCGGCGATCGCCGACCTGAGGGTGTTCAGGGCGCTGCACGACCCTTCACTACCCGAGATGACCATCTGGGAACACGAGACGACGGGTAAGCACCTGATCGTCGTCGGCTTGGACCTCGGAGGCTTCGTCGGCGCGGCCGCTGGCCCCAGGCCGATCGGCGAGGACGAGGTGTTCGACGCCTTGAACGGCGGCCTGGAAGGCCTGATCGGGAAGCTCCCATCTGGGCTCGCCCCAGAGGCGCTCGTCGTGAACCTGAGCTGGGTTCTTCTGCCATGTGCGACCGTCCAGGCGTTCCTAGACAACATCGACACCTTCCAGACATTCGAGGAGTACGTGTCCGGCATTGCCGTCATCTCCGGACCTACCGATTTCGAGAGCGTCGTGAAGGCGCTTAACCAGTCGACCGACCCTGATCTGCAGTCGCTCCTCGACGTCGGCCGTAGACCGAATCACCTCGCGAACGCCCGCTTCGTTGCGGCTGCCGGCAACTTCTCGCTGCAGTACCAGATGCTGCCGGCCGCCTTCAGCCAGGTCGTAGGCGTTGCTGTCTCGCCGGTGACCAGGGCGTTCCCCGACCGGTACTCGAACGCCGGGGACGTTCACATCCCGGGCGAGTGGGTAACTTTCCAGGCTCTCGACGAGACGGGCGCTATCGGCCCAGAGACCTCGCTCTCGTACGCCGGAACGTCGTACGCTTCGCCCCTTGTCGCCCTCCACGTCGCGCTTGACGAGGCGGGTGCGATGAGGTGCGTCCCGCCCGCCGGACAAGCCTCGCCCCTGATAACGACAACCACCAGCGGTGACCCTGCGGACATCGCGCTGGTCGAGGCGATAAACGGCTGCCCGTAGTCCGTTGCGTCGACGCTGATCGCTCGCAAGGCGGGACCCACATAAGAGAAATCGGGCGCCGACCAGATCACCTGGTCGGCGCCCTTCTTGACCGCGGCTCACCGCGCAACGTGCTCTTTGCTCAGTAGGCCGTGAACCAGCACTCGAGCCTGAGGTCTGCGCCCATCACAGAGGAGAGGGGTCTGAACTCGACCGCGCGCTCGAGTTCCGGATCGGCATTCCCCGGCAGCGTCGCCACGACGGGAACGTAATACTGCCCGGGATCGAGGGTCTGATGACCGGGTGAGGCGACCGCGCGTGCAACATGGGTGCTCGCCCCGAACTCTTCGAACTCGACTTCGCGCGCCAGGGCCGCGCTTGCCGCTACCAACAGGAGAACTACCAGGAACTTACGCATGCATCCACTTCTTTCCGGTGCCTCGTGCACCTGTCCGTGTGCTTCGTGCCGCTGCCGCTTGCTGGTCGCTGCCAACCTCGCTCACCTCCTGAGCGTGAGCATGCGAAAGGGACCGTTATGCGACCGGGATGCCGGCGTGATGCCGGTACTGCAGGGCGCGCAAGGGCAGCGGCTCCACGAACGTGGGGCAGCGTTTCGTGTGTCGGTCAGCGGGTCCTGACGGCGCTGGTGGTTCTCTGGCTCAGGCGCGCATGAGCCGTGGTGCCGGCCCGAACTGTGCATCGTGGAGCCTGCGGTAGACGCTTCCGCTCCTGAGCAGCTCATCGTGCCTGCCCTGCTCGACGACGCGACCGGAGTCGACGACGACGATGCGATCTGCGTGCTGCACGGTCGCGAGGCGATGGGCGATGACCAGCGTCGTGCGGCCAAGGGACAGCTCCTCGAGAGCCTGCTGGATGGCCCGCTCCGTCTCGGTGTCGAGAGCCGACGTCGCCTCGTCGAGGATCAGGATGGGCGGGTTCTTGAGGAAGATGCGGGCGATCGACAGCCGCTGCTTCTGACCGCCCGAGAGCTTCACGCCGCGCTCGCCGATCAGCGTGTCGAGCCCCGCAGGCAACGCGCCTATCAGCTCGTCGAGCTGTGCGCGCCTGGCCGCTTCCATGATCTCGTCATCGCCCGCGCCCAGCCTTCCGTACGCGATGTTGTCCCGCAGAGTGCCCGCGAAGAGGAACACGTCCTGCTGGACGATGCCGATCTGTCTTCTCAGCGACTGCATCGTCATGTCGCGAACGTCGATCCCGTCGATCGTGATGCTCCCGGCGTCGACGTCGTAGAAGCGCGGCAGCAGGGAAGCGATGGTCGTCTTGCCTGCCCCGGAAGGGCCGACGAACGCCACCGTCTCTCCCGCGGAGATCTCGAGGTTCACGTCGCGCAGCACCGGAAGTCGGCTGGAGTATGCGAATGACACTCCTTCGAACCGTATGTCGCCGCGCAGGTGAGCCACCTCTACGGCCCCCGGCCTGTCCTCGATGTCTGGCTCGGTGCTGAGAAGCTCCTGGTACCTGCCGAAGCCGGCGATGCCGCGCGGGTAGAGCTCGATTATCTGGTTGATCTGCTGTATCGGCCTGAAGAACACGTTCACGAGCAGGAGGAACGCCACGAAGCCGCCGGCTGACAGTGAGCCCGAGATCACGAAGTAGCTGCCAGCCACCATTACGACAAGCTGGGTGAGCCGCATGCTCATGTAGCTCGAAGAGTGCGTGAGCGCCATGATGCGGTACGCCTCCAGCTTGGTCGACCGGTACCTGGCGTTGTCCTCGGAGAAGAGGCGACGCTCGTGCTCCTCGTTCGTGAACGCCTTCACGACCCTGATGCCGCCGATCGTCTCCTCGAGCCGCGCGTTGAACGCCCCGATCCGCGAGTAGATCTCGCGCCATGTGCGGGTCATCTTCCCGCCGTAACGGGTGGTGAACCAACCGGTGAAGGGGACGATGGCCATGGTGATCAGCGCCAGCGGCACGTTCACGTAGAGCATCAGCACGAACGAAGCGAGCAGCGTCATGACCGCGATGAAGACGTCCTCCGGGCCGTGGTGCGCGAGCTCGCCGATGTCCTCTAGGTCCTTGGCGATGCGGCCGACGAGGTGCCCCGTCTTCTGCTCGTCGTAGTAGCGGAACGAGAGCTTCTGCAGGTGCCCGAACGCCTTGCGCCGCATGTCCGTCTCGATGTTGATCCCGAGCATGTGGCCCCAGTACGTGACGACGAAGGTGAGGAAGGTGTTCAGGAGGTAGATGAGCGCCAGGCCCGCCGCTGCCAGCGCGATGATCCCCCACTGCCCGCTCGGCAGGAGCCTGTCTATGAACACCTGGACCGCGATGGGGAACCCCAGTTCCAGGATGCCCAGCACCACCGCCGACGAGAAGTCGAGCATGAACAGGCCCCTGTACGGGCGGTAGTACTCGAAGAAGCGCCTGACCACCGAGAGATGCTAAGCCACAGCCCGACTTCCGGACGTACATCGAGGCCTGCCCTGGGCTAGCGGAAGAGTTCGGCCAGCCTTCCCAGGACGGACTCCCAACCCTGCCGCTGCGACTCAGGGTCTCCTGCGATGTCGTCGACCTGGTGCACGACGCGGACCAGCGTGCCGGTCTCGTTCGCGTCGAAGAGCACGCTCACCGTCTCCCGCACCTCGGAAACGCCGTCGTTCTCCCAGTTCCATGTCATGACGAGCCTGTCGGGAGGTTCGACCGTCGTTAGGCGTCCCGCAGCGTGGGGTCCAGCAGGTCCCGGAGGCCGTCCCCGAACAGGTTGAAGCCGAGCGATGCCAGGAGGATGGCGAAGCCGGAGAAGACAGACACCCAGGGTGACAGCAACATAGTGTTGCGGCTCTCGGAGAGCATGAGGCCGAGCGAAGGTGTTGGCGGCTGAGTTCCCAGGCCCAGGAAGCTGAGGCTGGCTTCGACGAGGACGGCGGTCGAGAGCGAGATGGTCACCTGGACCATGAGCGGCGCCATTATGTTGGGCGTCACGTGCCTGGCGAGCAGGCGCGCAGGCGAGGACCCCAGCGCGCGCGCCGCCGAGACGTAGTCCCAGTTCAGCACGGTAAGGGCTGGCCCGCGGGTCAGCCTGGCGAAGATGGGCGTGTAGACGATGCCGATCGCGAGCCCCGTGTTGAAGCTGCCGGGTCCCAGCACCGCGAGTATCGCGATGGCCAGGAGGATTATGGGGAACGCCAGGAGGATGTCCATGAGGCGCATCAGTATCCTGTCTACCCAGCCGCCGAAGTACGCCCCAAGGAGGCCTATGAGGCCGCCCAGGACGGTGGCCAGGCCTACCGCCCCCAGGCTCACGCTTATAGAGGTGCGGTAGCCGTGCAGGATCCTCGCTAGCGTGTCCCTACCGAAGTTGTCGGTGCCAAGCAGGTGCGTTGCGCTGGGCCCTTGGAAGCGCTCGCGGATGCTCTGGGCCACCGGGTCGTACGGGGAGAGGAGGGGCCCGAAGGCCGCTGCCAGCACGACTATCACCGAGAGGACGAAGCCCAAGAAGCCCACCGGGTTGCGCACCAGGCGGGCGAAGAAGCCCCTGCGTCCGCTGCGGGTCGCCGTGGCCGCCGCAGCGCCCCCAACGGCTGGAGCTCGGCTGCTCATGAGTACTCCACTCGCGGGTCGATCCAGGCGTACGCCAGGTCGACCAATAGGTTGACGAAGACGAACACGGCGGTCACGACGAGGATGATCCCCTGGATGAGAGGGTAGTTGCGCTCGTTTATCGCGCCGATCACGAGGCGGCCAACGCCCGGGATCGCGAAGACCTGCTCGATCACGACGACTCCCGAGAGGAGGTAGCCAACCTGCACGCCGATCACGGTCACCACCGGGATGAGCGCGTTGCGCATCGCGTGCTTGTAGAGGACGCTTCGCTCAGTTGCTCCCTTGGAGCGGGCCGTGCGCACGAAGTCGCTGCCCAGCACCTCGAGCAGGCTGGACCTGAGTATGCGCGTGAGGCCCGCGATCATGGGCAGGCTAACGGCTATCACCGGTAGGACCATGCGCGCCAGGTTGCCCCCAGGGTCCTGCGCGAACGGGACGTAGCCGATAGACGGCCAGGTCGGGAAGCGGACGGAGAACAGGTAGAGGAGCATCACCCCTACCCAGAACGACGGCACGGTGAGGCCAACTATGGCAAGGACCCTCACCGCGACGTCACCAGCGGTCCCGCGGGCGCGCGCCGCGATGACGCCAAGGGGCATCGCCAGCACGATGGCGACCAGAAGCGCCAGGCCGGTTATCTCGAGCGTTACGGGCAGTCGTGCCGCGATCTCGCGGCTGACGGGCGTGCCCGTCCAGATGCTGTTGCCCAGGTCCCCCCGCAACACGCCCTTCAGCCAGTCCCAGTACTGAACGTGCAACGGCAGGTGCAGGCCGAGCTGCTCGCGCAGGTTCTGAACGCGGTCCGGCGTTATGTCGGTGTTCGCGCCCAGCATTATCGCGACGGCGTCCCCAGGGATGAACCTGATCATCAGGAAGATGAGGATCGACACCCCGAAGAGGACGAAGATCAGGTCGCCTAGCCGCCGCAGCACGTACTGGGTCATGCAGTTCTCCTGGCCGTAGGTGCCGGAGCGGCCACCTCAGGACAGCCGCAAGCCGAGGCCCCTCCCGACACGTTAGCGGTCGGGAGGGGCCGGACTTCAGTCACTCAGGACGGCGTTACTCGAGCGACGTCTCGCGCAGGTAACGCAGGCCGCGAGTCGGCATCTGTTGGAAGCCCTCCACCTCGTCGGCGATGGCGGTGAACAGGGTGCCGTACGCGACGTGGACGATGGGCCCCTCGCATGCGAGCTTGCGCTGGAGGTTCGCGTAGATCTCGTAGCGCGCCGCCTGATCCGTTGTGGTGCGGCCCGCCTCCAACCACTCGTCCACCTGAGGGTCGGAGTACTGGAATACGTTCGTCGAGCCGTCTGTGATGAAGGTGCGGTGCATGTAGCCGTCCGGGTCAGACGAGCCGCCGTTCAGCGATACGAACATGTCGAAGTTCGAGTTGGTCCAGTCCTGCACGAAGGTGCCGAACTCTGCGATGTTCACGTTCGCCTGGATGCCAACCTGTGCGAGCTGGGCCTGGAGCACCTGGGCTGTGTCGGACACCACCTGGATGGTTCCGAAGGTGAGGATCTCGGTCTCGAAGCCGTCGGGGTAGCCGGCGTCGGCGAGCAGCTGGCGCGCCATGTCCAGGTCGGTGGCGTAGCAGGCGAACTCGCTGGTGTCCAGCGCCCACTCCGCCAGGCCCGGGCTCAGCGGACCTCCGGGAACGGCGTTGCCGAAGTAGACGGCCTCGACGATCTCGTCGCGGTCCACGGCGTAGTTGATCGCCTGGCGCACGCGCGGGTCGTTGAACGGCTCGCGCGAGACGTTAAGGCCCAACAGCGTGTATGCCAGGTCCTGAACGCCGAGCAGCTCGACGCCCTGCACACCGCGGAGGGTCTCTGCTGTGGCGGGGTCGACGTCCGGGATCAGGTGATAGGCGCCCGTCCGCATGCCGGCCGCGCGGGTGGAAGCCTCTGGGACGATGTTGTAGCGCAGCCCTTCGAGGATGGGCTGGCCCTCCCTGTAGTAGTTGGGGTTGGCCACCAGGCTGACGTAGGTGTCAGGAACGACCTCGTCAAGCATGAACGGCCCGGTGCCAACGGCGTTCTGCTGCAGGTCGCCGAACTCCTCCACGGCCTCCCGAGGCACGACGTACAGGTTGCCCAGGTTGTTCACGAACGGCGCGAACGGCTGGGCGAGGGTGAACGTCACCTCGTACTCCCCGGTCGCGACCGCAGACTCGACCTCGGCGAACCGGCTCGCCTGCGGCGAAGCCGTCTCGGGGTCTACGATGCGCTCGTACGAGTAGACGACGTCATCCGCCGTCATGGTGCGGCCGTTGTGGAACTGCACGCCCTGCCTGATCTGCACGACGTACGTAAGGCCGTCTTCCGATACCTCCCACGACTCGGCGAGGGCCGGCTCGATCGCCAGGTCGGCGTTCACCTCGACCAGGCCGTCGTAGATCTGGCCGATGACGACGAACGACGAGAACGCCGTGACCTTGTGGGGGTCCAGGCCCACCGGCGCGGTGTCCGTGGCGATCTCGAGGACCCCCTGGCCCAGGGCCGAGGCGCCGAGGAGCGCGACCGCGAGGAGCGTGGCTAGCCTTCTTGCGTGTGCCATGCCTGACCTTCCCTTCGCAGGCTCGTCCCCAACGAGCCGCCGGCGCTTGGGCCCACCCCCAGCCTGCTGGCCTTCGCGCCGCTGACGTTGCGTGCGGGGAAGATACCACTTCGAGACCACCTGACCGCGCTACCATCCACCGCATGTTCGGGCTTATCGGGAAGATGATCGCAACGGAGGGCAACAGGGACGAGCTGGTGGCCGCGATGAAGGAGTCGACGGCGGAGATGCCTGGCTGCCTCAGCTACGTAGTCGCAGAAGACCCCCA
This sequence comes from uncultured bacterium, assembly GCA_964565625.1. Taxonomy (GTDB): domain Bacteria; phylum Deinococcota; class Deinococci; order Deinococcales; family Trueperaceae; genus DASRWD01. Next base: position 17,291 of record CAZMFX010000010.1, read on the forward strand.
TGACGCCAACGCCATCTGGATCACGGAGGTCTGGGTGGACGAGGCCAGCCACCAGGCGTCACTCCAGCTCGAGCCCGTCCAACGAGCGATCACGCGTGCGCGCCCGGTGATCGCCGGCTTCGGGGAGCGGTTCGAGACGCGTCCGTTGTTCGGGGTGGGACTGCGCTCCTCCTAAGAGCGACGTCCGGGCCGACAGAGGTGCCCATCGGACAGCCGTGGTTCAGCTCATGGATCCCCAGCCGGCATACCCAGAAGCGCCTCCAGGTCGGATCCCAGGTCGCCAAGGGCGTTGCTCGCGGTCTGGGCTCCGATAAGCACTTCGTGGACCGCCGTGTAGAACGCCTCGGAGACGGCCGCGTACTGCGGAGCGGTCACTGTGGACGGGCGCGCAACAGCGCTCTCCAACGACGGCCTCAGCAGGGGCAGCCAGTCGAAGTCGGAGGCCAGGAGGGCCGGGTCTTCGTATACGTCGGGGATCGTCGGCATGTAGCCTCCGGCGAGCGCCCTCGCGAGCTGGTTCTCGTAGTCCGCAGCGAAGAGAGCGACGTCAACGGCGACGTCAGCGTTCGGAGCGTGGCGGTTCACGGCAAGCTGCCATCCGCCCAACGTGCCAGTTGGTCCCGCTCCCTCTGCCGTGCCCGCCGGCAACCGCGTGACGGAGAAGTTGCCCGCGACGGCACCGCCCTCGGTCAGGGCGATGGCGTACGGCCAGTTGCGCATGAAGGCGGCGTTGCCTTGGTGCCAGACCGATCTGGAGTCCTCCTCCCCGAACGTTGTCACGTCGTCCGGACTGATGGTGCCAACCCAACCTGCTGCCCTCTCCAGCGCCTCTACCGCCTTCGGGTTGTCGATGCTGACGACGCCCTCCGGTTCGACTATCTGTCCTCCGCCGTTCGAGTGGACCCATTCCAGAGCGTTCGTCGTTAGCCCCTCGTAATCCGCTCCCTGCCACACGTAGCCCCAGAAGTCCGCGTTGCCATCGGCGCGCTCGCCCTCCTGGATGGCCGTGGCCATGGTCTCCAGTTCGTCCCACGTGGATGGCGGGTCGTTGAACGAGTACTTGGCCAGGAGGTCGGTCCTGTAGTACAGCAGCCCGACGTCGGCGAACAGCGGCAAACCAACAAGGCGCCCATCGGCGGTGTTGCTCTCTACTATCGCCGGGAAGTGCGAGGGCACTACCGCCTCGACCTCCGGAAAGTCGGAGAGGTCAACCAGGTGCTCCGCGAGATCGCCAACCCAACCGATGTCCACCTCCAGGAGGTGAACGTCGTCTGCCTCCGTTTCCAGGAGCTCACGGAACGCATCGAGACGCTCACCGGTAGTGGCCGGGGACTTTACGACCTCGATGGCAACTTCGTACGCCGTCCCGCCTATCTCGTGCGGGTTGGCCGCCATGTATGCGTCCGCCAACGTGCTGGTGAACGCGACCTCCGCGTCCGTCCCGCCGGTCATCCAGGTAACGGTCAGCCCGACCGGTTCCCCGGTCTGGACCATGCCAGACGCGCTTAGTCCCATGTCGAACTGGCCTATGTTCTCTGGAGCATCAGCCGTCAGGTCGTAAGGCGTGCTGAACACGGCGGCGTAGTACGTGCCGGCCGGTAGATCGAGATGGCTAAGGCTGAGGGTCTCAGCGTTGGTGGTCTCGGCGTACTCCCGTACGGGCGCCTCGTAGGAGCCGGAGAAGATGCCGACCCAACTGCTGAGACTACCCTCCGGCACGGTCCACGACGC
>CAZMFX010000010.1:19121-36394 GCA_964565625.1 uncultured bacterium
CCGATGGCGGTGACGGGCTCCGTGAAGAGGGGGTGGTTGATCGTCCCGACGACGAGGGCGATGCCGGGTTCCAGCTTGGTCGCGTCGCCGCCCGCCGGCTGAGACTTGCCGCCGCCGCCCAGGGCGACAACGGAGTAGCTGTATGTGGCGCCCGGCTCCACGTCCTCGTCCTTGTACCTACGCTCGTCCGCACCGAGGGTCGCGACGGTTTCTGCCTGCTGCGTGGTCACCGATGCTCCCGACACAGACGAACGATGTACCTCGAAGCCCTGAACGCCAACACCGTCGTGGGCCCAGCTCACGACCATGTAACCCGGGCCTGAGGTGACCGTCACGTCGGTTGGCGCCGAGACGCTTGGTGGCGGGTTGCCGCACGAGACGAGTGCCAGCAGTAGCCCCGCGACGCCGGCGAGCGGCACGAGATGCGAGCGCGTGGGTAGCTTCATCGTCAACCCCGCTTCCTGCGTCGCGCTTCGACCTTCGGCAAGCGGTACGCGGCGCGCTTTCCTTATGTCACGGGGTGCCCGTCCAAGGCCCGTCCGGGTCGGTCACGTTCCGTTGGCCACCGGCGCGGAACGCTTGGCCGATGCCCAGACTGCAATGAACGCGCGCGCAACGCCGGTTAGGCGGGGGCTGACCGGTGATACCGTGCCACGACCGGAGGTAGCCAGGACTGTGGAGCTAGGGATCATCACCGACGAGGTACACGCTGACTTCGCTGTCGCGTGCGAGAACGCTGCGAGATGGGGCCTTCCGCTCGTCGAGGTGCGCAACGTCGACGGCAAGAACGTCGTGCTGCTTGACGACCGCGAGGCGAGGCGTGCCGCCGAGGTGGTTCACGACCTTGGCATGCGCGTCAGCGGGATCGCTTCGCCCGTGTTCAAGTCCCCGCTCGACGAGGTCGCGACCGCCGCGGCCGCTGACTTCAGCGTCGCCGGCGCCGTGACGGTGGCCGACCAGCTAGGCCTGCTCGAGCGCTCGTGTGAGCTGGCGAAGATTTTCGGAACCCGGCTCGTGCGCGTCTTCACCTTCCTGCGAGTCCCCTGGTCCAACGAGGTGGTCGACCAGATCGTGGGCCACATGGTGGAGGCGGCCAAGGTGGCGGCCAGGCACGACGTGATACTTGCGGTCGAGAACGAACCGGCATGCGTGGTTGGTACCGGAGCGGAGCTGGCCAGCTTCCTTGAGCGGCTGGACGCGGCTTTGGATGCGGACCTGCGAGCGCACGTCGGCGCACTCTGGGACCCCGGCAACGCGCTCGCCATCGGCGAGGAGCGCCCGTACCCCGATGGCTACGCGGCCATCCGGAAGGACCGCATCGTGCACGTCCACCTCAAGGACCTCGGGGTCGAAGCCGCCTCCTACGGCACGTTCGTGCCGATCGGCCAGGGGCGCATCGACTACCGCGGCCAGTTCGCCGCCCTCCGGCGGGACGGGTACGAGGGGAGCCTCGTCCTGGAACCGCACTACGCGCCTCCCGGCATGGACGCCGTGCGGGCCGCTCAGGTCTGTGTCGATGCCGCGCGCGAGGCGCTCGCGGCGTCGGAGGCCTGATCTTGGCGGGGAAGCAGTACGGCGTCGCGGTCGTGGGCGCGGGGAACATCGCCGCCGCGCACATCGATGCCGTGAGTCGCTTGCCGAACGCCCGGTTGACTGGGGTTGCCAGCCGCACGTTCGAGAAGGCGAAGGCGTTGGCCGAGAGACAAGGCACCAAGGCCTACGACTCCGTCGAGAAGGCGGTCGGGGACCCGGAGGTCGACGTGGTAGCCGTGTGCACGCCCTCTGGCGCCCACCTCGACGTTGCCCTGATGGCCGTAGGTGCGGGCAAGCACGTGGTCGTCGAGAAGCCGCTCGAGGTGACTTCGGAGCGGGCCAGACGGTTGGTGGACGCCGCGGATACGGCCGGCGTCGCTCTCGCAACGATCTTCATGAGCCGCTTCGGCGACGCGAACGCGTTCGTGAAACGCGCTGTCGACGACGGGCGGCTTGGCAGGCTGGTGCAGGGCGACGCGTATGTCAAGTGGTACCGCGACCAGGCTTATTACGACAGCGGGGCTTGGCGGGGAACGTGGCGACTTGACGGCGGCGGTGCGCTGATGAACCAGGCGATCCATCAGGTGGACCTGCTCCTGTGGATCATGGGACCCGTCTCGGAGGTGTTCGCCTACGCAGACACGCTCGCCCACGAGCGGCTCGAGGTAGAGGACACACTGGTTGCCGTCCTCCGCTTCGAGAACGGTGCCCTGGGGCACATCGCTGCCGCCACGTCGTTGTGGCCCGGGCGGCCCAAGGGGCTGCACGTGCACGGCACAGAAGGAGCGGCGATCGTCGAGGACGACGTGCTCGTGGATTGGCGGACCCGCGTGGGTGGCGAGGACGAACGCGCGGACGTGCTGGCGCGTTACGGCGGCCAGGCCACGGGTGGGGCCGCCGACCCGATGGCCATCTCCTTCGAGAACCACCGCAGGCAGTACGCTGACCTACTTGCCGCCCTTGACGATGGCCGCCCGCCGGCCGTGGACGGCCGCGAGGGCGTCAGGTCTGTGGAGCTCATAGAGGCCGTCTACCGCTCGGTGCGCGAGGGCAGCCCCGTGCGGCCCGCCGACCTGCGTGAAGCGTAGACGGAGGCAGCCGGTCGCATTAGAAGAGGTAGGCGCCCGCCGCACGCTTCTCGGCCAGGGCCGCGTCGTACTCGGCGCGGTCCAGGGGCAGCGCCACGGGTCTGCCGGTCCAGGAGGAAAGCGCGATGGCGTTGGCCAGCTCCAGCGACTGCCGGCCGCCCGCGCCGTCACATCGTGGCGGTTGGCCTGACCTGATCGCCTCCAACAGGTCCTTGTAGACAGGGGCGTGCGTGGCGCCGGCGGCCAGGGTCTCGGGCTCCCGCTCCGTGAACTGCGGGCGCCCGAACGGCTGCGGGTCGGTAAGCGCGTGCTCGCGCAGGCCGGGCCGTATGTCGGTGCGCCTCAGGGTTCCGCCTTCAACGACCACCTTCGCCCTGTCGGCGACCAGCTCCAGGCGCCGCCCAGTCTCGGGCTCGGTGGTCGTGCTGGCGAAGTAGCCGACCGCGCCGCCTTCCCATTCGAGGAGCGCGTGCGCGGTGTCCTCGCACTCTGTCCCGTGTCGCACGGTTCGAGTGAGCCCGGTGACGCGGGAAGGAGGTCCCAGAAGGTGCGTCAACAGGTCTAGCGCGTGTGGCGCCTGGTTCAGAAGGACGCCTCCACCCTCTCCGCGCCAAGTGGCGCGCCAGGACGCCACGCGGAAGTAGGCGGCGGTCCGCAGCCACGGCTCCGTCACCTCCACTCGCACGATCTCGCCCAGCTCACCGGCCTCTACCCACTCATGCAACCGCTCCGTCATGGGCGAGAAGCGATGCTGGAACGACACGGCCAGCACGCGATCGTGCTCGGCCGCGACAGCGATCATGCGGTCGGCTTCCGATACCGTGACGGCCATTGGCTTCTCCACGAGGACGTGCGCTCCGGCGACAAGCGCCGACTCGGTCACGGCGGCGTGGAACGGGTGGGGCGTCAACACGGACACGATGTCCGGCGCGACCTCAACCAGCATCTTGTCCAGGTCCGTGAAGTATGGCGCCGTAGTTCGCTTCCGCAACCGCTCCTCGGCTGCCGGGTTGACGTCGCAAACCGCGGCCAACTCGGCGCCCGGAGCGGACTCTATGGCCGCCAGGTGCTGCTCGGCGATGTTGGCCCCTGCTCCGACGATGGCTACGCGCAGTGGTTCGGGTGTCACCATGCTTGCGCGATGGTAACGATAGGCGCGATGTCGGGTGAGCCCGAAAGTGAGCCCCGTGCCTGGACCGGTGGCAGGATCGTCCTGCCGGACCGAGTGGCGGAGGGCTACGCGGTCGTCGTCGAGGACGGGATCATCAGCGCCGTGTGCCCGGAGGGGGAGCTCGGGACGGATACGCCGCGGACGGATCTGAGGGGCGCCTACCTCGCCCCGGGGTTCGTCGACATCCACACGCACGGCGCGGTGGGCACGTCGTTCCTCGGTGGAGATAGGGACGACTTCGCGACCATCCTCAGGGAGCAGGCGCGGCACGGCGTGACCTCTGTGCTGGCGACGACCAGCACCGCGCCCCTGGAATCCATACTCGCCGCCTGCGACCTGGCCCGCACGTACGAAGGAGGCCCCGAAGAAGCCAGGTTGCTCGGGGTGCATATGGAGGGGCCGTACTTCGCTGCCAGGCAGGCCGGCGCCCAGGACCCGTCACATCTGCGCACTCCGGACGACGGGTCGGTCGACGCCGTCATGGAGTTCACCGACGTCCTGGCCATCGTCAGCTTCGCGCCGGAGCTGCCCGGAGCAGCCGACCTGACGCGGCGCCTGAGCCGGGCAGGGATAGTCCCCGCTGCCGGTCATTCGGACGCGACCGACGACGAGCTCGCGGCCTGCGTGAACGAGGGGCTCTCGCACGCGATCCACCTGTGGAGCGGGCAATCGACGACGAGGCGTGATGGGCCATGGCGCGTGCCCGGGCTGCTGGAGGCCTCGTTGGCCTCGGACATGCTGACGGCCGAGGTGATCGCCGACGGCAAGCACCTGCCGCCCACGCTGCTGCGCCTGGCTTGGAAGGCGCTGGGGCCGCAGAGGCTGTGCCTCGTCAGCGACGCCGTCAGCGGGGCAGGCCTTCCCGACGGGTCGCGCTACACCCTGGGTGAGGTCACTTACGAGGTCGTGGACGGTGTCGGCATGCTCCTTGACAGGTCGGCCTTCGCCGGCAGCACCACCTTCCTGGACGGCATGCTCAGCGTCATGGTCGGCCAAGTCGGCGTGCCCCTCCACGAGGCGGTCGCCATGGCCAGCCGCACGCCCGCCAGGGTCATCGGGGCCGGCGACCGGCTGGGAAGCATAGAAGTGGGACTAGCCGCGGACCTCGTCGTCCTGTCGCCCTCCCTCGACGTGCTGGCGACCGTAGTCGGCGGGCGCGCGGTATATCGAGCGGCATGACGATACGCAGGCCCAGGCCGGAGGCGGTTCACCGCATCGACGGTTTGCAGGTAGAGGTACACGACTCGATAGCGGAAGTCGGCGTCGCCGCAGCCGCCGACATGGTCGAAGTGATCGAGCATGCGATCGCGCACCGCGGCAAGGCACGGGTGATCCTCGCCTCGGCCAACTCGCAGCTCACGTTCCTCCAGGCCCTGAGAAACGCCCCCGGGATCGCCTGGGAACTTGTCGAGCTGTTCCACATGGACGAGTACGTCGGCGTGGGATCCGATCACCCGGCCAGCTTCAAGCGCTTCCTGCAGCGCGAGCTCCTGGACCACGTGGGCGGCACGACTTTTCACGGGATCTCGGGTGAACCGGCGCACGTGGCCCGAACGTGCGCCGAGTACGAGGCGCGTCTGCGCCGAGAGGTGGTGGACGCGGTAGCCATGGGTTTCGGGGAGAACGGCCACATCGCGTTCAACGACCCGCCGTACGCCGACTTCGCTGACCCTGTGTGGGCAAAAGCCGTGAAGCTCGACATCGTGAGCCGCAGGCAGCAGGTCGGCGAGGGCCACTTCCAGTCGCTCGAGGACGTGCCTACGCACGCCATCTCTCTGACGATCCCGGCGCTGCTCGCGCCGCACCACATCTTCTGCATCGTGCCAGAGTCCCGGAAAGCGTCTGCCGTGCAGCAATGCCTGCGCCTGCCGGTGTCGGAGGAAAGGCCCGGATCCGTCCTCCGGACGGTTGAACATGCCCGCCTCTACCTGGACGGGGACTCGGCCGCTGGGCTCTGAGTAGGTACGTGTCATGCGAACCTGAAGGCCGCGGACGCCGCGGTCGTGATACGTTCTCTTTCCAAGTCAACTTCAAGCAAGGAAGGGAGCAAGGACGTGAACCGTTTCCTCCGCAACATCCTCATGCTCACAGCGGCGTTGGGCCTGATCGTCGGCTCGGCGTTCGCCCAGGGCGACTACCCGTGGAAGCCCGACAGGCCGATCACGATAATCGTGCCGTGGGCTGCGGGCGGCTCCACGGACCAGGTGACGCGCGTCATGGCTGCCGAGCTGGAGGACGCGCTGGGCACCAGCGTCGTCGTCGTCAACCAGCCGGGCGCCTCCGGGTCGATCGGGACGACGAACGCCATGAACGCCCCACTCGACGGCTACACATGGGCGGCGGGCGCCGTGCGCGACCTCGGGACGTACGCGGTGCTCGACATGCTCGACACGCGCGTGGACGACTGGCACCTGTACTTCGGCGTCTCGAACACCGGCGTCGTCGCAGTCAACCCCAACACGCCGTACGAGACCTTCGACGATCTGATGGCGGCGTTCGAGGAGAACCCCGGCCAGATCTCCGTCGCCACGGCCGGGCTCTCGTCCGCAGGCCACACGGTCATCGAGGCGATCGCGGCCGCGACGGGCATCACCTACCGGCACATCCCGTACGACGGAGGCAACCCAGCGGTCATCGCGACCGTCGCCGGTGAGGCCGATGTCGTTACCCAGCTCGCCGTCGAAGAGGCCGAGATGATCCGCGCCGGTCGCCTCCGCCCGCTCGTCGCGTACAGCGAGCAGCCGCTTGTTCTCGAGGGCGTTGGTGAGATCCCACCCATCACCAACTGGCTGCCGGACGTTCGCGTCCCGACCAACTACTTCGGCATCTGGGCGCCCAAGGGCATCCCAGATGAGGTCGTTCAGACGATGAACATGGTCTGGGAAGACGTGATGGAGAACTCCGAGGCTTTGCGCTCCTACGCTCAGGAACGGGGCGCGCTGTTCGACCCGATGTACGGCGACGAGGCGCTCGCGAGCGCGATCCCGTCCGCCGCGCACCAGGCATACACGCTCTTCGACGCCGGCAAGGCGCCGATAGACCCCGCCAGCATCGGCTACGAGCGGCCGTAACGGCCTGATTCAAGAACTCCCTCTGCCTCCAGTAACGGAGGCGGAGGGAGTCCTCCTGCCTGATCGAGATGCCTAGATCCGACCTACCCGCCTCGCTTATCTTGATCCTCTTCGGTGCCGTCGTCATCTTCGAGTCATGGCGCATGCCGCGGTTCGAGTCGATTGGGGGCACCATCTACTCGGCTCCTGGCCTGGTCCCGGGGATCCTCGGTGCAGTCATAGCGCTTCTCGGCGGCGTGATGCTGATGCGCTATCTGGTCAACAGGGGCAAACAAGTGGCCGAAGAGAAGCCTGTGCCCGTCTCGGAAGCCACGCTCGACGAGCTGGTGCCCGAGCCGGACGACAGGGTTGCGTCTGAAGACCTCATGGTCACTGTCGGCAGCGGCCTGGAGAAGCCATCGAACTCGCGCATGCTCTGGACCCTCGGCCTAGGCGTCGTCTTCGCCGCCGGCATGGTAGGGCGCATGCCGTTCTGGCTGGCCACGTTCCTGTTCGTATTCGCCTTCATAATCGTCTTCGAGCGCCACAACTATAGAGACAGGAAGTCGACCCTCGTCGGTCTGTTCATGGCTGCGGGCATCGCGGGCATCACGTCCTTCGCGGTACCTTTCGTCTTCGAACGGGTATTCCTGGTGAACCTCCCATGAACCGGGGCTATGCGCCATGCTAGACGGGCTCGGCTACTTCCTCGACGGCATACTCGGGTACCTCAACCCCGCCTCCCTGTTCCACATCGGGTGGGCCACGCTTCTCGGAATCGTCGTTGGCATGCTGCCGGGGCTCACGGCTACCCTCGGCGTGGCGCTGCTCACGACGCTTACGTTCAGCATGCCGTCCGGCCAGGCGATCCTCGTCCTTATCTGCATGTACGTAGGAGCCATCTACGGCGGTAGCCGCAGCGCCATCCTGCTGAACATCCCCGGCACACCTGCCAACGCCGCGACGGCGCTGGACGGGCACCCCCTCGCGCGCAAGGGCCAGGCCGGCAAGGCGATGGGCATCGCGACCGCCGGGTCGTTCCTTGGCAGTCTCATCGGCATGGTGATGCTGGCGACCATCGCGCCGTTCCTCGCCGAGGCCGCGCTTAGGTTCCAGTCGTACGAGTTCTTCTGGTTGGCGGTGTTCGGCATCGTGATCGCCGGCCGTCTCACCGCCCTGGACGACCCTCTCAAGGGCTGGATCGCGGGCTTCATAGGGCTGCTCGTTGCTCTCGTGGGCCAGGAGGGCATCTACTCTTACGCCCGCTTCGCCTACGGCGACACCAACCTGGCAGGCGGGTTCGGTCTGCTTCCGGTGCTCGTCGGCATGTTCGGCTTCACCGAGATCCTGTTCGTAATGCGCCAACCCGCGTTCACCGCGGTTAAGAGCGCGATGGATTCCGTGATCCCGAGGGTCCGTGAGGTCTTCCGCTACTGGGTGACGATCATCCGCTCCGGCGTAATCGGCACGCTGATGGGTCTTATCCCGGGTGTCGGCGAGGACATGGGCGCCTGGGTCTCCTACGCTTCCGCCCGCGGGTCGAGCAAGGAGAAGGACAAGTTCGGCAAGGGGTCCGTAGAGGGTCTCATGGCCGCCGAGACAGGTAACAACTCCGCCGTCCCGGGCGCCCTGATCCCCGTCCTGACCCTCGCGGTTCCCGGCTCCGCGCCCGCGGCGGTGCTGCTGGCCGCGCTGTTCATCCACGGCATCCGCCCAGGGCCGCTGATAATGATCGAGGCGCCGGCGTTCGTGTTCCAGGTAACCGCGATGGTGTTCATGGCGACCCTCGCGATGGCCATCTTCGGCTTCCTGCTCACCAAGCCGCTGCTGACGGTGCTCCGCATACCGGCAACGCGCCTCATGCCGATAATCATGGTTCTCTGCACGGTGGGGGCCTTCGCGATCGCGAGCCGTCAGTTCGACATCCTCGTCATGCTCGGTTTCGGCGTCATCGGGTACGTCCTGCGGGCATTCGGCTTCCCGCTCGCCCCGCTGATCCTCGGCGTCGTCCTCGGGCCCATCCTGGACAGCAACCTCCGGCGCGGCCTCGTGCTCTCGGGTGGCTCGCTCGAGCCGTTCCTCACCAGGCCCATCAGCGTCGTGCTGTGGGTGAGCATCCTGATCACGTTCCTCCTTGGCATTACCGCCGTTCAGAACGCACTCGGTCGGCTGCTACGCAGGCGCAAGCCGGCAGCCGGCGACGATGCCTGAGCGGGCCGCCTTCCGGCTCGCGCTTTGCAACGAGGTCGTAAGGGAACTGACCTTCCCCGAGCAGTGCGACCTGGCTGCGCGACTCGGTTACGACGCTCTCGAGGTCGCCCCCTTCACGTTCGTAGACGACCCGCGCGAGCTGCAGAGCCAAGACGTTCGGCGGCTCAAGAAGATGGCCGAGGACGCGGGCATAGGCGTGTCATCGCTGCACTGGCTACTCTCCTCCCCCCCGGGGCTCTCCATCACGACCGCAGATGTCGAAGTCAGGCGGCGGACGCTTCAGGTCATGGAGGCGCTCGTGAACGTATGCGCAGAGCTGGGTGGAAGCGTGCTCGTGCACGGATCGCCTGCTCAGCGGGAGGTGTCACGCGAAGACCCGGAAGGAGATGCCCAGAGAGCCTCCGAGGCGTTCGCGAGGGTTGCGGACGTCGCCCAAGCCGCCGGCGTCACCTACTGCATAGAGCCGCTCTCTCCCCAGGAGACGGTGTTCGTGAACACGGTCGCAGAGGCTGAAGATATCGTCGCGCGGGTTGGTAGCCCTGCGCTGCGCACGATGCTGGACACGCGTGCCGCCCGGCTGTCCGAGAGCGACCCAGTTTCCGAGGTGCTCGAGAAGGGTCTTAGCGCCGGCACCATCGCCCACGTGCACGTGAACGACTCGAGCAAGCTAGCGCCCGGTCAGGGCGAGGACACGTTCGCCGAGGTCTTCGAAGTACTGCTGCGCCTCGGATACCGTGGCACCGTGGCCGTTGAGCCGTTCGTCTACGAACCGTCTGGCGTGGCGTCGGCCGCGCGTTCGATCGGGTACGTGCAGGGGATCGTCGAGGGGTTGATGTCCGCTCGGACAGCCCTCGCGGGTTGAGGAGGACCAGGTGAAGATCGACTCGGTGGAGAGCCTAGAAGCGCTCTTGGCGAGCCCTTCGGAAGCGCTCGTAGCCGACGTACGGAAGATCGAGGGCGACGTGATGCTTCTCGGTGCCGGCGGCAAGATGGGGCCCAGCCTGGCGATGCTGGCGCGCAACGCTTTCGATGCCGCCGGTATGCCAGGTGACATCATCGCCGTCTCGCGCTTCTCCGACGAGGCTGCCGAGCGGCGTCTCAACGAGGCTGGCGTCAAGACCGTTCGGGCGGACCTGCTGGACGAGGGACAGTTGGCAGGTCTGCCGGAGGCGGCCAACGTCGTCTACATGGCAGCCATGAAGTTCGGCACGACCGGCCAGGAGCCACGGACATGGGCGATGAACACGTACCTACCCGGCCGCGTCGCCCAGCGCTTCAAGGGCTCTCGCATCGCCGCCTTCTCGACCGGCAACGTGTACCCGCTCAGTCCGCTGACGACGGGCGCGCCCACCGAGGACGACCCTACGGGGCCGGTTGGCGAGTACGCGCAGTCGTGCCTTGGTCGCGAGCGCATGTTCCAGTACTTCTCGAGCGTCTACGGAACGCAGGTGACGCTGCTGCGCCTCAACTACGCCATCGAGATGCGCTACGGCGTGCTCGTCGACATCGCGCTTGCGGTGAGGGACGGACAGCCGGTGGACCTGGCGATGGGCCACGTGAACGTGATCTGGCAGGGCGACGCCAACGAGATAGCGCTGCGCTCCCTGTTGCACGCGTCCTCACCGCCCACCATCCTCAACCTGACGGGGCCCGAGACAGCCTCGGTGCGCAGGCTTGCCTTGCGCATCGGTGAGCGCCTTGGCAAGGAGCCGGTGTTCGTTGGCGAGGAGCAGGGGAGCGCGCTCCTCAACGACGCAGCGCGTAGTCACGCCCTGTTCGGCTACCCGCGCGTGGCGCTGAACACGATGCTCGACTGGGTCGCAGACTGGGTCGCGGCCGGCGGCGAGACGTCCGGCAAGCCGACCAAGTTCCAGGTCCGGACCGGTGACTTCTGATGGCCAGGACGCTGAGCGGCGAGAAGGCCGCTCTGCTGAGAGATGGCACCGTGATCCCCGCCCACCCGCTTGCGCTGAACGCAGAGAGACGGCTCGACGAGCGCCGGCAGCGCGCCTTGACCCGTTACTACGTCGCTGCGGGCGCCGGCGGCGTCGCGGTCGGCGTGCACACGACGCAGTTCGAGATCCGCGAGGTAGGCCTGCTGGAGCCTGTCCTGCGCCTGGCCGCCGAGACGGCTGACCAGGCCACCGGGGGACGGCCCTTCATCAAGGTCGCCGGCGTTCTCGGCGACCGGAGGCAGGCGCTCAGCGAGGCCGAACTGGCCGCCTCGCTGGGATACGACGCTGCGCTTCTCAGCTTCCGGGGTCTCGAGCACCTGGACGAGACGCAACTCGTCGAGCACACGCGCTCGGTGGCTGAGGTCATGCCGGTCGTGGGCTTCTACCTCCAGACGGCGGTCGGCGGCCGGCGGCTATCGCACGCCTTCTGGCGGGACTTCGCCGAGGTCCAGGGCGTAGTCGCGATCAAGGTCGCCCCGTTCGACCGCTACGCAACGCTCGACGTCATCCGGGCCGTGGCCGCCTCCTCGCGCGCGGATGACATCGCCATCTACACCGGCAACGACGACAGCATCCTCGTCGACCTTCTGACGCCTTTCCGCGTGACGGTGGGCGGTCGAGAGGTGGAGAAGCGTGTCGTGGGCGGCCTGCTCGGCCAGTGGGCGGTATGGACGAAGGCGGCCGTCGACATGCTCGAAGAGGTCAAGAAGGTGAGGGACTCCGCCTTCGTACCGGTCGAGCTCCTGACGCGAGCCGCACGGCTGACGGAAGCCAACGCGGCCGTGTTCGACTCCGCCAACGGCTTCGCAGGCGTCATCGCGGGCGTGCACGAGGTGCTGCGCCGCCAGGGCCTCCTCGAGGGCGTCTGGTGCCTGGATCCTCGGGAGGGCCTGTCTCCCGGACAGGCCGAGGAGATCGCGCGCGTCTCGCGGGAACACCCGGACCTCACGGACGACGCGTTCGTGAAGGAGCATGTGGCGGAGTGGCTGAACTGACCATGGCCGGCGCGGCCGCCATCGGCAGCCTCCTTCCGGACGACGTCCCAGCTGCGGCGGCGTTGTCGGCCGCGATCGGTTGGAACCAGGACGAGAGCGACTGGGCACGACTCGTCGAGTTGCATCCGGAGGGCGCGTACGCCGCTCGGCTGGACGACGAGCTGGTGGGCACGACAACGCTTGTCCGCTACGACGCCAAACTGGCCTGGCTCGGGATGGTCATCGTGCATCCGTCCCGGCGCGGTCTGGGCATAGGCGCCGCGCTAGTCGAAGCCGCGCTGACCGGCGCGGGAACCAGCGTCATCGGGCTCGACGCGACCGACCTCGGGGCCCCTCTCTACCAGCGACGCGGGTTCGCGAACGTCGCCACGATCGACAGGTGGGCGGGCACCCTGCAGGCGACTCCCGCTGGTGGCACGAGCGTTCGCCGTGGCGGCGGGGCCGACGTGGATCGCATCGCGCGGTTCGATGCTCGCCTCGCGCGAGTCGATCGCGCAGGCCTGCTCGCGCGCTTGTCCCGCGAGCCGGGTACTGCGGTGGTGCTCGCGGAGCGCGGCGGCTCGTTGGTCGGCTACGGAGCGTTGCGCTCCGGTCGCGAGCACCGGCACGTCGGTCCGGTCGTGGCGGTCGACGAGGCGGCACTGAGGGCGCTTCTAAGTGAGCTATCTCAGGTGGCCTCGGGCCGTCCGGTCTTCCTGGACGCTGTGCGCGGCCCGGGCTCCGGTACCGGGTTGGCACGGTTCGGCCTCGCTGTGGCCAGGACCCTCCAACGCATGGCGCGCCCGCCGGACCTTGGAGCGGTGATGATTGGACCTGAGCTGGTTGCCGCGACCGGCCTCGAGTGGGGTTGAGAGGAGCACGCGTGAGCGAGACGAGAGTCGGGATCGCGATGAACGGCGTGACCGGGCGGATGGGCACGAACCAACACCTTGTCAGGTCGATACTCGCTATCCGCGAGCAGGGCGGTGTAACCGGGCCGAAGGGCACGATAATGCCCGAGCCTGTGTTGGTAGGGCGCGACGCTGCGAAGCTTAAGCGCCTGGCCGGCGCGCACGGGTTGACCCGCTACACGACGGATCTGGACGCTGCCCTCGCCGAGTCGGACGTCAGCGTCTACTTCGACGCCCTCTCCACCTCGCACCGCGCCCCTGCCGTCAGGCGGGCGATAGCGGCGGGCAAACACGTCTACTGCGAGAAGCCGGTCGCAGAAGATGTTGACACCGCGCTGGACCTGGCGCGTGCGGCGGAGGCGGCCGGCGTAAAGAACGGAGTGGTGCAGGACAAGCTCTTCCTCCCCGGGCTCATGAAGCTCGACCGCCTCGTGAAGAGCGGCTTCTTCGGGCGCATCCTGTCGGTCCGGGGCGAGTTCGGTTATTGGGTCTTCGAGGGCGACTGGCAGCCGGCGCAGCGGCCGTCATGGAACTACCGCCTCGCCGACGGCGGCGGCATCATGCTGGACATGTTCGCCCACTGGGAGTACGTCCTCACCAACCTCTTCGGGCCGATCCAGGCGCTCGTGGCGCGGGGGGCGAACCACATCCCCGTCCGCTACGACGAGTCCGGGCAGCGTTACGCCGCCGATTCAGACGACGCCGCATACGCGATATTCGAGCTCGCCGACGGTGTTGTCGCGCAGATGAACTCGTCGTGGACCACCCGCGTGTACCGCGACGACCTGCTGACCCTGCACGTGGACGGGACGCTGGGTAGCGCGGTGGCCGGGCTTCGCGAGGTCGTCGTGCAGCCGCGGGCGACGACCCCGAAGCCGGTATGGAACCCCGACGTGCCCAACCCCATCGACTTCCGCGAGGGCTGGACGGAGGTGCCGACCAACGACACGTTCGCTAACGCGTTCAAGGTCCAGTGGGAGCGTTTCCTGCGCCACGTCGTCTGGGACGAGCCGTTCCCATGGGACCTGCGGGCCGGGGCGCGCGGCGTGCAGCTCGCCGAGTTGGGCCTCACCTCGTGGCACGAGCGGCGTTGGGTCGACGTTCAGGAGCTTCCGAGATGAGCGCTTCACTGCGGCTGCCACGTTCCGGTGGGGGCTTCACCCAGTTCCGGCCGAGGGAGGACCGGCCCACCTTCGTCCAGCCGAGCGGGCCACTCAGGTCCCGCGTCGCGTACGCCGCCGCACACGTTGTGAAAGACCCCCTGGGGCCGCCTTCGGGGCCGGACGCAATCGACTGGGAGGCGACGATAGCTTTCCGGCGGCACCTCTGGTCTTACGGCCTGGGCGTCGCGGAGGCAATGGACACCGCCCAGCGCGGCATGGGGCTCGACTACGAGGCGACCCAGGAACTGATCTCCCGCGCCTGTGCCGCCGCGCGCGAGGGCGGCGGGTCCATAGTCTGCGGCGCGGGCACGGACCAGCTACCAGCGGGAGCGGACGTACCACTCGAGGACATAGCTGGCGCCTACCTGGAGCAGGTAGCGCACATCGAGGGCGCCGGCGGCCGAGTAGTTGTCATGGCGAGTCGTCATCTGGCGCGAGCTGCGAAGGACCCAGACGATTACGCATCCGTTTACGACCGTGTCCTCTCGCGCGTCAAGGAGCCCGTCATCATCCACTGGCTGGGCGAGATGTTCGACCCGGCTCTGACGGGCTACTGGGGCGCCAGCGACGTTCGGGCGGCCATGGACGTCTGCCTGGACGTGCTGCGGTCCCATGCAGGCAAGATCGAAGGCATCAAGCTATCGCTGCTGGATGCCGGGCACGAGGTCGACATGCGGGCGCGTCTGCCGGAGGGCGTGCGCATGTTCACCGGTGATGACTTCAACTACCCAGAGCTGATCCTCGGCGACGGCGAACGCCACTCCGATGCGCTCCTCGGCATCTTCGATGCCATAGCCCCCGCCGCATCGGCTGCGCTCCAGGCGTTGGACGCGGGGAACGTAGATAGCTACAAGAGGATCCTCGAGCCGACGGTGCCGCTATCGCGCCACATCTTCGAGGCGCCGACCTTCAACTACAAGACGGGCGTCGTGTTCCTCGCGTACCTGAACGGCTTCCAGGACCACTTCCGGATGGTCGCGGGCCTGGAGAGCGCCCGCGACGTAACGCACCTCAGCGAGCTGCTAACGCTCGCGGACGACGCAGGCGTCCTGCGCGATCCTGGCCTGGCGGTGGAGCGCATGCGGCTGGTGTTGCGGCTCGCCGGCGTCGAGCCGTGAACCAACCGGGCGCCCTAAGCGGTGATGGGCTGTCGCGCTTCAGCCTGAACACCGCGACCGTCCGAGCAGGTCTGCTTGAGACGATCGACGCCTCTGCCAAGGCGGGCATCCAGTGGATCGCGCCGTGGCGCGAGCAGTTCGCCGAGTTGCCCGTCGAGCAGGCGGCCAAGGCGGTCCGCGACGTGGGCCTGCGGGTATCGAGCCTGTGCCGTGGCGGCTTCTTCCCGGCTCCGACCGAGGCCGAGCGACGCGCTCGCATAAAGGACAACAGGCGTGCGGTCGACGAGGCGGCGACGCTTGGCACCGATGTGCTCGTGCTCGTATGTGGCGGCGTGGTCGGCAAGGACCTGGGCGGTTCTCGTCAGATGGTCGAGGACGGCATAGCCGAGCTGCTGCCCTATGCCGAGGAGCGCGGCGTGCGCCTAGGCATAGAGCCGCTTCACCCCATGTTCGGGGCCGACCGGTCTGTGATCGTGACGCTCGGGCAAGCCAACGCCATGGCGCGGCGACTGCGCTCTGCCTGGGTCGGCGTGGTCATAGACGTCTATCACGTCTGGTGGGACCCTCAAATTGACGAGGAGATAGGCAACGCATCCGGAATCACCCTCGGCTTCCACGTCAACGACTGGATCGTGCCACTGCCCGACATTCTCAACGGCAGGGGCGTGATGGGCGACGGGGTCATCGATCTTGGGCGGCTGCGGCGGGCGGTCGACGACGAAGGTTACGCCGGCCCCATCGAGGTGGAGATCTTCAACGAGGAGTTGAGATCCATGGGCCTCGAGCGCAGTCTCGAGATGCTCAAGTCCCGCTTTCGGCAGGCGGTGGCGGGCTGAGGCGCGAGCTCGGGGTCTTCGGCGCAGTGATGATGGGGCTCGGCTCGATCATCGGGACGGGCGTTTTCGTTTCCCTTGGCGTGGCGGCCGGGATCGTCGGGCCCGCCGTGCTGCTCGCGATAGTCATAGGGGCGGCCGTTGCGGCGTTCAACGGGCTGTCGAGCGCTCAGCTGGCGGCCGACCATCCGGTGTCGGGCGGCACGTACGAGTACGGCTACCGCTACCTGCGGCCGTGGCTCGGGTTCCTGGCGGGCGTTACCTTCATGCTGGCGAAGAGCGCGTCTGCGGCTACCGCCGCGCTCGGGTTCGCCGGTTACCTCGCCGCCATCACCGGCTTCGATGCCGCGTGGAACGTGGCGGTGGCGCTCGTCGCCACCGTCGTCATCGTCCTCGTCGTGCTCGCGGGAATCCGGCGCTCCAGCGGCGTGAACGTCGCGATGGTGCTCGTTACCCTGTCCGGCCTCGCCGCGTTCGTCCTCACAGGGGCACCCACCGCCGCTGCTAACGCCGGCGAGAACCTGACGCCCCTGTTCGTCCCAGAGGGCGGCGCGACACCGTTGTCTGCGCTCCTCAACGCGTCTGCACTGATGTTCGTGGCGTTCACGGGCTATGGCCGCATCGCCACCCTTGGCGAGGAGGTGCGGGCGCCAAGGCGCACCATCCCGCGGGCGATAGTCGCGGCCTTGGTCCTCGTCTCGGTCGTGTACCTTCTCGTCGGGCTTGTCGGGGTGGGAGCGGTCGGCGCGCATGGACTCGTGCCGCGCGAGGCCGGCCTATCTCCGCTGGCGACGGCCGCGCGCTCGTTCGGGGTCGGTTGGGCGTATCCGGTGGTCTCGGTCGCAGCGATCACCGCGATGCTCGGCGTGCTCCTCAACCTGGTGCTCGGGCTCTCGCGCGTCTTGCTCGCTATGGGCAGGCGTGGCGATGCTCCCTCCGCCTTCGGCCGACTCAGCTTCGGGGGCACGACTCCGGCGGCAGCCGTCATCGCGGTCGGGGTGCTCATCTGCGCGCTCGTGTCGGTTGGTGACGTGAGGACCACTTGGTCGTTCAGCGCCTTCACCGTGCTGGTCTACTACGCGGTGACGAACATGTCTGCGCTCGCCTTGCCTGACCGCGCCCGCATGTTCCCACGGTGGGTGGCAGTGCTGGGGCTATGCGGTTGCCTTGGCCTCGCCTTCTTCGTCGATAGGGGAGCACTGCTCGCCGGCGTCGGCCTGTTGCTGCTTTCCCTCATGGCGCGAACCGCGATCGTGATGGGTCGAC
>CAZMFX010000011.1:0-2902 GCA_964565625.1 uncultured bacterium
CGTTGTACGGGGGACGAGCTCTTCCACGGCTCACGTGCGGTCGGCAGCTAGGCTCCGGTGCCTGCCTGGGTGAACGCCCACCACTGTCCATCCGGGTCCTGCAACTCGAACTCTCTGTCGCCCCAATCGCGGGTCACAGGCTCGTCGATGTGAGCGCCCGGCTGCTGATGATCCACCGGGTTCAGTCCGGCGCCCTTCACCCTCTCGAACAGGTCGTCCAAGTCGCTCACTGCCACGTGGATCGTAGGCCTGCCTTCGGCAGCCTCTACACCGCCTGGGTGCAACATGATCTCGCCTTCCCCCAGGCCGAACCAGTGCATGCCGCCGTAGCCTCGCTTGTACGGGAAGCCGGCACGCTCGTACCAGACCTTGGACCTCTCGGTATCGACACAGAAGAGCACGATGTGATGGAAGCCGGTGATCACCGGGTATGCCTCCTTGGTTGCTGTGGTGTCGTCGTCAGTGTCGTCCGGCTCAGAACCTGCCGATATAGACGCTGACGCCGGTCCCGACATCCGCGAAGACCACGCGTACGCCGGAGGCAAGAGCTGCGCCCCTCAAGTAGAACTGCTGAACGTGCGTGCTTCCCCTGCCCGCGAACATCTCGACTCCAGCCGCGCAGAACCATGCCTCGTAGGCGGCTATGACCGCTCGCAACGTGAACCCGTCGTGAACTGCGGTCCAGCCTCTGGCGAGGTTGCGCGTAGTGGCGAGCGACCAAAGGTCTCCGCTTACTACGACGAGCGCTCCGTCCTGGACCGATGACGCGGCAGGCTCGCCGCAGAGAACGACCTGCTGCAACTGCGCGTCTTGGCTGTCTGTACCTCCGGTCGCCGTACCCGTTCCCGCGCCCGGGTCGAGGACGACGATGTGGCGGTTGGCGGCAGCAAGTCCGAGCGATGCCGTCAGGGCTACCGCAGCGATGCTTGCCGTGGCCTTCGTGGAGAACCATCGTCTCTTCATATCAGTCTCCCTACATCGGCTTCCGTCGTTCGCGGTCGAGGCAGGCTAGGCATCGCGTGCTTTCAAGGCGCTAAACGCGTATGGGCGTCCCCGTTTAGTCCTTGCGGTTGGCGAAGCCCTAACATGAGACATGCTCCTGCGCACGCTCGGGGGCCTTGCGCTGGACGGGTCCAGCTTCCGTCGTCCGAAACCACTTCTCCTGCTGGCGTACCTATCCATCGAAGGGCCTGCCGACAGAGGCCGGCTCGCGACGCTGTTCTGGCCGAACCACGACATGCCGCGGCAGAACCTGGCCGTGGCGGTCTCGCAGCTGCGAGCTGCCGTGCCGGAGGCGCTCTCGTCCGACGATGGCCGGCTGGTTGCACACGTGGACTGCGACGCAAGGGAGCTCGTCTCCGCCGTTACCGGGGGTGATTGGCGCCAGGCGCTGGAGAGCTACCGCGGAACCTTCCTCGAGAGCTACCCGGTGGGCGTGGGTGAGGAGCTCGAGACCTGGATCCTCGAGACCCGCGACTATCTGGGCGGCATCATCTGCTCGTTGCTCGTCGAAGGAGCCCTGGATCAGGTCGAGAGCGGTGATGTGCGTCAGGCACTGGATCTCGCCGAACGAGCCTTCCGCCTTTACGAGAGCGGCATCGACCTCGAGGCGGGGAAGCTCGAAGGGCTTCACTTCGCGCTCTCCGAGCTCAAGAGCCCCCACGCCGCAGCGCTCAGGAAGACGGCCGCAGAGCTTGGGGTCGAGATCGGCGCTTTCACGCGGCCGAGGGCTTCCCATCCGTTCTCGGAGGCGGCTGCCGTCCAGTTGCCGCCCAAGCCGGCGTCTCGGCTGATAGGGCGGGAACAGGAGCTTGGCGAGCTGCTCTCACTGCTCGCGCGGGACACCAGGCTGATCACCGTCACTGGTTTGAGTGGCGTCGGGAAGTCGCGCCTCGCTCTTGAGCTATGCCATCAGGTCGTTGAGAACCGGACATTCGACCGCGCGCTCTTCGTACGCATGGAGCCGGTCAGCCAACCCGAGGCCGCGCTTGGGCACCTGGCGTCTTCCGTTGGCCTGACGCTGACGCCGGGGGACGGGGCTGCATCTGAGCTCGCCCGGTTCCTTGACGCGCATCGAACGTTGCTCGTCCTCGACAACATGGAGCACCTCACGGCGTGGGGACCAAGGCTCGAGGAGCTCGTCGCACGCACTGAGCGTCTCGCGGTCGTGACGACCTCAACGCAGCCGCTGGCGTCGCGTGACGAAACGCTGTTCTTCCTGGAGGGCCTGAAGCTCACGCCTTCACCCGAGGACCCCCATACGCCTGAAAGCGCTGCCGTGCGGTTCTTCGAGGAACGGGCTCGGCGTTCCATGACCAGCTTCTCTGCCGAGGATTCCTTGGCTGCCGTCTGGCAGATATGTTCCCTCGTCGGAGGCCTTCCGCTTGGTCTGGAGTTGGCGGCGGGCCTGGTGCGGGTCTTGTCCCTCGACGAGTTGGCTAAGCGCCTCCAGGAGCGGCCGGAGGAGATCGCTGCTGTCACGGGTGGGGTTCCGGAGCGTCACCAGAGCCTGCTCCGGACTTGCGAGCATGCATGGGCCTTCCTCGAAGAGAGCGAGCGCTCGGTGCTGGCGGCGCTGTCGGTGTTCAAGGAGAGCTTCACGGTCCCAGATCTCGAGGCCGTGTGTGGGCCGGCACTGGCCGAGCTTGCCCGTCTGGAACGCCGCTCCCTCGTGAGGAGAGCAGGCGACCGCTACGCGTTGCACCCGCTGATCAAGCGCTTCGCCTCGGAGCGACTGGCTGAGGACTCCGCCGCCGAGCTCGCCGCGCGCGATAGGCATGCCGAGCGCATGGCGGATGTCATGTGGCAGTACTTCACCCGGACCGACGTCAGAACGGAGGGCGAGGCCGTGCGGGCCGCCGAACGCGCCTTGCCAGACGCGATCGCCGCGTGGCACTGGTCG
>CAZMFX010000011.1:3002-35914 GCA_964565625.1 uncultured bacterium
CCTTCTGTTCGCCGTCACGGCGAGCTGCTGGCACTGGGACTGAGATACATGCGCCGGCATAGGATCATGTCGACAGATACCGCGCTTGTGTACTTCCTGGCAGTCCACCTCACGGACTCGTGTGGCGACCATCGCGCGGCCCTCGACGTCACCTTGGAGCATCTGCACGCGGTGGAGGAGGCTTTGGCACAGCCCTTCCTGCTGGTCGACCTCCACTCCATGGCCGCCTACTACAGCCTCAACCTAGGCGACATCGATGGGGGCATGCGTCACCATGAGATCGCAGCCAAGCTGACGAGCAGGCGATCCGAAGCGCCCGATTTCGAGTACTGGGCAGAGGAGTTCCACTGGATGCCATGGGCCGCACCCTTGGTGGCCCTCCATACGGAGGGTCCCGAAGCAGCCCTGCGGGAGGGCCTCGAACGTGTGCATACCGTCGAGGCGCGTGACTTGGCGGTGCACGTCAAGCTGGCCTGCGGTGACCGGCAGGGGGCCGAGGCGATCGCCGAGGGCTGGCACGAGCGGTTGCGGACCCATGAAGTCATGCGCGACGACTTTCACGTTCAGGCGACGAGGGAGCGGATCCGCGCGACCTTGGCGACCGACGGCGCACGGCAACGTCGGCATCTGGCCGCCGCCCTACGGTCATGCGCTGAGCACCATTTCGTGCCCCTAGCCCTAGACTGCATGGTGTCGTGCCATCACCTGTTCCCGGACGTCGTGTCTGAACAGGAGGCCGTGGAAGCCGCCACCCATCCGGCCGCCTACCACAGTGCACCCCTCTTCTTGACGGGCTTCCGGTGCGATCCGCCCAAGAAGGTCGCGAGCGCGCCGTACCCGGCGGACGAGGTACTCAGGCGCAGCGCCGCCCTGGCCAGCCGTCTCGAGGCCGACGTTACTGCGGCCCGTCACCGACTGTAGAATGTCCGTGTCCACATAACGACCCGCCATACCGCGGGGTGAACCTCAGTCGCAGTACCTGATGGGGGTACGGCATGATCGGGATGCGGAGATGCCTCTACCGTGCAGGGGGAGGGCTCGTCTCGCTGGCACTGCTCGTTGGGGGCCTCGCATGCGCGGAGCCGTACGTGTTCCCGGACGCCTGGACCGATCTTCCGGCTTCCCACGTGACGCCGGGTGGCGTACTGCACTACTACACAGACGGTGACCCCCGCACCTTCAACCCTCTCGTCTCGGTCGAGACCAACCTAGTGGTAGAGCTCAACAACAGCCCCTGGCATGGCGCGGCGACGCTCGCTTGGTTGCGACCGGACGACGGCTCGCTAGAGCCGCGTGCCGCTGAATCTTGGACGGTCAGCGACGGTGGCCTCACGGTAGACGTGACCTTACGCCCCGAGCTGCGGTGGTCAGACGGCGCACAGATCACCGCGCAGGACTATGTGATCAGCTTCCAGCTTCAGAGCAACCCCGCGACGGGCGCACTCGGCCCGGAGGCATGGCAGATAGACGGTATGCCGATCACGGTAGAGGCCACGGGGCCGATGTCGTTACGGATCCGCTTCCCGGCCGTCGACCGCTTCGCGATGCATATGCTCCGGTGGCTATACCCCTTACCTGACCGAGTTTTCGGCGAGGCGTACCGCAACGGTGGCCCGGACGCCGTCACGAGCCTCTGGGGCATCGACACGCCACCGTCCGAACTGGTGTTCAGCGGCTACATGCGACTGGCGGAGATGACGCAGGGCGAGCGGTTGTCGTTCGAGCGCAACCCGCACTTCGGCGTGTGGAACGTGGATGCCGCCGGGAGACCCCTTCCTTACGTTGATGGCGTGCGGTTCAGCTACCTCTCGGATGAGACGGCCCTTGCGCTGTTCCTGATCGGTGAGTTGGACCGCTTCTGGCCCCGCGGCATTGACGACATAGGCTTGGTGAACCGGGCTGTCGCGGAGGACGGTCTGGAGGCTTTGGTCGTCGAGTCGGCGTTCCCGTACGAATCCGTGAACTTCCTGACCTTCAACTGGAACCTGGCCTCCGACCCCTACAAACAGGCGCTGTTCCGCAGCCAGAACTTCCGGCGAGCCATGGCTCATCTGGTGAACCGCGCAGACATCGTAGAGCTTGCCCACTCCGGAGCGGGCTTCCCCTTGAAGACCGGAGTGCATCCGTCGTACACCGGGTGGTTCGACGAGGATCTCGAGGTGCCTGCATATGATCCCGTTCGTTCTGCGGAGCTGCTCGCTGAGATCGGGTTCACGGGTCGCGACTCGAACGGCTACCTGATCGACGCGGAGGGACGCCGCGCCGGGTTCACGCTCAATGTCGTGGCTGGGGCCGCGTTCGCGGAAGACACAGCCTCGCTCTTCGCCGACGCTGCTCGAGAGGCGGGTGTCGATGTGCAGGTGCAACCCTTGGCTTTCCCCCTCTTGGTTGAGCTGATCACGGCGAGTGGTGCAGACCGCCCGTTCGAGGCCGTCTTCATCGGCTTCTCGCCAGCCGATCCGATCTGGCCCTTGGGCGAAGTCGTCTACTCGTGCGATGGCCCTCTACACCTCTACAACCGCAGCGGCGGCTGCCTGTCAGCCACCGAACTCCTCATGAGCGAACTCGTCAAACGTGGGCGTCTCACGGTGGACGACGCCGAGGCCATGCGGATCGCTCACGAGGTGCAGGCGCTGGAGGCCGACCTGAGCGCGATGATCTACACGACCGTTGCCGCGGATCACTACATCGCCAGCGGGCGCCTGGCCGGTCACTTCCCGCCGGAACTGTGGAGCCCCAGAAACGGGTTCGGATTGCCTATCCTCACGTCCGTGCGGTAGTTCAACTCGAACGTGCTCGGCGAGACGGTCACCGGACACTGCAAGGAGTGGGGTGGCCGGGCGCGTGACCCTGGCCTAGACCCCGACTCCCGCCGCATCCTCGGCGTGGCCTGGGCCCGGTCGGCCCTCTCGTACCTCAGCGCCTCTCGCGGCCTGAGCGACGAGAGCCCTCAACGTGGCGGCGTCCTCGTTGGCCCCGAAGGCGGGTTGACCAGGCTGTAGGTAGCGGCCGCCGGACAGGGGACCGATGATTACGGGGTCGAAACCGAGGTCGTCGACTATCGAGGAGACGAGCGAAGCGTCCACCTCGTCGTCGCCGGCTATCGCGATCGCCTTCCGGCCAGGCTGGCCCGCGGCCCTGGCGCCGTCCTCCAGGTCGTGATAGCCCATATGGTTGAACGCCTTCACCACCCGGGAGCCACTCAGGAACCTCGCTACCAACTCGCTGCTCGTGGTTCGCGGATCGTTAAGGTCCTCGCGCACGCCGTCGGTCTCCCACCAGTAGTTCATGGCGTCGATCACAAGCTTGCCGCGTAACTCTTCCCTCGGGACCTCGTGGTACCTGCCAAGCGGCAGAGCGAGGATGACGACGTCCGCTTCGCTAGCCGCCTCTGCCGGCCACACCGGCCTGGCGCCCGGCGTCAGCACCTCGGTGGTCAGGGCGATCTTCTCGGGGTCGCCCGACCCGGAAACCAGCACATCGTAGCCGGCCTTGAGGGCGAGGCGCGCCAGCACCGTGCCCAGCTTGCCGGCGCCGAGGATGCCGATGGTTCGGGGGGTGGACGTCAACTTGCCACCAGTACCGGCGCGTTCTCCTCGGCGAGGAGCTCGCGCACCATGGGGATCACCTGCGTGCCGAAGAGCTCGACCGCACGGAGCCTGGCGCTCGCTGACACGGCACCGGCCGTGGAGTAGATGAGGTCGAAGCGGCCGACGTCCAGCGCCTTCACGGCGCGGGCGATCTTGCGGGCTACCGTCTCGGGGGAGCCAACGTAGAGCGACCCGTGCTCGATCTCGGCCTCGAGATGCTCTGGGCGGCGCGGCGGCCAGCCGCGCTCACGGCCTATCTTGTCCATCAGCACCTTGTGACCGGGGAAGTACAGTTCCTTCGCCTCTTCGTCGGTGGCGGCGATGAAGCCAGGCGAGTGCATGCCGACCGGATACGGGGTCGTGCCGAGCTGATCGGTCGCGCGGCGGTAGAGGTCGACGTACGGCGCGAAGCGTTCCGGCGCCCCGCCGATTATCGCCAGCATGAGCCTGAAGCCGTAGCGCGCCGTGCGAATGACCGACTGTGGCGAGCCGCCTACTCCCACCCACGTCCTGAGACGGCCGGCTTCCGTCTTGGGGAAGACGTCGGCGTTGTGTAACGGCGCCCGCGTCGTGCCCTCCCACGTGACGGGTTCTTCGTCGAGAAGCTTGTGGAACAGTTCGATCTTCTCCTCGAACAGGACGTCGTAGTCCTTGAGGTCGTAGCCGAACAGCGGGAACGACTCTGTGAACGAGCCGCGACCGAGGATCACCTCGGCGCGTCCGTTCGAGAGAGCGTCAACGGTGGCGAAGCGCTGGAACACCCGAACGGGATCGTCAGAGGAGAGCACCGTGACTCCGGTGCCGAGACGGATCTTCTCCGTGACGGTTGCCATGCCGGCCAGCACGGTCTCCGGGCTCGAGATCGCGAACTCCTCGCGGTGGTGCTCGCCTACCGCAATCGCGTCGATGCCGATCTGGTCGGCCAGCACCGCCTCCGCGACGGCCGCCCGTATCGCCTGCGCATACGAGACGAGCTGGCCGTTGTCGTCACGCGGAAGGTCGCCGAATGTGTCTATGCCGAACTCGATGGCGTTGTCTGCATCGTTGCTCATGAGGTACTCCCTGTAGTGGTGGGTCGCGAGGTCGATTAGTGCAGTCGGCCAAGCGCTTGCCGCGGCACGTCGCCACGGCGCTCATTGACACGTCAATTATGTACGAACTACTATTGACATGTCAACTAAGGAGGTTGCAGGTGTGACGGAGCAAGCAAGGAGCAAGCAGACAGTCCCTCGAACGGGGAGGCGCCTACCAACCAAGGCGCAACTCAAGGTATGGCGTGACTACATAGAGACCTCGGAGCTGCTGCGATCCGTGCTTGCCAGCCGCATGCAGAACGAGTCCGGCATGTCCTTGGGTGATTATCACGTTCTGCTCTGCCTGAGCGAGGCGAACTCCCATCGCCTGAGGTCATCCGAGCTGGCCGCTCGCGTGGGTTGGGAGCGCAGCAGGCTGTCTCACCACCTCGGCCGCATGGAGAGACGTGGGCTCGTTCGCCGCGAACCCTGTCCGGAGGATAGCCGCGGTGCCGAAGTGGTGCTCTCCGAGGAGGGAGCAAAGACGTTCCGAAACGGTTCAGTGCCCCACCTGGAAGCCGTGCAGGACCTCTTCACTGGCGTGCTGAACGAGAAGCAGCTCGCTCAACTCGGTGAGGCGGTGGCATCGTTACGTGCGAGCCTCGAGCCGGAGCGCTCGCCTGTCGCCCAATCGTAGTCGCCCGGTAGGGTTCCTGATCACCAGTCACGCTTCTCAACCGGGTGGGTAAGACTGTGACATGGGCGACCTACATGTGATCCTGGCGACCACGCTCGACGGCTTCATCGCCGGAGAAGACGGCAGTCTCGACTGGATAATCATGGGCGAAGATCGCGGCAGCTACATGGTCGACGCATTGGATAGGGCCGACACGCTCATGTTGGGCCGGAAGAGCTACCAGAGTTTCATGGGTTTCCGTCCTCTGGCCGACGACCCTGACGCCTCGCCGGTGGAGAGGACGATAGGCCAGCGCTTCAACGCCATGCGCAAGGTCGTGTACTCCCGTTCGCTTCAGAACGCGGAGTGGGAGCGCAGCGAGATCTTCCGGGAGATCGTGCCGGCCGAGGTGGAGCGGATCAAGGCCGAGTCGGAGAGAGGCGTTCGCCTCGACGGCAGCATATCCATCGTCCAACAGTTGACGCGGATGCGCCTGATAGACGAGTACCAGCTCATGGTCCATCCCGTCGCCTTGGGCAGAGGCAGGCCGCTGTTCGACGAGAGGGTCGAACTGGAGCTCACGAAGTCGGAACAGTTGAGCAGCGGCGTGGTCGTGCTCACGTACCGACCGGGCGGCTGAACAGTGGCTGATGTCTGGCGGCACCTGTTCCTCGACGGCGAGTACATGCCGCGGGAGAGGCTCCTGTCCGGCCTCGACCTGGCGCAGGTGACCTCGCGCCCTGGCGGAGCGCCGCACTCCATCTACGACGAGCTATGGCACGCGGCGGAATGGCAGAGGATCGTCGTCGAGCGGGACGACGAAAGCGGCGGAGTGTGGGGTGCGGGAGGTGACCCGTTCCCACTCACAGGGCCCGAGCGCATCGGTGAGTGGGACGAACTGGTCGAGAAGTACCTGGACGTAGCTCGACGGGCCGTCACGTGGGGCGAGTCTCTCCACGGACCGGGGCAGGAACTGGATCCCGGTTGGCGGGTCACCGATGTCCTTGCCAGCCTGGCGGTTCACGACGCGTATCACATGGGCAAGATCGTCGCTCTGCGGCAGATGCTCGGGGCGTGGCCGCCACCCTGACCGTCACGACGCCACTTTCCAACGGGATCTGGTCGGTGCGCCACCGCCTTCTAACCGTCGAGCGCTATTTGTAGGCATTCCCGCCACGGCCGACCGGCGGGCGAGAGGAGCATTGGATGCCGCCGTCCACCGAGAAACGCACCGAGCTTTGGGAGAAGATCAAGGGCATCAAGATCGCGATGCTCACGACGACGGACGACGAGGGCCGGTTGCGCAGCCGGCCCATGTACACCCAGCGTGAGGGCAGAGACGACGGGCTGTGGTTCTTCACCTCCCGCACGTCATCCAAGTCGCAAGAGGTGCAAGGCCATAAGGAGGTGAACGTCAGTTACGCCGATCCAGGCAAGAACCTTTTCGTTTCCGTCACGGGATGCGCCAGAATCGTCGACGACCCCGGATTGGAGCGCGAGCTTTGGAACCCCATGAACGAGGCGTTCTTCCCGGACGGGCCGGAGGACCCGGACCTGGTGTTGCTCCACGTGGACCCCGATAGCGCCGAGTACTGGGACGGGCCCTCCGGGAAGGTGAGGCAACTCTTCGACATGGCTCGGGCCGCCGTGACCGGTGATCACGACAAGCTGGGAGAGAACGAGACGGTGGACCTCTAGACGGCAGACGCGGCACGCGTGCCTTCGTCCCGTCGGTCCGGACAACGAGCCTCGAACGCGTGGCACCATGTCCGGGTGGCGAAGGTGACGGTCGACCCGGACAAGGTGATGGAGTTCGAGGACGCTGACTCGTTCTACGAGTGGCTGCGCGCCAACCACGACAAGGCCGACGAGGTGTGGATCAAGATCCACAAGGTCAGGTCCGGACTGGCTTCGATCACGCCCAAGGAGGCGATAGACGTCGCCCTGTGCTGGGGCTGGATCGACGCCATACGCAAGGGTCACGACGACAAGAGCTTCCTGCAGAGGTACACGCCGAGAAGACCGAAGAGCGTGTGGAGCCAGGTAAACGTGGCGAACGTCGAACGACTGGTGTCCGAGGGACGCATGACGGAACACGGCCTGAAGCACGTGACGGCAGCCAAGGCGGACGGCCGCTGGGACCGGGCGTATGCCGGCTCGAAGGACGCGAAGGTTCCCGCCGACCTGCTGGCCGCCATAGAAGCCGAACCGGCTGCCAAGGAGATGCTTGACAAGCTGACGGCGCAGAACCGGTTCGCGCTCATCTTCAGGGTCGAGAACCTGAAGACGGAGGCCGCGCGGAGAAGGAAGATCGCCCAGGTCGTCGAGATGCTCAAGAACGGCGAGACGTTCTATCCGCAGAAGGACCGCTGAAGCGATCAGCCTCGGCGCTCCGGTTGCGTTGCGGGTTGACCGCTATGTGCTGGGGAACTGAGGCCTACGGCGACCCGGTGGCGGCGGGGGAGAGACGCGAAGCTTCCCGTGCTACCTCGTCGAAGACGGCGCGCCACGACTCGACCCCGCCCGTCGAGGTGCCGAACCGCGCGACGACGACGTCCAGGTCCGGATACACGAACAGGTACTGACCAAGATGGCCATGCCCGGCCACTGCCAAGGGCTTGCCTTCACCTGGCGCGTACACCCACCAACCGTGCTGGTAGTGGAGTCGCGCCTCTGGCTCGACGAGCCTTGCTGGGTCGGGTTGGAACAGCGCCTCCACCCAACTGGCCGGCAGGACCCGGTCGGCGCCGACTTCGCCACGGTCCAGTAGCAGCTGCCCCAGCCTCGCGAAGTCGAGAGGGGTAGCGTTCAGGCCGCTCTCCATCTTCGGCAGCGTCTCGCCCGTTGACGAGACGCTCCAGCTGGCAGGGCTCTCGGCCCCGATGCGTTCCCATACCCGCTTCTCGAAGTAGCTCGCGACGTTCTCACCCGTCGCCGACTCCAGCACGAGGCCCAGCAGGACCGGGTTGTACGAGTTGTACTTGAACGAGGCTCCCGGGCTCACGGTCACGGGCAGGTTCGTGGCCAGGCCGCGCAGATGAGGTTCGTAGTAGACGCGAGCCTTGTCTCCCCAAGGAAGGTCGTGGTCCCGGAAACGCACGCCGGAGCGCATGTCGAGGAGGTGCTGTATGGTCACGTTCTCGTACTCGGGGTCGACACTGGCGAGCGCAGGCAGGTACTGCGTGACCGCGTCGTCGAGAGAGCCCACCCTCCCATCAGCCAAGGCCGCGGCGACGAGCATTGCCGTTACGGACTTCGCCAGCGAGAACGACGTCACGGGCCGGGTCCGTTCGGTTGCGGGCGTGCCGGCTGCGTACCACTCTGCCGCTACCGCATCGCCTGCAAGCACGACGAACGCGGTCGTGTCGGACGTGACCAGCAGCTCCTCGAGGGTCGTTGGCCGCTCGGCCGCGCCTCCTGCCGACTCGATGTGAATGTCGGTGAAAGTGGGAGCGCTGCTCAGGACGTGCAACCCTCGAGGTTCGTCCGAGGCGGCTATCTCGAGGGCAGGGAAGCGGTACATGTCACCGACGTCGGACGCACGCCATGCGAACCAGCGTCCGAGGTAGGTGTCGGTCCTCAGGTCGGCATACGCGAAGCCCAGTACGATCAAGCCAAGCGCCAACCCGGCCCATGCAAGGAACCGTTTCACTCGCCAGGCAGTGTAGGCCTAGCTGGCGGCCGCCTCACGCTCCTCCGAGGCGCGTCGCATCTCGTCGTTTGGCTTGCCGAACAACAGGGACGCGACGATGCTCACCGCGAGGATCCCGA
The DNA here is from genome assembly GCA_964565625.1 of uncultured bacterium. Lineage (GTDB taxonomy): Bacteria > Deinococcota > Deinococci > Deinococcales > Trueperaceae > DASRWD01. The sequence goes on from CAZMFX010000011.1 coordinate 12,053, forward strand.
TCACGACGCCGAGAGAGACGAGCGTGGGAATCGGGTACACGTCGAGTAGCAGCATCTTGATGCCGATGTAGGTGAGGATCACGGCGAGGCCCGTCTGCAGGTAGACGAAGCGGTGAACCACGTGGGCGAGGAGGAAGTACATGCTCCGCAGTCCGAGTATCGCCATCACGTTCGACGTGAACACGATGAACGGGTCCGTCGTCACGGCGAAGATCGCCGGGATCGAGTCGACAGCGAAGATGACGTCCGTGAACTCTATGACGACGAGGACGAGCAGCAAGGGTGTCGCCATCCGCACGCCGTTCCGAACGGTGAAGAACTTCTGCCCGTCGTACTCGGGCGACACCTTGAACACCCGGCGCACGAGCTTGATCGCGGGGTTGTCGGACATGTCGGACCCGTGATCGTTCTTGCTGAAGAGCATGCGCAGGCCGGTGAAGACGAGGAAGCCGCCGAACACGTAGAGGATCCAATGGAAGTTCTCGATGAGCGTGACGCCGACGCCGATCATGATGCCGCGCATGACCAGTGCGCCGAGGACGCCCCAGAGGAGCACACGTTGCTGGTACTTGAAGGGTGTCCGGAAGAAGTTGAAGACGAGGACGAAGACGAAGATGTTGTCGACGGCCAGCGACCACTCGAGCACGTAGCCGGTCAGGTACTCGATCGCCTTGTCGGGCCCCAACCAGCTGTGGATCACGTAGCCGAACGAGAGCGACAGCGTCACCCAGACCGCGGTCCAGAACGCTGCCTCCCTGACCTTGACGACGTGAGCCTTGCGGTGGAAGACACCAAGGTCGAGGGCCAGCATCGCCAGGACACCGCCCACGAACGCGACCCATGCCCATAACGGAAGATCCATCTCTGCCTCCCGTTAGGGTCTTGCCTGCGTGGCGTCTTCACACGATGTCCGCGTCCGGGTCACTGTCGCGACCGTGCTGACGAAGGCGGACGCCCGGCGCCGCGCAGGCGCTGTGTCGCCTGCACCTTTCAGGAGCCGGGGGCTACTCCCCCTACACGAAGGGCCATCTTACAGGCTCAGGATGTCTTGAAGCGACAGCAGCCGTGACCATCGGCCAGGCAGTCGCCATGCTTCACGTCCTCGCCGAGCAGCGTGCCCAGGAGCCGGACGTCGAACTTGCAGGCGGCACGCGTTTCCTTGGCGACGTGCCCGAAAACGCAGTTGACGGCCTCGATCGCTCCGTCGTCCGTCAACACTGCTTCGTAGCCCAGTTCGTTGAGAAGCCGGACGACCTCGACCTTGCGATCGGTGCCCGACTTGCCGTCGAGCCTCGGGCCCAGCTCGGCCGCGACCTCCTCTGCCATGCGGTCAAGCAAGGCTTCGAGCCCTTCGTCGCCGTAGACGTCGCGCGCGTTGCGCACCAGCGATGACGCGAGTAGACCGTAGTGCCTCGGGAACGTCTCGTGGCCGGCGTCGGTCAGCACGTACGTCCTGCTCGGTCGTCCACCGGTCTCTCTTGCGACGCCACGCGCGAGTAGGCCGTCGCGCTCGAGGGCCGTTAGCTGCTGGGAGACGGCGGTGCGCGTCACGCCGAGCGCCCCGGCCAGTTCCTCTGCGGTGGCTCCCTCGCCCCGCCTCACCAGCACCTCCCGCATCAGCCGCAAGCGGCTGTCGGTCAACGCGACTGGGAGAGGGATTGCGTTCTTGTCACTGACCATCGAATGAGACGTCGCCGGCGGCCTATGCGACGTTGCGGCGAATTATGCCACGTGTCGCCTTCCAGGCTTGGTGGGGATGAACGGAAGGTTCGGCGCGGTGTTAGCATCGAAACGGTTCTTAACGCAAGCCGCACAGGATCGCCGCCGGAAAGCCGTGGTGGCGAGTTCGGGGGGACCGTATGAGCACCAAGACGAGGTTGGTTTACGAATCACTGCGGGAAGAGATCGTGCAGGGACAGCTGCGGCCGGGTGCGCGCCTCGTCTTCTCGCGACTGGCAGAGCGCTTCGGCGTCAGCCCGATACCGGTACGCGAGGCCGTCAGGCAGCTCGAGACCGAGGGTCTCGTCGAGTTGAAGCCCCACACCAGGGTCGAGGTGACCGCGCTTCCGTGGAACGAGGGTATCTGGGTGAGCGAGATGCGACTGGCCCTCGAGCCCGTCGCAGCGCGGGAGGCTACGCCGCTCGTATCGGACGATCAGCTGAGCCGCACGAGCTGGCTTCTCGACGAGATGAGGAACGTCCTCGACGCCGGTGACTACTCCGCGTTCACCGAGCGGTACTTCGAGTTCCACGACGTGCTCTACGAGGCCACGCCCAACCGCCGCATGGTGGCAACCATCCTCGAGCTGCGCGAGACCTCGAAGCGCTTCCACCGTGTCTACCGCTGCGAGTCCGTGCTCCGTACCAGCGAGAACGACCTGCGACGGATCTGGCGTCTCGTGCGGTGGCGTGACCAGGACGCTGTCTTCGAGGCGGTGCGGGAACACAGGGCACGCTCCCTAAGCGGGTTCATCGATCTCGCGACCCGCGCCGAGCAAGCTCACGCGCCCGGCTGATAGCCTTCTCCAATGCGCAAGATCGCCTGGCTGATCGCAGCGACAGCTCTCGGAGTCATCGTCACGTCGTGCGCGCCTTCTGTCCTCGGCGGCTCGGCGGGCAACCCGTACCCCGCCGTCGGCGGCACGCCGGTCGTCGAGGGCGGTCAAACCATCTACGTACGCGTAGACCACGCTCTTAGCGACCTTGGGCTGGCGCCACCCGACCTCCGACCTGCCATGTGGGTGCCGAGCGGCTACGACTCCGAACTGGGAGAGGTCAGCGGTCAGTTCGGGTTCGAGCCCGAGCGGGTACCGGACGGCTGGGACCTCAGGCTCCACTCGGTGCGCGTCGAGCGCAGTTCGCAGCGCGGCTCCGGCTCCTCGAGCGACAGCCGTACCGTTTACGCACTCTGGGCCGTCTACGAGGTCACGGCTCCGCGGGATGCGATCCCTGGGCCGTACCGACTAAGGGGAGCGCTGAGGGCGCGCGGCGGCGGAGAGGTGCCCGTCCGCCTCGACGTCGAGCTGGCGGGCTGAGCACGTGCTCATGCGCTGGGCATGTCCCTCGCAAGGCCGGTGACACGCCAGGCCCCCCTCGGCCCTGGCGACCGGGTAACGCTGATGAGGAAGTCGCCGTCCGGCGTCTTCACGGTTGCTCGCGCGACCTCTCCATGGCCGGCTGTCCGCCTGTCGACCTCGGAGAGCGAGCCGGCGCCCACACCTACCAGAGGACTGTAGAGCTCGTTGGAGAACGCTCGGGTCAGGTCCTCGAGGCTGCCGAGTCTCGGCCTCAGGTGGTCGGCGGCCGAGTTGAGCAGGGCGGCAGCCGCCCTGGCCGGCATGTCCATCGCGTCGAGTAGGGCCCTCAGGACGGTAGAGGGGTCGGAGCCGTCAGCGTCGGCTCGGTCGGGCGCTTCTGCTGCCTCTGGGCGGTCGACCTCGAGCGTGCCCCCCGCGACCGCGGCCTCGAGACGCCACAGGTCAGAAGGCTCCTCGCGCCGCGAGGCGAGGCTGAAGTGCCCTCCTGCGACTACTACCTGTGCTGGCCTGAGGTTGGACCCGTAGTTCGACGCCATCGCGTGCCCGTAGGCGCCGGCGATGCCGACCGCCAGGAGGTCGCCGTGGTCGACGCCGTCTAGGTCGACGTCCCTGGCCAGGCGGTCGGCGTTCTCACACAGTGGCCCGTCCAGGTCTGTACCGGCCGACCGCCCCCTGGGCCCGCCGCCGTCACCGACCACCCTCACAGGATGCTCGGCGCCGTAGAGCGCGGGCCTGAGCAGGTCGGCCATGCCGGAGTCCGCTATCACGTGCTGCCTCGCACCGTCTGCCTTCACGTGCAACACCCTGGTCAAGAGCGATCCCGACTCGGCCACGAGGAAGCGGCCGGGCTCGATTATCGGGGTCACGCCGTGGCGACGCGCGAACGCCAACAGCGGCTCTGCGAACGCTTCCAGGCTGGTAGCCGGGACCGCGAAGCCGCCACCGAAGTCGACCAGCTCGAGCCCCTGCAGCTCTGTGTAGAGGGGCTCCAGCGCCTCCGTGACGAGGCGCGCGACCTGGACGTCGGAGATCATCGAGCCGGCGTGAACGTGGAAGCCTGCGAGCCGGCCGGTCGCCGCAACGTCGCGGGCGACCTCAAGGGCAGTCTGTGCGGGCATGCCGAACTTCGACTCTGCCGCACCCGTCGCGAGGTGCTCGTGCGTCCGGGGGTCGAAACCAGGGTTGAGCCGGACCAGGAAGCGCGTATCGGGAGCCTCTGCGGCGCGCCACACACGCCAGGCGCCGACGGAGTCGAGGCTGACGATGCCGACGCCCCTCGCGCCGGCCCAACGTGCGAGCTCTGCGCCGTGACCCGGCCCTCCGAGGACCACGTCCTCGGGGCGGAACCCGGCCCTCATGGCCCTGGCAAGCTCGCCGGCCGTCAGCGCCTCGGCGCGCGCGCCCAGCGCGGCGAGGTGCGCCAGCAGCGGACCCAACGCGTTCGCCTTCACGGCGTAGTGCACCCTCGCCCCCGGGAACGTCGCCTGGGCCTGGCGGAACCTGGCGGTGACGACGTCCAGGTCGTAGACGTAAGTGGGGGTGCCGTGGACGTTGGCCACCGCCCTGAGCAGCTCGTCTGTCATTGGCGACGCCGAGGTTATCACGGTCCGCCACGACGAAGGAGACGGGGCAGAGCGTTACCGCCTTTCCGGCGTTCGACCCGTGCGGGCCGACAGAACCGCAAGGCGGCGCGGTTATGCTACCGGCCATGAACCGGCAGTTGAGGCGAGCACAGGCCAAGGCCGACAAGAGAGCGGACGAAGAGAGGGCTAAGAAGCGGCAGGCTCGCCGTGACAAGGTCGAGGAGATAAGGGCAAGGCGCAAGCGCCAGCGCGAGTCGGCCAAGGAGCGCGCCAGGAGCCCGGAACAGGGCAGGCAGTCGCAGGGCAGGCCGGCGCAGAGCAAGCCTCTCACGCCGGAGGAGCGCAAGAAGCTCCCGGGGCGCTTCTCCGGGGTATTCATGTTCGCGACGCTGTTCTTCATCGCGCTGCAGGCGGCGGTGCCGGTCGAGGACAAGCAGGGTGGCCAGAGCCTCATAGGGGCGGGCTTCTTCCTGATGTACGGCTACTTCGCGACCCTCTACCTGTCGCGCCGCGGCCTTCCCCGCGCGCTTCCAACGGCGGTAGTCGGGGGCGTGACCCTAGCCGCCGTCATGGCGGTGATGCAGACGGTTCAGGGGCAGCCGATCGATTGGCTGATGTGTGGGCTCGGCGCCGTCGGCGTTCCCATAGGCGCTTATCTCGGGAGGGCCGTATTCAACGCCGCTCCGAGGCCGCGGTAGCGCAGCCCGCCGGGAGGCCGGACACGGCATGAGGGAACTGACGCCTGTCGCCGTCGTCGGCGCGATGGACGAGGAGGTCAAACGCCTCTCAGCTGCCCTGGTCGACCCGACTGACCTGGAGGCCGGCCCTTTCCGCGTTACCCGAGGGCGTCTCGAGGGTGTGGACGTGCTGACGGCCAGGTGCGGCATCGGCAAGGTGAACGCGGCCGCGCTGACCCAGGACCTGATCTCACGCGGAGTGGGCAGCGTGATCTTCACGGGCGTAGCGGGCGCCATCGATCCCGAAATGCGTGTCGGTGACATCGTCATAGGCGCGGAGGCAGTGCAACACGACGTCGACGTGACGGCCCTCGGCTACGCCCCTGGCGAGGTCCCGGGCAGCGGGACCGTCTTCGGGGCGGATGAGCGTCTCGTGCGCCTGGCGCTCGCCGCCGCGCGGTCGCTGGACGGGGTGCGCGCCGTCGTGGGGCGCGTAGCGTCGGGAGACGAGTTCGTCGCGAGCCAGGCGGCCTCCTCGCGGTTGCGCGAGACGTTCGGCGCCACCTGCGCCGAGATGGAGGGGGCGGCGAGCGCACAGGTCTGCGCGGCATGGGGGAGACCCTTCGTCATCATCCGGAGCATCAGTGACACGGCGAACCACGACGCCAACGTCGACTTCAGGGCGTTCACGGCCCTGGCGGCGCAGAGGGCGGAGGAGCTAGTCAGGGACATGCTGAGGCACATGGCTGGCGCGGTCTCCGGATAGTCACGCGCAGACCCGGCCCGTCTACCGAGGGTCGCTCGCCCTTCCGGAAGTGGTGGAACCGTGCGGTACGATGGTTGCGTTCGTGGGGTGGCCGGCGCGAATGGCGCTGGGCAGCCGCCCCGCACGCGTCTCGTTGACGTGCGCTACGCCCCGACATCGTGGCGCAGCGGTGAGAGGACCGGGGTATGACTGACGTTCTCGATCAGCTGCTGGACCTTGACAGGTCTCAGTTGGAACCTGGAGAGCTACGCGAGCTCAACAGCCAGGAGATGCGCGAGTGGCTCGAGTCGCTCGACTACGTGCTGGCCAGCGGTGGGCCCGAGAGGGTAAAGGAGATCCTCGACGCTCTCGAGGCACACGCCGAGCAGCACGGAGTGAGACTGCCGTTCGAGTCCGACACATCGTACGTGAACACGATCCCGGCGGACGCTCAGCCCGAGTACCCTGGCGACCTCGAGATCGAGAAGCGGATCACCAACATGATCCGCTGGAACGCCATGGCGATGGTCGTGCACGCGAACACGATCTCGCCGGGGATCGGTGGTCACATCGCGACGTACGCGTCCGCGGCGAGCCTGTACGAGGTGGGCCAGAACCACTTCTTCCGCGGGCCGGAGAAGGGTCCGGACGCCGACCTCGTCTACTTCCAGGGTCACGCGACGCCCGGCTTCTACGCCAGGGCGTACCTGGAGGGCAGGCTCTCGGAAGATGAGCTGCTCAACTTCCGCCGTGAGCTGGCGGACCCTCCTGGCGTCTCCTCGTACCCGCACCCCTGGCTCATGCCTCACTTCTGGAGCTTCCCAACGGTCTCGATGGGGCTCGGGCCGATCATGTCCATATACCAGGCGCGTTTCCGGCGCTACCTCGAGGACCGCGGGCTCTACCCGAAGGGCAGCGGCAAGGTGTGGGCGTTCATCGGCGACGGCGAGACGGACGAGGTCGAGACGCTCGGCGCCATCCGCGTCGCGTCGCGCGCCAAGCTGGACAACCTCATCTGGGTCTTGAACGCCAACCTGCAGCGGCTCGACGGCCCGGTATACGGCAACGGCCAGATAATCCAGGAGCTCGAGGGCATCTTCCGCGGATCCGGCTGGAACGTCATCAAGGTGGCTTGGGGCAGCGCGTGGGACGACCTGCTCAAGCGCGACAAGGACGGGGTGCTGATACGGCGCTTCGAGGAGCTCGTCGACGGCGAGTCGCAGCGCTACGCGGCGTTCGGCGGACCAGAGCTCAAGGAGCGCTTCTTCAACACCCCAGAGCTCAAGGCGCTCGTCGCCGACTTCACCGACGACGACTTCAACCGCCTCAACCGCGGCGGTCACGATCCGGTGAAGATCTACGCGGCGTTCAAGGCAGCGACAGAGCACGAGGGCCAGCCGACCGTCATCATCGCCCGCACCGTCAAGGGCTACGGCATGGGCTCGGCGGGCGAGGCGCAGAACGTCACCCACCAGCAGAAGAAGCTCGACGAGAGCGAGATGCGCGCCTTCCGCGACCGTTTCGACCTGAAGATCACGGACGAGCAGATAACCCACCAGCCGTTCATGCGCATGGACCCTGACAGCCCCGAGCACAAGTACCTGATGGAGCGCCGCCAGGAGCTGGGCGGCTTCCATCCGGAGCGGAAGGTCAGGGCAGAGCCCCTGGCCGCCCCATCGCTCGAGCTGTTCGACGAGTTCCTCGAGTCCTCAGGTGAGCGTGCGGTGTCCACGACGATGATCATCGTCAACGTCATGCGGAAGCTCCTGCGCGACGAGAACTGGGGCAAGCTGCTGGTGCCGATAGTCCCAGACGAGGCCCGCACGTTCGGCATGGAGGCGTTCTTCAGGCAGATCGGCATCTACTCGCCAGTAGGCCAGCTCTACGAGCCGGTCGACTCGGCGAACCTGCTCTACTACAAGGAGTCGCGCGACGGTCAGATCCTCGAGGAGGGGATCACCGAGGCTGGCAGCATGGCCTCGTTCATCGCGGCGGGCACCGCGTACGCCAACTACGGCGTCAACACGGTCCCCTTCTACCTCTTCTACTCGATGTTCGGGTTCCAGCGGATCGGCGACCTGATATGGGCGGCAGCCGACAGCCATGTGAAGGGCTTCCTCATAGGCGCCACGGCCGGCAGGACGACCCTCGCGGGCGAGGGCCTCCAGCACCAGGACGGGCACTCCCACGTGCTGGCGCTGCCCGTGCCCAACCTCCTCGCGTACGACCCAGCCTTCGCGCACGAGCTGGCGATCATCGTCCAAGAGGGCATGCGCCGCATGTACGAGGAGCAGGAGGACGTCTTCTACTACATCACCGTCGGCAACGAGAACTACCTGCAGCCCGGCGCGCCTGATCACCTGTCGACCGAAGAACTAAGGGACGGCGTGCTGAACGGTATGTACCTGTTCAGGCCGAGTACAAAGAAGAAAGCCAAGATGCGCGCGCAGCTGTTCGGGTCCGGCAGCATCATGAACTGCGTTCTCGAGGCCCAGGAGATCCTGGAGCGCGAGCACGGCGTCGCAGCCGACGTGTGGAGCGTCACCTCATACAAGGCCCTCTACCGCGACGCCCTGATCACGGAGCGGCGCAACAGGCTGAACCCGGCGGAGAAGCCGGAGCGGCCGTACGTCTTCCGGGCGCTCGAGAAGACGAAGGGGCCGCTCGTCGCGGCGAGCGACTACATGAAGGTGCTGCCCGACGTCATCTCCAAGCACGCGCCGCGCCCGGTTTACAGCCTCGGCACCGACGGGTTCGGCCGATCGGAGGCCAGGGCTGAGCTGCGCGACTTCTTCGAGGTCGACGCCAGGCACATCGTCCTCGCCACGCTCAAGGCGCTGGCGGACGAGGGGGCCATCGAAGCAGAGGCTGTGAATAAGGCGCGCGATGACATGGGCATCCGACCGGACAAGGCGGACCCGTACCATGACTGACGACCGCCTGCCAGACCGGCGCCGGGAGGATCTGTAGTGGCCACCGAAGTCAAGCTGCCAGACGTTGGCGAGGGCATCGAGTCAGGGACCGTCGTCAGCGTCCTCGTCAAGGAGGGCGACAAGATACAGAAGGACCAGCCCCTCCTGGAGCTGGAGACGGACAAGGCTGTAGTAGAGGTGCCGTCCACAGCGGCCGGCATCGTGCAATCCGTCAACGTCAAGGAGGGTGACGAGGCGCCGATCGGGGCCGTGCTCGTCGTCGTGGACGAGTCTGGCGGCGACTCGCAGGCCGCGGAGGCCAAGGACGAGCAGCCGAAGGCGGACGAGCAGCAGTTCGCCGGCGGGCAGGAAGAAGCGCCCCAGCCGGCGTCTGCGTCTGAAGCGCCCCGGGCGGAGGACCGGCCCCGAGCTACGGAGCAAGCTCCCGCCGCCTCCGGGCCACCGGCCTCAGCGCGGCCGGCGGAGCAGCGCCCGCCAGCGGAGGACAACGGCAGGCTGGTGCCCGCCGCCCCGTCCGTGAGGCGTCTCGCACGCGAGCTAGGCGTCGACATACGTCGCGTGCAGGGCAGCGGTGTCCTGGGCCGCGTGTCGGCCTCGGACGTGAGGCAGGCCGCGAGCGGCGTGGAGCGCGCCCCGGCCGGCACCCAGGTAACGGCGCCCCCGCTACCCGACTTCTCGCGTTGGGGCGAGGTCGAGCGCGAGCCGATGAGCGGCATCCGCAAGGCAACGCTACGATCCATGACGACGGCATGGTCGACAGTGCCGATGGTGACGCACTTCGACAGGTCGGACGTCACGGAGCTCGAGAAGTTCCGCAAGCGCTACCAGAAGGAGGCGGACAGGCAGGGCGTCAAGCTCACGCCCACGGCCATCCTCCTCAAGGTGATCGCGGTCGCGCTCAGGCGCTTCCCCGACTTCAACGCCAGCATCGACGTCGAGAAGCTCGAGATCGTGCGGAAGAGCTACGTGAACGTTGGCGTAGCGGTAGACACCGACGCCGGGTTGCTCGTGCCGGTGGTGAGGAACGCCGACCGCAAGGGCATCATCGAGCTCGCCGGCGAGCTCGGTGAGCTGGCCGAGAAGGCGAGGAACCGCAAGCTCACGCTCGACGAGATGCAGGGCGGAAACTTCTCGATCTCCAACCTCGGCGGCATAGGAGGCACCAACTTCACTCCCATAGTCAACCCGCCGGACGTGGCGATACTCGGCGTGTCCCGAGCCACGGTCGAACCCGTCTGGGACGGTGATGCGGGCGAGTTCAAGCCGCGCACGATGATGCCGCTGGCGCTGACATACGATCACCGCATCATCGACGGTGCCGAAGCCGCCCGCTTCCTGCGTTGGGTATGCACGGCTCTCGAGGAGCCGTTCGTGGCGCTGCTAGACGGCTGAGACCCGCGGCGATGCCTCATCCGGAGCCCATCTGGCACCGTGCTAGCATTGGCCTCGATGGCCGCCCTGGACAGCGTGCCTGACGGGGCTGCCGACCCGGCGGGGTTCATGCCTGAAGACATCGGCGCTTCAGGCGCGAACGGTACGGTCGGGGCCAAGGTCCTGTCTGCTCGCGGCCTGTCCAAGCGGTACGGGAGGCGCAAGGTCGTCGACTCGCTTAGCCTCGAGCTGGAGCGGGGCGAGATCGTCGCGCTGTTGGGGCCCAACGGGGCGGGGAAGACCACGAGCTTCTACATGATCGTCGGCTTCGTGCGCCCCAACTCCGGCGCCATACGGTTGGCGGGCAAGGACGTCACCAGGTGGCCGATGCACAGGCGCGCGCGGCTCGGACTCGGGTACCTCGCCCAGGAGCCCAGCGCGTTCAGGCGCATGAGCGTGCGCGACAACCTCATGGCGATTCTCGAGTTCCAGAGCCTGCCGAAGCGCGAGCAGGAGCGCCGCGCGGACGACCTGCTGGAAGAGTTCCACCTCAGCCACCTCTCCCAACATCGAGCGGACACGCTCTCTGGCGGCGAACGCCGTCGCCTGGAGATCGCCAGGAGCCTGACGATAGACCCCGACTTCCTGCTGCTCGATGAGCCGTTCACCGGCGTAGACCCCAAGTCGATAAGGGAGATCCAGACGCTCATCCACGACTTGAGGGCCCGGCGCGGGCTAGGCGTTCTGCTGACGGACCACAGCGTAAGGGAGACGCTCGCCATCGCGGACCGCGTCGTGCTCATGTTCGACGGCCGCGTTCGTTTCGACGGCACGCCAGACGCTTTCGCGGCCGACCCAGAGGTCCGGAACTCGTACCTTGGCAGCGACTTCCAGCTCTGACAATGAGATGCGCGCGTAACCGAGGGGGCACGGCAGCATGACGTTCATAGTCCTGCTCGTCCTCGGCCTGGTGGTGCTCGCCGGCATCATCGCCTTCGCGGGTGACCGCCTCGGCACTTACGTCGGGCGGAGGCGCCTCTCGCTCTTCGGTGCCAGGCCGAAGCGCACCGGCCAGATCGTTGGCGTCATGGCTGGCATCCTCATCATGCTCAGCACGCTCGGCGTGCTCGCGCTCGCCTTCCAGAACGCCACGGAGACCCTCACCAACTTCCAGCGAACGTTGGACGACATCAACAGGCTACGGGTGCAGGAGCGCGTGCTCACGGAGCGCGTCAACGACGCCAACGCACAGCTGGAGGAGCTGCGCGAGGCGCTCCAGGAGGCCGAGGCGACGATCCAGACTGCGGAGGACCAGCGCGACGCTGCTTTCGCCGCACGGGACGAAGCGCTGCAGGAGCGCGAGCAGCTCCTCGAGCAGAGGGACCAGCTCCAGGAGTTGGTCGACGAGGCGACAGTTCAGGTCGAGAACGCCCAGACGCAGCTGGAGTCGACGCAGTCTGCCCTGGACGCTGCCGAGCTCGAGCTCGCGACGGCCGAAGCGTCGCTCGAGCAGGCACGGTTGGACCGGGACACGGCGCGGCAAGAGGCGGAAGCCGCCCAAGCGGAGGCGGCACGGCTTCAGGAGGAGGCCAGCAGGGCCCAGACGGCCCTGGAGCAGGCGAACGCAGAGCTCGACGACCTCGAGCTGCAGCTCGTCCAGGCGTCGTTCGACCTCTCAGAGGCGAGGAACCAGACAGCGACTGCTCAACAGCAGTTGGCCGATGCCCAGACCGAGCTGGCTACGGCGGAGCAGGCACAGGCAACCGCCGAGGCCGCGAGGGACGCTGCGCTCGCGGAGCGAGACGCCGCCCTCGCGGAGCGTGAGGAGGCCCTCGCCGCCAGCCAGGAACTCTCCGACCGCATCGTCGCGCTCAACGACGAGGTCCGGTCGCTCGAGGACGTCGCGGACGAGCTCAGGCTCCAGGCGGACGAGCTCGACGCCCAGAACGAGACGTTGCGGCAGGCGAACGCGAGCCTCGCGACCGAGAACCAGCGGCTTCAGGAGCAGAGCAACTCGCTCGAAGACCTCAACGACAACCTGCAGGAGGAGATAAGGCGTCGCAACGAGGACCTGCAGACGCTGCAGGCCGAGGTGAACAACCTGAGGACCGACGTCGAGGACCAGGCCGCCCAGCTTGCAGAGCTACAGCAGGAGGCCGGCAGGTTCGAGCGGGGCGACGTCTACTTCGTCAGAGACCAGCTCATCTACTCCGGGCCCGTTTACGCCAACACGCCTGCAGAGGCTCGAGAGGAGCTCGCCGGCTTCATAGCCGCCGCGACCGACTACGTCTCGCGCCGTGGCGTCGAGCGCATTCGCGTCACGACAGAGCAGTTCAACCTCCTCGTCGACGTGATAACGCAGACGCCCGGCTCGGACCTGATACGGCTCATCTCGCCCAGCAACCAGATCAGCTCGACGATCGACGTCCTGGTCGAGGCGATAGAGAACACGCAGCTCTTCGAGCGCGGGCAGCTCGTGGTGAGCACCCAGCTCCACCTCGGTTCGTCGCAGCTCCCCATCTCCCAGGACGAGATCCGCACGGCCCTGGCCAACATCAAGGCGGACGCGGTGAGGAAGATGCGCCGCGCCGGCCTGGACGAAGGTCAGTTGCCTGACTTCGGGCAGGTGACCGAGGAGATGTTCACGAACATGCTGCTGCGGCTCACAGGTCCGGTGACCATAGGTCTGGTCGCCACCGAGCCGATAGCCAGGGCGGGTCCCGCCCATCTCGAGCTGATGATCCTCTACTGAGACCGTCCGTTACGCCTATCCGGGCAGGGTCATGGCACGTCCTTGCGCGCAGCCAGCAGGTCGCGGATCTCGCCGAGCAGCCGCTCCTCCGTCGTGACCTCCGCTGGGGCGGCCTCCTCCGGCTTCCTCGTGCGCCTCTTCATCTCGTTGAAGGCCCGAACGATCATGAACACGACGAGGGCGATCAGAAGGAAGTTGATCACCGTGTTGATGAACGCCCCGTACTGGATGACGGGCGCGCCAGCTTCGACAGCCTGCGCCACCGACGAGTACTGGTCGCGGTCGGCCAGGATGATGCCGAGGTTCGAGAAGTCGACGCCGCCCAGTAGCAGGCCGATGACGGGCATCACCACCTGATCTACGAGCGACGTGGTTACGGCTCCGAAAGCCGTGGCCATGATCACAGCTACAGCAAGGTCGAGCACGTTTCCCCGGTTTATGAACTCGCGGAACTCCTTGAGCATTCAAGCCTCCCAACTCTCGAGCTCCCTCAAGCTACCGCAGTCGCGCTCCTGCCGCCCGCGCCGCAGCGGGTACATACAGCAGTGGCAAACCTGACGATTCTGTGATGGCGGCGCTGTTAAGCTCGTCGTGTGGCGAAGATCTTGGTGGCCGACGATATCGCGGGACAGCGCATGGTCCTCGAGATGCTGCTGAGCGTCGACGGCTACGACGTGCACATGGTCGAGGACGGCGCCGAGGCGCTCGCCTTCCTGAAGGAGAACACACCGGACCTGGCGATAATCGACGTGCGCATGCCTAACGTCGACGGCATCACCGTCTGCGGCCGCATGAAGAGGGTAAGTCGCCTGAAGGACGTGCCTGTCATCGTGCTCACGGCCTTGAAGGACCCGACCACGTACGAGGCAGCGCGAAGCGCCGGCGCCGACGCGATAATCCACAAGCCACTCGAGGGCAAGGACTTCAGACAGACCGTGAAGGACCTGCTAGACAGGACCGGAGAGCCCGCTACCTGACCTTAGGCCGTGCCGGCTGCGTTGCCGCAACGCCTCGTATAGCACCACAGCACCTGCAACCGAGACGTTGAGGCTGTCGGCCGCCCGCGAACGCATGGGGACGCGCACGAGCTGGTCAGCCGCCCGGCTCACCCGCTCCGGCAGGCCCTCTGCCTCGGCTCCCAGGAGGATCGCGACGTCGCCCGTTAGGTCGGCGTCCCAGTGGGGGCTCTGTGCGTGGGGCGACGCAGCGACAAGCCTGAAGCCCCCGGAGCGCAGGTAGGCGATGGCATCTTCCGCGCCGGCCACGTGGACGGGGACGGCGAAGACGCTCCCTTGACTGGCCCTGATCACGTTCGGGTTCTCGATATCCGTGCCGTCGCCTGTGACGATCACGGCGCTCACGCCCGTCGCATCCGCCGTGCGCATCAGCGCACCGAGGTTGCCGGGCTTCTCCAGCCCGTCGAGCACGAGCACGAGGCCCTCGAGCGCCCGGGCCGACGCAGCAAGGCTGCGGTCTACGGTCCTCGCGACCAGCGCGACGCCGTCCGGGTTCTGCCTGAGACTCAGGCGCCCGAACGCCGCGTCCGACAGCTCGACCACCCGGCCGCCCAACTCCATGACGTCGACCGCGAGGCTCATCCCGGCCGCTCCGGCAGGCAGACCCGGGGCGACGAAAAGCGTGACGGCCGGCACTCCCGCCGCGACGGCCCTTTCCGTCTCGCGTAGCCCTTCCACCAGGTACAGGCCGTCCCGGGAACGGTTGCGGCGGTCCTTGAGCCGCGCCGCCGCCAGCACGGTCGGGTTGCGAGGGCTGGCTATGCGCTCTGGCACGTGACAGAGGATAAGCCCGCGCCCAATGCCACGGGGGCTACAATCTGAGATATGGATGAGAAGGCCGGCGCCGAGGCTGACATCGCACACGGCGCCTCGCCCCTGCTCAGCGCCGAGGGGCTAATCGCCCGGCTCGGCGACCCAGGCCTGCGCGTCATAGACGCGCGCTTCGAGCTGACGGACGCCGCGGTGGGGCCGTCGCTCTACACGGCCGGTCACGTGCCTGGCGCCGTGTACCTCGACCTGGACGCCGACCTCGCTTCCCCGCCCGGGCCGCGCGGCAGGCATCCCCTTCCGGACCTCGCTGGCCTGGCGCGGCGGCTCGGCGCCATCGGCGTTGGCAGCAGGCACGATGTCGTCGTCTACGACCAGGTCGGCTCTATGTACGCGGCGCGCGCCTGGTGGCTTCTCAGGTACATGGGCCACGAGCGCGTTCGAGTGCTGGACGGCGGTTTCAGCGCCTACCTCGCGGCCGGCGGCCCTGTCACGACCGAGGTTCCCTCCCACCCGTCGTCCGTCTTCGAGCTCGAGCCGCGTACCGACATGGTCCTCGACCTAGATCAGTTGAGAGCGCGCCTCGACGACCCCGGTCTCGTGATACTCGACGCCAGGGCGCCGGAGCGCTACAGGGGTGAGAACGAGCCCCTCGACCCCAAGGCCGGGCACATACCGGGCGCGCTAAACATGCCGTACGCCGCCAGCGTCGGACCAGACGGCATGCCGTCACCCGGAGAGCTGCAGCGGCTGTACCGGCTCGGTCGGCTCCCTGCGACCGGCGATGTCGTCGCCTACTGCGGTTCCGGCGTCAGCGCCGCGCACCTGGTTCTCGCGCTGGAGGTCGCTGGCAAGAAAGGCGTGAAGCTGTACCCCGGCTCCTGGAGCGAGTGGTCCCGTCGGGACGACATGCCGGTCGCCGTCGGCGATGAGGAGGCGCGAGAGTGAGGCCCGCGCATGAGGAACTCCTCTCGTGGCTGCATCGGCGCCCGGTAAGATGGGTGAGGTGCCGCAGGTGACCGCCGAAAGCCCTCCCGGCGCGAGGGCGTCAGAGCTCTGGACCGACTACTTCAGCACCGCCCCGTACGGCCTCGTCGTCTTCAGGGCGGTGCGGAACGAGGCCGGTCGGCTTGCGGACTTCGAATGGGTGGACATCAACCCGTCCGCCGCCGACTTCCTCGACACGCAGCGCGACGAGGTCGTCGGGAAGCGGGTCAAGAGCGTCTACCCCGACTACCTAGACCCCCGCATCTACCGGCGGCTCGTCACGGCCTTCGTCACTTCGCGCGTACAGGAGTTCGAACAGGCTCTGCCAGGCAAGCGCTCGCAGGGCGCTGCCCGCACGGCGGACGGCATTCCTGGCGTGCCGGCAGAGCCGGCCTGGTTCGCCGTTACCGTGCTGCCGCTCGAAGGCGACCACATCGTCGTCCAGTTCCGCAGCATCACCCATTACAAGAACGTCCTGAGGCAGGCCGTCGAGATGATGAACCACGACGACCTTACCGGCCTCCCGAACCGCCGCCACCTGAAGTCGCGGTTCTGGGTCCTAAGGCGCCAGGCGGTCCCGATGGCGCTGCTCTACTTCGACCTCAACGGCTTCAAGAAGGTCAACGACACCCATGGACACGAGATGGGCGACCGCGTGCTGAGCGTCATAGGCCAGCGCCTCAAGCAGAACGTGAGGCCGGGGGAGATGGTGGCCAGGCTCTCCGGCGACGAGTTCGCCGTGCTGTTAGCGGGCGCGGATCAGACCGCCGTCGACCGGGTAGCGGAGAGGCTCGTCATGGCGATAGAGGAGCCCATCCATCTCGACGGCGTCACGGTCCAGCTCGGCGCCAGCGTCGGGGGCGCGTTGCACCCTCTGCACGCCGAGTCCTTCGAGGCTCTCCTGTCACACGCCGACGCCAAGATGTACGAGCAGAAGCGCAGCCGCAGCTGAGAGGTCAGGGAGCCCCGCGGGCAGCAGGCGGACGCGGCTTCTTGAGCTCCACGGGAGTGCGGGGTTGCTGGGCCTTCGCGGCGGCCACCCGCGCCGCCCTCTGGTTCAGGAACTCAACTAGCACGCTGAAGCCCATCGCGAAGTAGATGTAGCCCTTTGGGATGTGCTGGCCGAGGCCATCTGCGATCAGCGAGACGCCGATGAGGATAAGGAAGGAGAGCGCGAGCATCTTCACCGTCGGGTGACGTTCGACGAAGTGGCTTACGGGGCCAGCCGCGAGCATCATCACTCCAACGGCTATGACGACCGCGGCGATCATCACAGGCAGGTGGTCGGCCATGCCGACGGCGGTCACCACCGAGTCGATGGAGAACACGATGTCGAGCAGGAGGATCTGGGTGATGACGCCCGTGAAGGTCGCGGTTCCCGCCTTCACCACGTCGTCATCCCGCCCCGGTCCCTCCAGGCGCTCGTGGATCTCGCCTGTCGCCTTCCAGATGAGGAACAGCCCGCCAGCCAGGAACACGAGGTCACGACCGGTGACGCCGTGACCGAAGATCTCGAACAGCACCGTCGTCAGGTTCGCTATCCAGTTGATGGAGAAGAGCAGCCCGATGCGCATGAACATGGCAAGGCCGAGGCCGACGGTGCGGGCGCGTGCCTGCTGGTCCTCCGGCAGCTTCCCTGACAGGATCGAGATGAAGACGATGTTGTCTATGCCGAGGACGATCTCTAGGACCGTGAGCGTCAGCAGTGCGATCCAGGCTTCCGGGCTGGTGATCCACTCCATGCGCGTCATTATTCACGCCGCGCGTGTGAGCCGAGCCGGGCTCGCGCTGGGGAGCGCCGGAGCCACGGCTGCTCAGTCGACGTCGCGCCTCCTGAAGGCCCAGAACAACAGCAGGCCGAACAGCAGGGCGTAGCCCGCCATCACCAGCGATGAGTGGCCCAGCGTCAGCCCGGTGCCAAGTAGCTGGCTGAACGGCCCCAGGTCGCCCTGATCCAACTCGGAGATGAACTCGTTCGCGAGGCTGCTTGCTGGCGACCTGGCGGGAGCGTAGAGGTTGGGGGTGAAGAAGTAGCGGGGCAGCTCATCCCACACCTTCTGCAGCCTCAGGGCCTGGAACACGGCGTTGAAGCGTGTGATGGGCTGCAGGTTGAAAAGCGTGTTGAGGACGGAGTATATGCCCTCCAGAAGCCCGGGGGCGATGAGCACGACGACGATGCCAAGCACGGCGGACCTGACGAGGAAGATGAGCAGGAACGCGAGAAGGACCGGCGCCAGCAGGTGCGCCCACTGCCACAGGTAGAGGACGAGCAGCCCGCCCCAGTCGCCAGACAGGTCGGTCGGCAGGAAGGCGCTACCGATCGTGCCGAAGAGTATGGCGCTGACGAACGCGCCGAGCATCAGCGCGAGCAAGGTACCCATCGTGACGATCAGCTTGCCTGTCAGCACGGCTGAACGGTTCGGCTGCACGACGAGCACCGTCTTCCACATGTTCTGACCGCGCTCCTCACCGATGAACAGAGCCGCGAGGAGCGCGACGGCGATTATGTATGGGGTGGGGGAGGCGTACGCCGGCCCCGTCAGCGCGATGGTCGCGAGCCCGTGCGGCGAGAAGAGCGACTGCATGAGCTCGGCGAGCGGCACGCCCTCCTCGACGAAGCTGCCGCGCGTGTTCACGTATATGAGCCTGCCGACGAGAAGGGCCAACGCCGGCAGCAAGATCCAGTAAAGCCCCGCGAGCACGTACACCCTGCGCTTGCGAAGCGTCTTGAACACCTCGGCCCTGACCACGTCGAACGCGGCGCTCACGACGGCCTCCTGCTCGGGTCTATGAGTCGGAGGTAGGCGTCCTCAAGGTCGTCCTCCTCCTTGCTCGCGGAGAGGACCCTCACGCCCTTGGCCGTCAGCCGCTCGATGAGGAAGTCAGCGTCCTCGGACGGCAGCGAGACCTCGACCTCACCCCCGCCGATCACCCGTGGCGAGTAGCCGAGCTCCTCGAGTGCCGCCTCTAGGGCGCCGTTGTCCCGCGCCGAGATCGTGTACGTAACGCTCAGGTCGGCCGCCCTGGCGACGAGCTCGCGCAGCGGACCGTCGAAGACGATGCTGCCTGCCTCGATCGCGAGGATGCGGTCTACCAGCTTCTCGATCTCGGCGAGGATGTGGCTGGACACCAGCACGGTCGCGCCGTCACGGGCTACCTGCCTCAGCGACTCACGCACCTCGGCGATCCCGGCTGGGTCCAGGCCGTTGGTGGGCTCGTCGAGAAGCAGGACCTTCGGGCGCCAGAGCAGGGCCCTTGCCAGCGCGAGACGCTGGCGCATGCCCTGCGAGTAAGCCCTCACCCTCTTGTCTGCCGCGTCCTGAAGACGCACGAACTCGAGAACCTCTGATACCCGGCTCTCCGGCACGTCGCCGTGAAGGCGGGCGGCGTGGCGCAGGTTGGAACGGCCCGTCATGTACGGGTAGAACGTCGGCTCCTCGATCATCGTTCCGACCTGGCGCAACGTCGCGCCAGGCACGCTGTCGCCGAGGACGGTGCAAGACCCGCTGGTCGGCCGGACGAGCCCGGCGAGCATGCGCAGAGTCGTTGTCTTGCCGGCGCCGTTGGGACCGAGGAAGCCAACGATCTCGCCCTGCTCGATCTCGAAGGACGCGGCCGAGACCGCGGCCTTGACGCCGTAGCGCTTCGTCAACTCTGTAGCCGTGATGGCGGTCATTCTGCCTTGCTCTCACGCGTCATGAGCGTCTCCATCGCCTCTCGTGGGTCCTTGCCTTCGTACGCGACCTTGTAGACCTCCGCCGTAATCGGCAGGTCGAGCCGCTGCGCGCCAGCGTACTCGTACACCGCTGCGACCGTGCCGATCCCCTCTGCCGTGAGAGACCCGATGACGCTCCCGGTGATGCTCTCGCCCAGAGCCAACTGGAAGCCGGCCTCGTGATTGCGCGAGAGGGGGCTCGTGCAGGTGGCGACGACGTCGCCGAGGCCGGCCAGGCCGTAGAACGTCCGCTCAGCGCCGCCCAGGTGGACCCCGAACCGTGTCGTCTCGGCGAGGCCGCGCGTGATTATCGTCGCCTTGGCGTTGTCGCCCATGGACAGGCCGTCGCACATGCCCGCGGCCAGCGCGATCACGTTCTTCATGACGCCCGCAAGCTCGACGCCTATCAGGTCGGTCGACGTGTAGACCCTGAACGTCGCCTGCTGGAGCAGGGCCTGGGCGAGCCGGGCGAGGGAGCGTGAAGCGCTCGCCACCGTGGTGGCCGCCGGCAGGCCCGATGCGATCTCGGCCGCGAGGTTGGGCCCGGAGAGGGCGGCGACGGGAACCCCCGGCATCTCCTCCTCGATAACCTCAGAGAGGCGCTTGAAGGCGGGCGAGCCGGCGTTGGTGCTGGCGGGCTCGACGCCCTTGGCGCAGGAGACAACGGCGGCGGGCCAGCGCCCTGCGAGCCTCAGTACCGCCCGTAACGCCCGCGCTGGCACGGCGGCGAACGCGACAGGCGAACCGGCCAGCGCTTCGTCGAGCCGGCTGGTGAGCGTGATCGTGTCCGGCAGCCTCAGGTCTGGAAGGTACCTGCCGTTGCGTCGCTGCCGCGCTACCTCAGCGGCGTGCTCCGGGTCGCGCGCCCAGAGCTTCACCTCGTGGCCGTTGTTGGCGAGCAGCCAGGCAAGCGTCGTGCCCCATGAACCGGCCCCTAACACGCTCACACGAGCCGTTCCCGAGGCCACATGCGACATGCGAGCAGCGTAACAGGTGGTGTAAGATGGCAATCGGCGTCCGCGAGTGCCATGCATCGTGGGCGTTTTTGCTGGGGCACGGTAACGCCGACGGCCGCCCCGTGCCACCACCGCATGGCGTACTGGAGGACCGATGCCGGTCTACGTTTACCGGAACCTCGTCACGAACGAGACATTCGAACACCAGCAGCCCATCACGGACGACCCTCTGAAGGTCGACCCCCGCACCGGTGATCCCGTCAAGCGCGTCATCCAGCCGGTCGGCATCGCGTTCAAGGGGTCGGGCTTCTACGTCACGGACAGCCGTGGCGGCGCAGGCGGCTCATCGGAGAAGAAGACAACTGACGCAGCGAAGAGCGAGTCGGGCGGCGCGAAAGGCGATGCCGCTGCGTCCACCACGCCGACTAGCGCGCCAGCAGACTAGAGGGGCTACCCCTCCTGACCGTCTCCGGCAGGCACGAAGCGCACCTCGAAGGCGCTCGGCCACAGCTTCCCGGTGACCAGGAACAGCTCGCGAGACGGGTCGTACGCGATGCCGTTCAAGACAGCGCCCGGATCCACTACGCCTGATATCTGATCCCACAGCGGCGAGGCGTCTATCGTCGCCGCCACCCGACCCGACTCGGTGTCTATGACTACGATCAGGTCCGTCTGCCAGACGTTGGCGTAGACCTGGTCGCCAACGCACTCGAGCTCGTTCAACCGAGTCACGGGTTCGCCACCGCTCCGCACGTCAAGCCGTGAGAGCACCTCGAACGTGACCGGATCGCGCCTCGTCAGGCTGCTCGAGCCGTCGCTCATCCACAGCGCCTCACCGTCGTAGCACAGGCCCCAACCCTCGCCCTCGTACCTAGACTCCCCCGTAGGCTCGAACGTCGACTTCTCCCACCTGAGCAGTCGACCAGCCCTGTACGTGAGCTGGAGCAGCTCGTCGCCGACGACGGTCAGCCCCTCCGCGAACAGCCGGTCGTCAAGGGGGCGAATCCGGATCACCTCGCCGGTCTCCGCATCCACCAGTCGCAGGCTCGACCTGCCCTCGAGCCCGGTGCTCTCGTAGAGGTCGTCTCCGTCGAACTCCAGCCCCTGCGTGAACGCGCCCGGGTCGTGTGGCAGCTCGCGGATGACCTCTACGGTCAAATGCTGGCCAGCGGGCGGCCCGCAGCTGACCAGGGCGGCGGCGAGTAGCGCCGCCTGGATGCCCCAGATGCGGAACCTAGGCACCGGCGGCTGCCCTGCCCTCGGGAAGCAGGCCCTCGACCCCTCGCCAGACCTTGTCGGCGACGACGTTAAGTGGCGCTGTAGCGTCCACGACGATCCAGGTAGGGTCGGAGCGCGCCTGGGAGAGGTACCCGTCGCGCACACGCCTGTGGAACTCGATGCCCGCCGACTCGAGCCGGTCGCTCGAAGACCGCGCCGAGGCGCGCCTCAGGCCCTCCTCCGGCTCTATGTCGAGCAGCACCGTAAGGTCGGGTCTCAGCCCGCCAGTCGCCTCGTGGTTCAGCGCCGCGATCAGCTCCAGGTCGAGCCCGCGCCCGTGGCCCTGGTACGCGACGCTTGCCCCTGCGTACCTGTCGGACACCACGTCCCGTCCCGCGGCGAGGGCAGGCGCTATCACCTCGGACACGAGCTGGGCCCTCGACGCGCTGTACAGCAGGAACTCCGCCAGCGGGAAGATCACCTGCCCGGGGTCCAGCAGCAGGTCACGCACGGCGTCGCCGGCCCTCGTGCCCCCCGGCTCGCGCGTGAGGAGAACGTCGCGCCCCTGCATCTCGAGCCGGCGCGCCAGCTCGGCGATCTGAGTCGACTTGCCCGCCCCCTCCGGTCCCTCGAAGACAACGAACAGCCCACGCTTCGACACGGCCTAGAGGCCCGTCGGCAGCATCACGAACTCGGTCTCGAGGCCGAAAACGGACTCGAGCTTCTCGGCCAGGAGCTGCACGCCGACCGTCTCCGTCATGTAGTGGCCGGCGAACAGCGCGCTGATGCCGCGCTCGAACGACTCGTAGAAGGTCTCGTGCTTCGGCTCACCGGTGAGGAACGCGTCAAGGCCCTCGTCTGCCGCCCTTACGACCTCCCAGGCGGCCCCGCCTGAGACGATCCCAAGGCTGTTGACGGGATCCGGCCCGCCGGCGTGGACCATCACCTGCTCGCCGAGCTCCTTCTCGATCTGCTCGGCAAGCGTACGTAGCTCCGTCGCCTCTGCCAACTGCCCCTTGACGCCAAGGTGCGTCCCCGCCATGGGGACGAAACCCTCAAGGTCCGTCATGCCGAGGCGGCGAGCGAGCCCCCAGTTGTTCCCGACCTCGACGTGCGCGTCGAGCGGCAGGTGTGCGGCGTAGAGGCTCAGCTCGTTGTCGAGCAGGAACTGCAGGCGGCGCTTGTGGGGACCCGTGACCGCGAGGGGGTGGCCCCAGAACAGGCCGTGGTGAACTATCAGCATATCGCCGCCCTTCGCGGCCGCCATCTCGAACGTGTTGTAACTGGAGTCCACTGCCACGACTACCTTCTGCACGTCTTCCTTGCCCTCGACCTGGAGGCCATTGAGGGACTTGTCTGGGAAGTCGTCGACGGCGAGGTAGTCGTCCAGCCAGCGGACGAGCTCGTCTCTGCGCATGCCAAGAGCCTAACGCCTGCCCGCCGCATCGGCCGCGGTGCGAGGGCGCTTGGCGGCTCCTTCCCGTGCAGCACGCGTTGACGATCCCGCACGGTGCGCGTGGCCGCCTTACCTGCTGCCGATGCCGGCATGCTTGTAGCCTGACGCTTGACACGCTTGGGCCCGTAGTGGCATACTAATAACTCGCGCCTCAGGGTGCGAGGTCCTTGAAAACCCGGTAGCAGAGAACTACGAACCTGTCGATTCTCCACAAGCCAGGTCCGCCAGAACCATAATCTGGCATCCATCTTGGAGAGTTTGATCCTGGCTCAGGATGAACGCTGGCGGCGTGCCTTAGACATGCAAGTCGAACGAAGCACCATTTTCTGATCGCTTCGGTGTGAAGAGCTTGGTGACTTAGTGGCGAACGGGTGAGTAACACGTGAGTGACCTGCCCCGAAGTGCGGCATAACAGGGGGAAACCCTTGCTAATTCCGCATGTGCTCCCACCTCCTGTGGTGTGAGTAAAGATTTATCGCTTCGGGATGGGCTCGCGGTCCATCAGCTAGTTGGTAGGGTAATGGCCTACCAAGGCTACGACGGATAGCCGGCCTGAGAGGGTGTACGGCCACAGGGACACTGAGATACGGGTCCCACTCCTACGGGAGGCAGCAGTTAGGAATCTTCCACAATGGGCGAAAGCCTGA
>CAZMFX010000012.1:0-35685 GCA_964565625.1 uncultured bacterium
GCGCAGAAGGAGTACATCTTCCCGCCCGCGCCCAGCGTCAAGCTCGTCATCGACACCTTCGAGTGGGGGCCGAAGAACGCGCCGAAGTTCAACTTCATCTCGGTCTCCGGCTACCACATCCGTGAGGCGGGATCGAACGCCGTGCAGGAGCTGGCGTTCACGCTGGCGGACGGTATCCACTACGTGCGCAAGGCGCTCGAGCGCGGCCTCGACATCGACGAGTTCGCGCCGCGGATCAGCTTCTTCTTCAACGTGCACAACGATTTCTTCGAGGAGATAGCGAAGTTCAGGGCGGCCCGCCGCATCTGGGCGAGGCAGATGCGGGACGTCTTCGGCGCCAAGGACGAGCGGTCCTGGATGCTGAGGACTCACGCCCAGACCGCCGGCGTCTCGCTTACGGCGCAGCAGCCGCTCGTGAACCTCACGCGCGTCGCCATCCAGGCGCTAGCCGGCGTCCTCGGCGGCACCAACAGCCTCCACACGGACGCGTACGACGAGGCGTTGGCGTTGCCGACGGAGGAGGCGGCCACGCTCGCACTGCGCACGCAGCAGGTGATCGCGGAGGAGACGGGCGTCCCCAACACCGTTGACCCGCTGGCTGGCTCCTACTACGTCGAGTGGCTGACGAACGAGATGGAACGCAGGACCCTCGACTACTTCGAGCAGATAGACAGGCTGGGCGGGGTTGAAGACGCGATAGAGGAGGGGTACTTCGCTCGGGAGATCGGGGACGCCAGCTGGAAGGCGCAACGCGAGGTTGACGACAAGAGGCGGCTCGTCGTCGGGGTCAACGCCTACGTTCAGGACCACCCGGAGGTGCCCATCCAGCTCGTCGACCCGTCGGTCGTCGAGGTGCAGCAGCAACGCCTCGCCCGCGTGCGGCGGGAACGTGACGCTGAGGAGGTAAGGGCCGCGCTCGGCGAGCTGCGGGCCGCGGCCAAGGACGGGCGCAACACGATGCCGGCGTTCATGCGCTGCGCTCACGCGATGTGCACGCTGGGCGAGCAGATGGACGTGCTGCGCGAGGTGTACGGCGTCTACCAGGAGCCGGTGCTGATCTGAACGGCCGGCGCCAGCCGCTTACGCTTACGTGCGTGCGTCGTGCGCGGGCTCCGAGGTTGGAGGAGAGTTGGACCGCAAGCTGAGAGTGCTCATCGCGAAGCCGGGCCTCGACGGCCACGACAGAGGCGCCAAGGTGATAGCCCGCGCCCTGAGGGACGCTGGCATGGAGGTCATCTACACTGGGCTGCGGCAGACGGCCGAGATGATCGTCGCCGCTGCGGTGCAGGAGGACGTCGACGCAGTCGGCCTTTCCGTGCTCTCAGGTGCGCACATGCACTACTTCGAGGCGGTCGTCGAGGGCCTGAGGGCGAAGGGCGCAGACGACGTTCTCGTCTTCGGAGGCGGCATCGTTCCGGACCAGGACATACCGAAGCTGGCGCGGATCGGCGTCGGCGAGGTGTTCGGCCCCGGCGCCAACACCGACGACGTCGTCGCGTACGTGGAGCGGGCGGTGTCGGAGAGGCCTCAACGCTGACCCGCCGGCAGGGTCCCGGAGCGCCGCTCGACGCGCGGTCGGACGTATGGCGATGCGCCAGGTGAGAAAGCTCATGCACCTCTCATCGAGGACGCGGTAGGGTTCGGAGTCGCAACCCGCGGCTTTTACCGGAGCACACTGCTTTGATCAACGTGAGAACCGCCATTCTCGTCCTGTGTGCCGCCGGCGCGCTCGGCCCGTTCGCAGCTGCCGAGTCTTACGCGCTCAGGACGGTGGCCTCCGGAGACTCGCTCGGGCTCATAGCCGAGCGATACCGCGTGACGGTCGACGACCTGATGGTAGTGAACGGACTGCAGAGCGCGACGATCCACCCAGGTCAGGTAGTGAAGGTCCCGTACGTCGCCGCCGTCGGCGGGCCGGCGGAGACAGCGGCGCCGCCACCCCCAGGGTTCCGGTGGCATCGCCTCGGGCCGGGAGAGACGCTGAGCACCGTCGCAAGCGCGTACGGCGTGAGCATCGAGGCGATGGTAGGGGCCAACCCAGACATCTCGTCGCTCGATCGCCTGCCGCTGGGCATCGAGCTCCTCGTGCCTCCGTCACTTGGCATGGTCGTGACGCTGCGGCCCGGCGAGTCGATCCTCGACGTCATCTCCGACTACGGCGTGGAGCCCGAGGCCCTGGCGCGGGCCAACGAGCTGCGCTCGCCCTTCGACATCGTCCCCGGCATGCTGCTCTTCCTGCCGGGCGTCAGACCCGTCGACGCCATGGCTCGACTCGAACGCGTGCGCGAGGAGGAGAACCGGTACGTCTGGCCGCTCCACGGCCGACTCACGTCGTACTTCGGGCCCCGCAACCTCGGCATGGGCACGTCCAGCTTCCACCGCGGCGTCGACATCGCCGCGCCGTGGGGCACTCCCGTCGTCGCGTCCAGGTCAGGCACGGTGACGTTCGCAGGCTGGTCTTCGCAGGGGTACGGCAACCTCGTCAGGGTCCGGCACTCCGGCGGCGACGAGACCTGGTACGGGCACTTCAGCTCGCTGGCGGTATCGGTCGGCCAGTACGTGAAGCAGAACCAGATAGTCGGCTACGTAGGTTCGACCGGCATCTCGACCGGGCCCCACCTGCACTTCGAGCTTTACGCTGCCGGCAGGGCTATCGACCCGCTGTCGATGCTGCGCTGACCCAAGATCAGTCGCCGCTCCACAGGATGCGGCCACAGCTGGGGCACCTCGTGACGCCAGCGCCCTTCTTCACCTTCTGAACTACGTGAATCGGCAGCCTGACGTTGCAGCCGCCGCAGCTCTGGTTGTTGACGACCTCAACCAGCGCGAGGCCGCGCCGCGCCGTGCGCACCTGCTCGTACTGCTTCAGCAGCGGCTTCTCGACTTCCGACGCCGCCTGCTCGCGCTGAGAGCGCGTCTCCTCGATGCGCGCGTCGACAGCGGCGACGCGCTCGTCCTCCTGGCGGCGCATCTCTTCCAGGCTGGGCGTGACCTCGTCGATCTCCGCCTGCAGCGCCTGGCGCTCCTCGGTTCTCTCCTCCAGCTGCTCGAGCAGGGGCAGCGTGTCCTCCTCGAGCTCCTGCACGCGCGTGGCGAACTGCAGCTCCTGGTTCTGGAACTGCGCCGTCTCCTTTGGGCTGGACGCGCGCATGGCGGAGTCCGCAGCGTTCTTGCGCCGCTCGGACATCGCCTTCAGGTCGAGCTCGTTGGCGTTCACCTGCCGGCGCAGGTCCTCGACCTCATCCGACTTCCTGGCGAGCCGCCTCTCGAGGTCCTGAAGCCGCTCGTCGAGCTCCCTCAGCTCCGGAGGCACCTTGCCCCGTTCCTGCTCCAACGCGTCGACCTGCAGGTCGAGCGCCTGCACGTCGCTAAGTCTCTTCAACATCCAGCCTCCGGTAAGTAGAAACCCCCGTCCGGCGCGGGGCCGACGGGGGTGTAAGCAGCGCCTTTACAGGGCGGAAGAGTCACGCAGGTGAGTCTAGCACGGTGTCCGGGGCTGATAGACTCGCGGCGTGTCAGACCAAGGGGCCCAGAGGGACGCGGCGCGCGATGCGCCCGCCCCGACGTGGCTGGATGACCGGTCAACCGTCCCGAGCTGGGACGAAGGCCCAGAAGACTCGCCGGAGGGCTTCGTGAACCGCTGGCGCCCTTTCGCCGCCCCCGCGGAGCTGTTCGCCAGGCCGGAGGGGATCCCACTCATAGAGTGCCGGGTCGCCGGAGCCGTCATCCAGGTCTTCGAACGCACCGGGCCCTACGTGTCGCGCCCCGGTCCGAACCGGCTCATCGTCAACCCGACGACGGCGTCTCTCACGCTCGTCGAGGGTGACGCGCCGCACCGCTTCGAGTCTATTGGGCTGAGCCGCGTCGCGGTGACCGGCTCCGTGATGCAGGTCGACGGCCGATCCGTGGCCATAGACGCTGGAGCGCCGGTGATCGTGACGTCGCGCGAGCCCCTGCCCCATGGCCTGGCCCCCGGTGTGACGGTCTCGTTCGAGAGCGACGCGCCGGTACACGGCTTCGTCGTGGTGCAGGAAAGGGCATCCCACCCGCGCCGCGACGCCGTTGACGACTCGATCTGACGCGGCCGTGCGCCGTTGTCGGCGTTCCGTCGGCCACGGGGCCGTCTGCTAGACTGGCCCGCTGTGCCGAAGGTAGTAGTCAGCCGAGCCAACCCCAAGCCCGCGCAGGTCACGCCGGCTGTCATCTCGGACGTCGAGCCGGGTTCTCCAGCCCACCGCGCCGGCGTGCGGGCCGGATGGGAGCTGCTGACGGTCAACGGCGAGCCCATACCCGACGTTCTCGCCTACAGGCGTGAGCTGGGCAGGGGTCGCGCCGTCATCGAGGCGCGCGACCCTGGAGACGGTGAGAGCAGTAGCTTCACCGTCGAGTGGGAGGAGCCGGGGCTCGAGTTCGAAGAGGTGATCTTCGACGGCATCAGGCTGTGCGCCAACCACTGCGACTTCTGCTACATCCATCAGATGCCGAAGGGCATGCGCAAGAGCCTATACATAATGGACGACGACTACCGGACGAGCTTCCTGTACGGCTCGTTCGTGACGATGACCAACCTCACAGAGGGCGACCTAAGGCGCATCGAGGACGAGCACCTCTCGCCGCTGTACGTCTCCGTCCACACGGCGGACGAGGCCAAGCGCGCAGAGCTGATGAAGTGGTGGGACACGAAGGTCCCGAACCCCGAGACGACGAGCATAAGGAACATGTTCGAGCGCCTCTCGTCTATCGACTTCTACACGCAGCTGGTGCTCGTACCGGGTCGCAACGACGGAGACGAGCTGGACGCCACACTCGACTACCTCGCCTCCAGGGACAACGTCCTCTCGGTCGCCGCCGTACCCGTCGGCCTCACCGGCCACAGAGGGCATCTGGCCCAGGTGCCGACCTTCGAGCGCGACACGGCAGAAGACGTCATAAGGCGCATCGAGACGTGGCAGCGGCGGATGCTCTCGGAACGCGGAACGCGCTTCGTCTTCGCGTCTGACGAGTTCTACCTGACGGCCGGTCGCGACCTGCCGGCCGCCCATGAGTACGAGGGCTTCCCGATGCTGGAGAACGGCGTCGGGATGGTGCGCGACTTCCTCGGGCAGGGCCTCCCGGCGGTGGCGCCGAGCGTGCCGCTGCCGAGGAGGGTGCTGCTGGTAACGGGCAGGCTCTTCGCCCCGGTCCTCGAGGCCGCCGTCGAGCCGCTGCGGCAGGTGCCCGGCCTGGACGTCGAGGTACGCGGCATCAGGAACGTGACCTTCGGTGAGGTGACGACCGTTGCCGGCCTGCTCGCGGGTCGCGACGTGCTCATGGGGGTCGAGCCTGGTGAGGCCGACCTCCTGCTCCTCTCGCCGAACATGTTCAAGTACGGCACGCAGACGATGCTCGACGACCGGACGCTGCCCGAGCTGCAGGACGAGCTGGGCATGCCGGTCGCCGTGGGCGGCACCGACCTGGCCGAGCTGTACGCGAGCGTCCTCCACGGACCCGCCGAGCGCCACCTGCCGTCTTTCGGGTTCTCAACGCATGCCATCAAGGAGGCCGCGAGGCAGCACTGATGGCGGGGAGGTCCCAGACCGTCGCGACGAACGTCGCAGAGCACGCCCCCGGAGGTCGGGCTGGGCCCGGCACCGGCCGCCCGAGGCGCGACCTTGGTACGTACCTCTCGCTCATCAAGATCGAGCATTCGCTCTTCGCCCTGCCGTACGCGTACGTCGGCATGATCATCGCCGCCGACGGTTGGCCTGGCTGGCGGACCTTTCTGCTCATCACGCTCGCGATGGTCGGTGCCCGCACGGCGGCCATGGCCGCGAACCGCGTGATAGACGCCCGCCTTGACGCCATGAACCCGCGCACGGCGGGGCGCGAGATCCCCTCCGGCCTGCTCACGAGGACGGACGGCGTCGTCGTCGCGCTGGCCGGCGTGGCTGCGCTGGCGTACGCCGGGGCGTCTCTCAACCCGCTGACGCTCGCCCTGTTGCCAGTGGCTCTCGCCTTCCTCGTCGCGTACCCGTACACGAAGCGCTTCACCTGGGCATGTCACTTGTGGCTTGGCGTGACGATCGGCGCCGCCGCGGCGGGCGGGTACATCGCCGTCACCGGCGCTTTCCACCTCATCGCCGTGCTGCTCTGGATCGCTGTGGCGGCCTGGGTGGCCGGCTTCGACGTCATCTACGCTTTCGCCGACCTACGGCACGACCGCTCCCACGGCGTACACAGCCTGCCTGCCGACCTCGGCGAGGACCGCGCGGTGTCCGCTGTCGGGGTCCTTTACGCTGTCGCGGTCCTCGCGCTCCTCGGCGTCGGGCTCGTGCCGATGCTCGATCATGGCTGGCCGTACGAGCGGCTCGGCTACGCGTACCTGGTCGTCGTCTGCGTCGTCATGACGTTCCTCATGCAGCAGGTGAGGGTCCTGAGACGCTTCAGGAACGAGCGCGCGCTCGACACGTTCAACGTGAACCTCGTGCTCGGTCCACTCGTGCTGCTGGGAACGATCCTCGGCATCGTCTGGCGGTAGGCGCCGGCGCCACCCCCCTTGTCGGCCAACGGCAAAGGATGGCTGAAGACCCAAGGTGTGGGGGGCGGCAGACGAGTCCTCATACCCCTGATACCGTGGGGGCGTGGGAGAGACCATGGACAACGCGAAGCGAAACGGCGCGGAAGCGCTGCCAGTGCTGCCGCTAGACGTCGTGGTGTTCCCCGGCATGACGGTGCCGGTCACCGCCACGGAGGAGCGCTACAAGCACCTCGTCAAGCTCGCGCTGGCTCAGGAGAGCGAGCCCAAGCGGTTCATAACGGTCTTCACGCCACCAACGGCCCCCATCCGCGACACGGCCGAGCAGTTCGAGCGCTACGGGACCCTTGTGCACCTCCTCAGCGTCGAGGAGACGGACGAAGGCTTCGACCTCGTGCTGCACGGTCAGGAGCGTTGCGAGGTCGACATAACCCATGCCCAGGACGTGCCGGACGGCGCGGGTGACTCGCGGCCCCTGTACTTCGCCGACTTCAGGCCCGCACCGGTCGTTCGCGGCGACCCGAACGCCGAGGCGGTAGCTGCCTGGGACGCGATAGACACCTTCCGCGCATACGCTGACTCGCTTTACCGCGGCGACACCGATATCGACGTCCACCTGCCTGAGGACCCGCTGTACCAGGCCTCGTTCGTGTGCGCAAACATCCGCGTGCCCGCCGCCAGCAAGCAGCCGTTGCTGGCCGCCCCGTCACTCACGGAGCGCTTCGACCTCGCGAGGGATCTGATGCTCGAGCGCATGAGCAAGCGCCACCAGCGCACGCGTCGCCAGCGCGCTTGACCGACCGGAAGAGCGGGGCAGACAGGCGCGAGCTGCTCACCTTCAGCTGGACCAAGCTGCCGTTCATAACGGCAGACGTCCCGGGCACGGGGGGCGTTATTCGTGAGGCGCCCGAGGACTTCGTCGTCGAGGAGGTCCCCCTCTACCTGCCGGAAGGCAAGGGGTCGCATCTCTACCTGCTCGTCGAGAAGCGCTCCTTAACGACGCGCGACCTGGTGACGACGCTGATGGGGGAGGGTGTCAGCGAGACCTCGATAGGGGTGGCAGGGCTCAAGGACAAGCATGCAGTCACCACGCAGTGGCTTAGCCTGCCGCTGCGCCACGAGGCCGCGGTCTCGGCGCTTGAGGCTCTGCCAGGCGTGCGTGTTATCGAGCGCTCACGGCACGGCAACAAGCTCGGCATCGGTCACCTGAGGGGCAACCGCTTCAGGGTGACGGTACGGCGTACGGAGCCCGGTGCAGCCGAGGCGGCAGAGGCGGCGCTTGGTGACCTCGCGTCGCGCGGAGCCCCCAACTGGTTCGGCCCCCAGCGCTTCGGACGGTTCGGGACGAACGCGTACGACGGCTGGAGGGTGCTGCGGGGGGAGAGCGTGCCGGGGGGTCATCGCCTCAAGCGCTTCTTCGTGTCGGCCCTGCAGTCCCTCTACTTCAACGAGGTGCTCTCGGAGCGCGTGAGAGCCGGGCTGTACGAGACGGTCGTGCGAGGGGACTGGGCGCGCAAGCACGACACCGGCGGGACCTTCCTGGTCGAAGACGAGACGAGCGAGGCCGGACGCGCACAGGCGTTGGAGATCAGCGCGACGGTGCCCCTGTACGGCCGCAAGGTGAAGCCGTCGCCGGACAGGGCGGGCGAGATCGAGGCGGCCGTCCTCGAGAAGCTGGGGTTGCGCTGGTCCGATTTCACGTCGCGCCGCGGGGACAGGCGCCTCACCCGCGTCCTCGTCACCGACCCTCACGTGGAAGAGACGGATGACGGGTTCACTCTCGCGTTCGGGCTACCCAAGGGCTCGTACGCGACGTCGGTGCTGCGCGAGGTCATGAAGGTCGACGTAGACGAGCCGTCGACCAGCGAGCGCGACGACTGACAGGCCGGCTGCCACGCCCCGACGGCGCCGCCGTAGCCGCCGTCGCCGGCGCGAACCTGCGCCACGCCAGCTCGAAGATGAAGAGGGCGACGGCCGCGGTGAGGAACAGCTGCCACAGAGAACGCCCGCTCCCCGACAGCTCCGGCTCGTAGACGTCCCCGCTCACCTCCGTCCCACCCGTGCGTAGCGCGATCGCCCGCAGCAGAGCTGCGCCGTCGACGGCGGCGAACTCGGGGTCCGGTCCCGTCACTGATGCTCGGGCGACGACGTCGCCGTCGCGCGCGACGACCACGTCCTGCCCAGCGCTTTCAGCCCATGGCAGGCGCCCGACGTAGCGGCCGGGACCGACCTGGTCGAGTAGCGCCGTAGCCCCGCCGAAGCGCGCCACCAGCCTCTCGCCGTTGACGTACTCCCCGCCGAGCACGGCATCGACTACGACCTCGAGCTCGTTGCCGTCGCGCTGGGCCGTGGCGTCGTACCCGGGCGGGACCGCCTGCAGCCAGCGGCCCAACGTCCCGAGAGCGCCGGGCAGGCCCGGCCAGGCGCCGAAGCTGCCCGCCCACCCGTTCAGGTCCGTCGTCAGCGCCACCGTTCGGCCGAGACCCGCCCGCCTCACGGCCAGGAGCGGCTCACCCTCGCGGCCCGACAGGAGCTCCTGCGCGTCCGACTTGACGCTCGTGGCCACATAGGCGTCTACCGGCGGTAGCGCAGTCGGGAAGTCGTATAGCTGGTTGGGCCGGGCGCGGGGCACCGTCGGCTCCTCGACGAGAAGAGCCCGCGTTGCGGTCAACGCCTCGTTGCTGAAGATGCGCGGCAAAGTGCTGACGTCAAGCGCCTCGTAGTAACGTCCGCCGCCGGCCTGGGCTATGGCGGCGAGGCGCTCGAAGTCGGCCTCGGGGCCGATCGCAATCGTCGACGTCGTGATGCCGCTGTCCTCCGCCTCTGCCGCCAGGGCCTCGAAGTCAGGCATCTCCTGCTGGCCGCCGAAGGGCCCGCCGCCGTCGTAGAGCCGGCCGTCGGAGAGCACTATCACGTGCTTGACGGCCGCCTGGGT
The DNA here is from genome assembly GCA_964565625.1 of uncultured bacterium. Taxonomy (GTDB): domain Bacteria; phylum Deinococcota; class Deinococci; order Deinococcales; family Trueperaceae; genus DASRWD01. The sequence continues at coordinate 9,450 of CAZMFX010000012.1, forward strand.
ACTGCGCAGCGCCTCAACTGCCTGTCTGTACGCTGGGCCCAGGACGGTGCCGCCGCCCGTTCCCACCCCGAGTATTCCCTGTAGCATCTCGCGCTTGCCGCGCTCGGTGGCGGGCCGCAGCTCGAACACCCAGCGTGTGCTCGCCTCGTCGGAGAACGCTATGAGGCCCAGGAGGTCCTCCTGGTACGCGAGCTCTACGACCTGGATGGCGCCCTCCTTTGCCAACTCGATCTTCGACGGCGACCCCGTGGCCATCGACTGCGACCTGTCGACGACCATCACGAGGGCCACGAGTGGAAGCGTCACCTCCGTGCGGAGGTCGGTGGTGACGGGCAGCACCTCCTCGACCGGTGTGCGGTACCAGCCGCCGAACCCGAAGCTCTCCGGGCCGCCGGTCATCATCAGGCCGCCGCCCGACTGCACGAAGCCCGCGAGGAGGTCGAGCTGACCGGGGGTGAAGTCGGCAGCGCTGCCCCTTATGGCGATCGCCGAGTACGCGAGGGGGGACGTCACGTCGGCCGGCGTGCCGCTGCGCACGTCGAGGCCCTGGGCGGTGAGCGCGGCAGCCAGCGCGGGGTCTCCGACCACGAGCAGCGGTGGTCGGGCCCGGACGGACAGCTCGCGGCTGAGCGTCGTCGCGCCCGCCGGAACGTCGGTCATCAGATCGGCGCTCACAGTCATGACGGAGCCTTGGCCGGCGGTGAACGACAACGGGACCGCCGTCGTCCCCGGTTCGACGCTCACCTCTACCGGTCCCAGCTCGGTCGCACCTGCCACGCCGCCCACCCTCACGGTCGCGCTCACGTCCGACCGAAGGACCGCCACCGCCTCTACCGTCTGGCCCGGCGCCGCTTGGCTCGGCAGGATCAGCTCGACGAGACCCACCCCCGACCTCGTCGGGACGTGGGCGACGTCGACGGGAACGTCGGGCAGCGCCGTCAGCGTCGCTGCCTCGGGCGCGACGCCGTCCGAGACGAGCAGCACCCGTTCGGCTCCGCCGGCCGTCGCGACCTGCAACGCCCGCGCCAGGTCCGTGCCTCCCGCGGTGAGGAAGCGGGGGGCCGAGTCCGGGAGGCTCGTGACCCGCGTGGCCTCCGACGCAGCGAGGACGAAATCGGTGTCTGTCGGTAACTCGGTCGAGAGCTCGGCGGCACGGGTGATGCCGGCCTCCCCAACACTGTCGGAGACGTCGACGACGACGGCCACACGCGACCGACCGCCGCCCACGTACGGGCCCGCGAGGGCAGCGACCGCCAGCGCTATGGCGCCGGCCCGCAGCCAAGCCTGGAGCCCGGAGGGGCGGGGGAGGAGCGGCAGGAGGCACAGGACCAGCCCGAGCAGCAACAGCGGCTGCGCGAAGGTCAGGGGTCCCAAGGCGAGCTCGCCTGTCTGCACGTAGAGGATGCTATCAGCCCGTCCCCGGCCGCAGTCGTGTGGGAGGGACACCCCGGCAGGTTCGCCTGGAGGGCGCCGATTGATAGTATGCGCTTCAGATGGCGGCCGCTGCCCCACACGTGCTGATCGCGTCCGGTAGCCAGGAGCGCGGCCAGGCGCTCAACCGCGTGCTCTCCGAGCTGAGGCTCCAGGGGCGCGTGATCGACGACGTCGAGAAGCTCCTATACGTCACTCGCGGGGCCGCGGCGTCGGCGGCAGACGAGGGCGCCGGGGCGGTGCCGGAGGCGGTGGTCATCGAGCACGGCTTGGCCTCCCGCGTTCCCGAGGGCCTGGACATCGTCTACATCCTGCGCAGCAGGCAGCACCTTGCCCACGTCCCGCTCGTCTACCTCGGGCCGGTGGACGCCGACATCGAGACGCGCGTCATCGGCTCGGGCGCGGACGCGTACATCGCCTTGCCGACGCAACCCGCGGTCGTGAAGACATACCTCGAGCAGCTCCTCGTGAGGCGGCGCGCGGAGCGCGACATGCGCACGGCGCTCGACCGCGCCCGGCGATTCGAGCAGGCGCTCAAGGACTCCGAGCGTGTGAAGGACGACCTCATCCACATGCTCGTGCACGACCTCAAGAGCCCCATCTCGAGCGTCATGGGCCTGCTGGATCACAGCATGGAGATGATCCGCGCGGGCGGCGACACGAGCGTGGAGGAGCTGCTCGGCCTGGCGCGCAGCGAGTCCCAGCACCTTCTCAACCTGGCCGCGAACATCCTCGACGTGAGGCGCATGAAGGAAGGGCAGATGCCGTACGCGCCGGCCCAGATAGCCAGCCTCACCGAGCTGGCCAAGGAGGCGCTCGGCGACGTCGTCGGCGGGCCGAAGGACCGGAACTTCGGCTTCCTCGTCAGGCCGGAAGCGGAGCGCGTGTACGGCGACCCCAAGCTGCTCAGGCGCGTTCTCGCGAACCTCATGGCGAACGCCATAAAGCACACGCGGCGCGGCGGGTACATCGACTTCAGGGCGTGGAAGCAGGACGCCGGCTTCGTTCTGAGCGTGCGCGACGATGGCGAGGGCATACCTGAGGCCGATCAGAAGCGCATCTTCAACGCGTTCGAGCAGTCGAGGCACACGGTGCACGACCGCTACGACTCGGGCATGGGCCTCACGTTCTGCAAGCTGGCGGTAGAGAAGCACGGCGGGCGGATATGGGTCGAGTCCAAGGTCGGCCGCGGCAGCACCTTCTACTTCACGCTGCCGGACAGCGTTACGGAGGGAGCGCTCCCGGGCGAGGTAGTGGGGAACCCGTAGCGTGGCGGAGTCGCCCGGCTGGACGCTGGAACGGCGGCTGTGGGCGCGCGGTGCCGTCGCCGTCGCCGGGGTCGACGAAGCAGGAAGGGGAGCTCTCGCCGGCCCCGTCGCTGCTGCGGTCGTCGTGCTGCAGGCGGGCAGAGAGTACCCGTACAGGGATTCCAAGACGCTCACGAGGGAGCAGCGGGCCCAACTCGCGACGAGGTTGCGGACAGAGGCGGTTGCATACGCCGTCGAGTTCGCCACTGCCGTGGAGGTCGACTCTTTGAACGTCCTGGGGGCCACGAAGGCCGCGGCCAGGAGGGCGGTAGAGCGTGTGCGCGGCCAGCTGGACGGCCTGGTGACCGACTACCTGCAGCTGGGCTGCGGCGTGCCGGAAGTGGCGGAGCCCAGGGCGGACGCGATCAGCTACCAGGTGGCGGCCGCCAGCGTCCTGGCCAAGCACGAGCGCGACGTCTACCTCACGCGCCTGGAGGACGAGTTCCCGGGCTACGGGTTCGCCAGGCACGTCGGGTACGGGGTGCCGGAGCACCTGGAGGCGCTGCGCCGCCTGGGGCCTTGCTCCCAGCACCGGTTGAGCTTCGCGCCGGTCGCCGCCGTCAGCCTCTTCGGGACCATCACCTGAGGATCACCGTCGGTGCGCCCAGGTGGCCGGAACGCCTGCCACGGTAGACTCCGCCCATGCCAGAGTGCATAGGCGTCCGTTTCGACAACGGGCCCAAGATCCACTACATGGAGGCCCCGCCGACGCCACCGGCGGTCGGAACCACTTGCGTGGTCACGACGCGGCGCGGGCTTGAGGTCGGCAGGGTGCGTACGGAGCTTCGCGAGGTAGATCGCGCCCACGGTCATTACGTGAGGGAGGCCCAGGCAGACGACATCGAGCGCTACGAGACGCTGAAGGCGAAGGCCGACGGCCTCAAGTGGCTGCTGAAGGCGCGCGCCAGGCAGGTAGGCGCCGACATGAAGGTCGTCGCCCTGGAGTTCACGATCGACGAGAGCCTCCTCGTCGTCAGCTACTCGAGCGACGGCCAGCCGCCGCTTAGGGTGCTCGCGCAGGAGCTCGTGGGCCGTACGGACGCCCGCGTCGAGTTCGTCAACGTCGGGCCGCGCGACCAGGCCAGGATGCTCGGCACGCTGGGGGTGTGCGGCGACGGCTCGTGCAGCTCTACCTGGCTGCAGAGCTTCAGCTCCGTGAGCATCCGCATGGCGCGGGACCAGCAGTTGCCGCTCAACCCCGAGAAGATCTCGGGGCCTTGCGGCAGGCTCATGTGCTGCCTGCAGTACGAGCACGAGATGTACCGCGAGCTGCTCAAGGGCATGCCTCGCAAGGGCAGCCGCGGTTGCCACGAGGGCAGCGGGACGTGCGGCCGCGTCGTGAAGTTGAACCCCCTGCAGGGGACGCTGGAGCTCAAGACCGACGAGGGCGCCGTCCACGAGTTCCCTGCGGCAGAGGTGAGCAGGCCCCGTTAGGCGTCAGCTCGCCGCCAGGGTCGCTCGCAGCCTGACCGCGAACACGGCGCATGCCAGCCCCGGGTTGGCGTACGCGGCGAGGGCGTCCTCCAGTTCACTTAGGTCGTCGAGAGCCCGCGCGTACGCCGCGGGAGGCAGCGATCTCAGCTGCTCCCGAAGCCAGCCGAGCGGGCCGGGCTCTGCGCCCTCCACCGCGTCGGAACCGAGCGTCTTCGCCAGGTCGTCTGCGCCATTCAGCGCCTGCAGCAGGTCGCCCCTCGCGCTCTCCAGCATGGCGAGCGCTGCCGACCGCGCCTCATCGGTCGCCTCCCGGTTCGCGGCCGCGCGCTCCGCCAAACCGGGTTGGCCCAGCCGCGCTGCCGGGTGCCCTTCCAGGCCCTGAACGTCGATCCGGACGGCGGCGAAGCGGAAGTTGAGCGCGCGTGATGCGACCGTCGGCATGAGGGTCTCCGGCCCGGGAGCGATTAGGACGATCACGGCGTGCCCCGGAGGCTCCTCCAGGGTCTTGAGGAAGGCGTTGGCGGCGCTCGCGTTCATCGTGTGCGCGCCGTCAATGACGCCGATGCGGTAACGGCCGTACGGCCTTGCCTCGAGCCATGGAGCCAAGGGGTCAGGCTCGTCGTCCTTCTCGCGCGCGACGAGCTGGCCGATTCGTATCTCGGCCCTGTGACGCGTCCTGCCGCCACGCGACGTCGTGTGCGGCGCGATCTCGCGGTAGTCGAGCGATTGCCCGGCGGCCATCGCCTGGCACGACGCGCAAACGCCGCATGGGCGCTCTTCCGGCGCCGCCAGGCAGTTCAGCACGGCCGCAAGCCACGTCGCCGCCTTACGCCTGCCGACGCCTTCTGGCCCGGAGAACAGCAGCGTCCGCTGGAAGCCGGGCCGTGAGGCGGCCGCTTTCAGGTCAGCCAGTACCCTTGCGTTGCCGCGCGGTTCCAGCGCGCTCACCTGCCTACGGCCAGTCGGGCGGCGAGGACCTCCGGGTACCCGGCCGTCCTCACGGCCGACTGTACGGCTGCGACGTCGAACTCCACGCGGTGGAAGTCGATCGTCATCGACGGCACGTCGAAGAGCGCGTACGCGGCGAGCGGCACCTGGTCGCGCGGCTGGCCGACGGCGCCGGGGTTGGCGATGACGGTCGCCAGCGGGGGCACGCGGTAGCTGACCCGGTCATCGCGGAACGTGATCGTGCGCCACAACTCCTGCGTGCCGCTGCGCGCCCTCGCGTAGACGCGTGGGTGATGGGTGTGCCCGACGAGAAGGAGCCTCGTGGACATGAGCGCAACGTTCGCCTGGGCGCTCGCCATCGTCGCGAGGTACTCCCATGGCCGTGTCAGGGCACCGTGCGCAGCCTCCCATTGGGCGTCGACGTGGTGTGCCTTGAACGTGCGCAGGAAGGCAACGCTCTCGTCGGATAGCTGCTGGGCGTGGCGCTCGAGAACCTCGGAGACGACGCTGGCGTCGCTGCCTCCCCGCTTGCCGTCGACGATATCGAGCACGGCCGCGTCGTGGTTCCCCATGAGCCGCACCTTGGGGTCGAGCTCGATGAGACGGGAGACGACCTCCTCCGCCTGCGTGTAGTAGCCGACAGCGTCGCCCAGGAACACCACTTCGTCGAAGCCGCGTTGCCTCGCGTGGTTCACCACCGCGTCCAGGGCTGGGAGGTTGGCATGGACGTCGCTCAGGACGAGGTAGCGCATCGGCCCAGAGGATATCAAGGCGAACGCCACCGCTCCCGGAGGGAACCGCGCGCGGTGGATATACTTGCCGCGATGGGCCCGTCCCCGAAGAGACGCCACGCCGGGCATGCAGGCGCGGCGTCGGCGCCGCTTCCCGCGGCCAGCCGTCCTCCCCCCATGGCACGACGAGCCGGCAGGCTGCTTGTCGCGGCCCTGGTGGCCATCCTCGCCTCAGCGGCGACGGCGCAGGTGTCGGTACCGACCTTCGGTATCAGGGGGACGGTCCCGGACGAGGTCCTCTCGAACTTCATGGCCGCCTTCCGGTCGTCCGTAGCGGCAGCGACCGGCCTCGAGGTCAAGTCAGGTGAGCGCATAACTTCAGGGATCGCCGGCAGCCTCGACCCGGAACTGGCGATGCTCATCGCTGAGGTCGACTCGGCCCGCTACGCCGTCAGCGGGGAGCTCGCCCGCGTCGACGACGCCGGCCCCACCGCGTACACGGTGAACCTCGTCGTCGTAGACGCTCAGTACAAGCGCGCGACCGACGTGATAACCACCTCGCTCGACGTGAACGACCCGGCGTCGGCCGCCGCCGACCTGGCGGCGATCGTCGCCGAGTTCACGACCGCCCAGCTCGAGCTGCCGGAGGGCGACGCCGGCCTCTTCGTGTCGAGCGAGCCCGGAGACGCTCAGGTGTTCGTCAACGGCGTCGCGATAGGTCATACGGGCCAGCTCGACGTCGCGATGCTGAAACCGGGCCGCTACCAGGTCGAGGTGCGCAAGGAGGGGTTCCTGCCCGAGGTGCGCATGGTCGAGCTCAGGACGGGCGACACGAGCTTCCTCCCCGTCGTCCTGACGCCCATATCGGGCGGCAGCGTCCAGGTGACGAGCTACCCTGCCGCCCGCGTCACCCTTGATGGCGTGCCCGCCGGGACGTCACCGGCGACGCTGCCGGCGTTGCCGGGGATCCACACGATCACGCTCGAGCGCGACGGGTTCGAGAAGGAGACGCACTACGCGAACGTCCGGAACTACAGGGTGACGCGGGTCGAGACGACCCTCACGCCGGAGGCCCCGCTCGTCGTCTTCTGGGACGAGCACAGGGAGGTGCTCGTCTACGTCGACGGTCGCCTGCAACCCGGCGGTTACGCGCCCGGCATCGAGCCGGGGCTACGCGAGTTCGAGCTCGTCAGGGGCGTGGAGGTTCGCCGCTTCCTGCGCGCCGTGCCGGACCGGGGGGCGTACAGGCTGGACCTGACGACGGGTGAGCTGGTGCCGCTCGAGCCCAGGTGAGCCTCACCGGAAGCCCTCGCCCAACTGCCATGAAAGGCTCAGCCGCGCGGCAAGCGCGTCGGGCTCGCGGGGGTGAAGCGCTCCTCCCGCCACCTGTAGCTCGAGGGTCGGCGCCCCCAGCTGCGCTGTAACGCCCAGCGTCCCGCGCAGCGGCCTGGCGTCGCGACGGTACGGCTGGTAAGCGGCGTCGGCTCTGACCCGGAAGCCGCCATCGAGGTCCTCAGCCAGGCTGATGGACGCTCCCGGCAGGGGCCCGGTTGGCCCGAACCCAGCCCAGACCGTGAACTCCCAGTCCGGTGCCCTGCCACGTGGCAGCACGAGCGAACCTCCGAGCGCAGCATGGCCCTCTCGACTCGGCAGCACGCTCGCCTGTAGGTGAGCCTGCAGCTCGTTGGGGCCGAGTGCGCGCACGAGGCGCAGGGTCGCGAGCCCGTCGATGGAGAGGCCGGCGGGCGCGAGGTACAGGGCTGGCGCGACGTCTAGAACGATCTGTCTGTCTAGCCGGAAGGTGCCGCCCAGTTCCAGGCCCAGCGTCGGCCCCCCAACGAGCGGCCGCCCGTCTTGCGCCACGGCGAGAGGGTCGAAACGCTCCTCGTCTGCGCCGGCCGCCAGAATGGCGGCGCGCGCCGCCACGCTGGCGATCACGCCCCTCGCCGCCAGGCGCGCGCGCGCGACCGGCCCCGACCGCAGCTCGCCACCGAACTCGAAGACGACGTTCCCCAAAGGCCCGAAGGTCTCGGCGCTCCAGGCGGAGAGCCGCACGTGGTCGGGGCCGACCCGCAGGCTGACGGTGTCGCCCGACACCCTGACGTCGTCTACGAACACCGCGACCGAGAAGGTCTGGCAAGCTCCCGCGGCGGCCGAGGCGCACGTGCCTAGCGCGACACCAGCTGTCTGGGCGAGGCCCGCAGCCGCGGCCATGAACAGCGCGGACACAACGATGCCTGCGGTGAGAACGCGGTGCGTCATCCCTGGGAGGTTACCGCGTCGGTATAGAATGCCGCGCCATGAAAGTCCTAGGCCACCTGACAGTACGGCCCAACCTGCCCGAGCGCATCGGACGGCTGCGCGACTTGAGCTACGACCTCTACTGGACATGGAAGCCGGAGGCGAGGCGGCTCTTCAGGGAGCTGCATCGCGAGGCGTGGGAGCGCTCGAACCACGACCCCGTCGTCGTGCTGCGTGAGGTGGACCAGGCCCGTCTGGAGCGCGCAGCGCACGACCCGGACTTCCTCGATGTCTACGACAGCGTGATGTCGGCTTGGGACGCCTACCGGTCACGCGAAACGTGGTTCTCGCGTCAGGACGTCGGGGACCTGCGTGCCGAGCCGGTCTTCGCCTACTTCTGCGCGGAGTACGGCTGGCACGAGTCGATCGCGCTCTACTCGGGCGGCCTAGGCGTCCTCGCAGGCGACCACACGAAGGCAGCGTCGGACCTGGGCGTGCCCCTCGTAGCCGTCGGCCTCTACTACTCGGAAGGCTACTTCCACCAGCGGGTCGCGGACGACGGCAGCCAGGAAGCGGTCTACGTGCGTGTGCAGCCGGAGGAGTCGCCCGTCACCCCGGTGACCGGGCCAGACGGCGAGCGCGTCACCGTGACCGTCAGGGTCTTCGGCCGCGATGTTCAGGTCCAGGCCTGGCGTTGCCGGGTAGGCCTCGTGGACGTCCTGCTGCTCGACACCGACTTCGAGGGCAACGCGCAGGAGGACAGGCGCATACTTGGCAGGCTCTACGGTGGCGACCAGCGGACGCGCATCGCCCAGGAGGTCGTACTCGGCATCGGTGGCGTGCGGATATTGCGGGCGCTCGACGTCAGGCCGACGAGCTGGCACATGAACGAGGGCCACAGCGCGTTCATGGCTCTCGAGCGGTGCCGGGAGCACGTCGCCCAGGGTCGCAGCTTCGCAGAGGCCAGAGAGCTCGTCGCCACGAACACCGTGTTCACGGTGCACACTCCTGTCGCGGCCGGCAACGACGCGTTCGCGTTCGACCTGGCGCTGCAGTGCTTCGACCGCTACTGGGAGGAGCTGGGCCTCAGCGCGAGCGAGTTCGAGGACCTGGCACGCGCCGATCACGGTTGGGGCGACGTCTTCAGCATGACGGCTCTAGCGTTGCGCTTCTCCACTGACCGCAACGGCGTGGCGCGGTTGCACGGCGAGACGAGCAGACGCATATGGTCTGGCCTCTGGCCTGGCGTGCCCGTCGAAGAGGTACCGATAACGCACGTGACGAACGGGGTCCACCTGAGAACGTGGATGGCTCAGGGCGTGCAGGCGCTCGTTGGGGAGGTCATGGGGCCCGACTGGATCGACGGTCTTCACGACTCGGCCAGCTGGGAAGCCGTCAGGGAGTTGGACCTCGCACGTCTCTGGGAGGTGCGGCGCGCCCTCAAGCGTCAGAGCCTGCGCTTCCTAAGGCGCCGCCTGGCCAGGCAGTTGCGGCGCAACGAAGCTAGCCCGACGGCGCTTGCGGGATCAGAGTCGCTCTTCGACCCGGACGCGCTGACCATCGGGTTCGCGCGGCGCTTCGCGGCTTACAAGCGCGCGACCCTCATCTTCCGCGACTTGGAACGCCTCAGCGTGATCCTCGCAGACGAGGAGAGACCGGTGCAGCTCGTCTTCGCGGGGAAGGCGCACCCCGCGGACGCCCAGGGCCAGGAACTGATAGCGAGCATCCACAGGCTCTCGCACGACGAGCGCTTCGCAGGCAGGGTCCTCTTCGTTGAGGACTACGACATGGCGGTAGGACGCGCACTCACCCGCGGCGTCGACGTCTGGCTGAACAACCCGCGCCGGCCGCTGGAAGCTTCCGGGACGAGCGGTCAGAAGGCCGCGATGAACGGCGTTCTCAACCTCTCGGTGCTCGACGGTTGGTGGCAGGAAGGGTTCGAAGGCGACAACGGCTGGGCCATCGGCGGTGGCCGCACGTACCACGACGACCAGCGCGGCGACGCGTCGGACGCCGACTCCCTTTACGCACTGCTGGAGCGCGAGGTCGTGCCGCTCTACTACCGTCGGGACGAGAGGGACGTGCCCGTTGAGTGGCTCAAGCGCAGCGCCGCTTCCATCGCCAGCGTCACACCCCGTTTCAACGCGGGCCGGATGGTAAGGGAGTACGTGAGCAGGTTCTACCTACCGGCAAGCCTGCGCGAGCAGGGGTTGAGGGCGGATGACGGGGCCAGGCGGTTGGCGGAGTGGCGCGAGCGCATCGTCAACACCTGGGCAGACGTCTCCGTCACCGCGCGGCTCGAGTCAGGCGACGTGGAGCCGGCTGGAGAGCAGGTCCAGCTTGTCGCGAGCGTCAGGGCGCCCGGGTGGCAGCCTGACGAGCTTGCCGTCGAGGTCGTTTACAGCCACGCGGCCGACGAGCTCGAGCACGGCCTGCGCGTGGCGCCCATGGAGAACGTGTCGCGCGAGGGCGGCACGTTCACGTACAGGGTCGGTTTCGAGCCAGAGCTCTCCGGGCGCCTGGCGTACGGCGTGCGCGTCTACCCAGTGAACGGCATGCTGCGCCACGCTGCGGACGCGCACGCCGTTACCTGGGCAGCAGCCGGCCGCCCGGGTTAGGTTCACCCATGCGAGTAGACAGGGAGAGCGCACTCCGCCTCATGGAGGAGTGGACACAGAGCGAGAGCCTACGCAAGCACATGCTGGCGGTGGAGGCGGCCGTGGTCGCCTACGCCCGCCATCACGGCGAGGCCGAGGAGGCTTGGGCCGTCGCAGCGCTGCTGCACGACTTCGACTACGAGAGACACCCTCTGGCGGAGGACGGCGAGGGCGGCCACCCGTACGTTGGCGTCGCCCACTTAGAGTCGCTCGGGTACCCGCGGGAGATACTCGACGCGATCCTCGGCCATGCCGACTTCACTGGCGTGAGGCGGGAATCGCTGCTGTCCAAGGTGCTGTACGCGTGCGATGAGATAACGGGGCTGATCACCGCCGCGGTGCTCGTGCGGCCCGACAAGGACATCGCCAACCTCGAGCTTAGGAGCCTCAAGAAGAAGTTCAAGGACAAGGCTTTCGCGCGGGGCGTGAACCGCGATGACGTCAGGCGTGGGGCGGAGGAGCTGGGCGCCGACCTGTGGGACCACGTCGCTTTCGTGCTCTCTGCGATGCAGGAGCGGTCAGCCGAGCTGGGGCTTGACGGCCGTCTGGCCGGCGACGCCGGCTGAGCGGGCGACGCTCGGCCCGCACCGCACCATCTGGCGACCTCCGGGTCGGATGGGTCAGCCTTGGCTCCTCACGCCAGCCACGACCCGACCCTTGACGCGCGTAACGGGAACGGGACCGAAGTCGCGGGAGTCGCGCGACGCCAGCGGCCGCCTGTCGTCTCCGACGAGGTAGACGCTTCCGGCCGGCACGTCAGTCGACTCCAAGTCGGTCGTCCCAGCACGGTCAGCGTACGGTGCGGCTACCACGGCGCCGTCGACGCTCAGCCGGCCGCTCTCGAAGGAGACCGTGGCGGGTCCGATGGCGACCGCCCGCTTTATCGACAGCCCGCCCGGCACCTCGGCTACCACTATGTCGCCTGCGCGGTACGTGCGCCTCAGTCCCAGGAGACCGTCGAGGCCTGGCCTCACTACCAGCACGATCGAGCCTTCCGGGAACGTTGGAGCCATGCTGCCGCCCGACACCCTGAAGACCGCGAGACCCTGCCACCAGATGAGGGCGCCGAGCAGGACGCCGACCAGCAGCCACGTCCAGCCGCGGCGTGACCTGCGCGCGCGGCGTACGATCCCCAGCTGCGTCAATCCCTACGCATGCGTCTGGGCGTCATGCGTTGCAGCGCGGGCCGTGGCGGCGTCTTGGCACCCGAGCCGACGTGGCGGGCCGAAGGCTCCGCCGCGCCGTCGCGAGCTCGTGACGCGCGGCTCGTGACGTTCCCGGTTTCCTCCTCGTCTTCTTCCGCTGGGCACTCGAGGAGTTGATCTACGCGGGCGCCGAGCTCTACCACCTTGTCCCAGCCGCCTCTGGCCGCGAGGGCCGCCTGTGCGGTGGCCTCGCCGATCGCGACGATGTCGTCTATGTCTTTGAACGACTCGATGCGGTACTGCGGCATGGACATGCGGATGCGCAGGTCCGGCGGGTGCAGGCTGGCCTGTATGTCGACGAGCATCGACTGCATGATGTCGGAGCTGCGCAGCAGCATCTGGGCCATGGGGTTCCGGCGCTCGAGCTTGACGGTCGCGACCATACGCTCCAGCCAGTTCCCCTCCTCGTCAGGCGTCCTGTAGACGGAGTGCCTGGCAGGCGTGACGTCGGAGGCGATTATGCGGTTCGCGCCCAACAGGGCCGCGGCCGAGACGGGCAGGTTGTTCACGATGCCACCGTCGGCCAGGACGCGCCCGTAGAGGATCAGAGGCTCGACGGCGCCCGGGTAGCTGGAGGACGCGCGCACGGCCTTGACGAGGTCGCCCTCCTGCAGCACGACGGCGTCTCCGGTCTCGACGTCTGTCGTCGTGACGGCGAGCGGTATCTCGAGGTCCGCGAAGTCCTTCGGTAGATGCTCCGTCAGGAGCGCCTCCAGCTTGTCGCCCTTGATGAGCCCTACTTGCAGCGAGATGTCGACGACGTCGCGCCAACCGACGCCGCTGGCGATCTCGTAGATCTCGTCCGGCGTGAGCCCGTACGCGTAGAGGGCCCCGATTATCGCGCCCATCGAGGTGCCGGCGACGACGTCGAAACGGGCGCCTGCGCGTGCGAGCACCCGGAGCACGCCGATGTGGGCGAAGGCGCGCGCGCCCCCTCCAGACAGGACGAGCCCGACGCGGTTGTCAGCTCCAGGGCGCTCCATCGCGGCGGACTCTAGCATGAGACGGGGCGGCGGCCGGTCGCCGCCGCCCCGCTGGTCGCAACGCGTGCTACTGCTGCTGATCCTCCGACTCTGCCGGTTCCACGACGGCGAGAGTCACCTCGAGCTCGACCTCCTCGTTGCCTCGCTGGACCGTGAGGGTGACGACGTCGCCGGCCTCGTGCTCCAACACCAGGGCCTGAAGGTCCTGGATCGTCTCTACCGGGTCGCCGTTCGCCGAGACGATGATGTCGCCGCCCGCCGGGTACTGCTGGTTGCCGATGACGGCCATGTATGTAGAGCCGACGAGGCCGGCCTCGTCTGCCGGACCGCCCGGAGCCACCTGGACTACGACGACGCCCTGCTCCGGCATGCCGAGAGCGGCGCGCGCCTCGTCAGGGTAGTCGCTGACCGAGATGCCCTGGAAGCCGATGCGCGGCCGGTTGTCGATGTCGGCGGTCGCGGCGTAGAACCCGATGAGGCCGCCTGACTCGAGGTCGGCGAGCGTCTCCGTCAGCAGCGAGCTGGGGACCGCGAAGCCTATGCCGATGTTGCCGGCGGAGCCGACAGAGGTCATGCCTGGCACGATCATCGTGTTGATGCCTATGAGCCGCCCGGACGAGTCGAGCAGCGGCCCGCCGGAGTTGCCGGGGTTTATCGCGGCGTCGGTCTGGATCATAGGTATGTCGACCTGACCGATCGAGGTCAGCTCGCGCCCGATGGCGGAGACAATGCCCTTCGTGACCGTCGACTGGAGGCCGAACGGGTTGCCTATCGCTATCGCCTTCTGACCGACGCGCACCTGGGTGGAGTCTGCCAGCTCGATAGGATCGGCGTTCTCGGGCACGGCGCCCGGGTCCTCAAGCTCCAGGAGCGCAAGGTCGTAGTCGGGGTTGGCCCCCAAAACGTGGGCGGTGATCGGGTCCTCGCTGTCGGGGAACTCGACGGTGATCGTGGCGCCGTCCCGCTGCTCTATCGAGTCTGTCTGGAGGGCTGCGCGGATGACGTGGTAGTTCGTGACTATCCGCCCCTCATCGTCGATGACGAAACCCGAGCCGGAGCTCTGCTGCACCTGGGGGATGCCCCTGCCCTGGGGCAGGAGGTCGCGGAACGGCTCAGGCAGGAACGGGAGGTCCTGGAACGGGTTCACGACAGTGCCGCGGATCTCGACGTTTATCGCGACCACGCTGGGGCCGATCGCCTCGATGACGTCTATCGTGTTCTGTTCGTCCTGCAACCGGGCGGCCGCCTCCTGCGCCGCGCCCTGGGCGATCACCTGGCTGCGCGGCCAGAAGACCGCCGCTGCCCCAACGATCAGTACTGCTGTCAACATGTAGACGGTCGCGCGAACGCGAGTCAAGTCGGACCACTTCCCTTCGTAACGCACGTTCACGAGTCTCGCCCCGCACCGTTAGGGCGCTCACAGGTCACAATTAGAAAAATGAGAAACGTGGTGAGCGGCGACGCTGCGGTAGTCTTGCGTCCAGATGTCCGACCAGCTAGACGAGCTCGCTGCGAACCTGCTGTGGCGCATCGGCCGCGCCTCCGAGGACGGCCCGGTGACGGTGCGGGTGGGGCTGGCGTCTAGCGCCCCCCTCTTCAACGAGCTGCCAAGGCTGAGGAGCGCGACGGACGCTGAGGTCGAGGCGGCGATGCGCGACTCCGAGGTACGGGTCGAGTGGGTCGGGCCGCGCCCCAGGGTCGGCGAGAGGTAGCCGTGGACCTGGCGCACTCCGTGAGCTTCACGCTGGAGGTCGACATGGCGCCGGCCGAGGCGGTGGCCTTCGCCAGGGACGTGCCCCGCACACTCTCACATGCCGACTTCCTCGCGGACCTACAGGTCCTGACGGGGGACCCGTGCATCGTCACGGCGGCGATCCCCGTGTCGGCCGCGATGTTCGGCCAGCGCGAGCTGCCGTTCAGGAGCGTGCTGGAGCACACGCCTCGCGGCGCGACCCTCCGGGGTCTCGACATCGTCCCCGATGGCCCGGGGTGGGCCGTCGTCTCCGGAGAGGCACAGGTGACCGCTGTGGGCGATGAAGCGCGTGTGGCCTCGCGCATCGACTACCGCTTCGACATCACGGTCAGCCTGAGGCTCCCGAAGGCACAGCGTTGGGGCGAGAAGGCCCTGACGAGGATGATCGAGTTCACGGCTCAGACGGTGCTGGGGCACGTCGCCGAGAAGCTGCCTGGCGCCGTAGCCAAGGCAGCCGGCGTGCGGGCCGTCGTGGCGTAGGCCGCTTCAGCCGCCCTCCGCCGGGCCCGGCTACTTGCCTACACAGAAGCGCGCGAAGATGCTAGCTAGCGTCTCTTCTGCCACGCCTTCGCGGCCCGTGATGCTCGCCAGGTGCGCAAGGGCGTCCTGCAGTTCGAGAGCGGCCAGCTCCTCGCTCGCGCTCCTCGCGGCCTCCACGCCCGCGCGGGCACGACGTAACGCCTGCACGTGCCGCTCGTTGCCCACCCAGAGCTCTGCGCTCGCTGCCGACCCCACGAGCCTCTCCGTCAGCAGGTCTCTCAGGACGTCCAGGCCCTCCCCGGTAACGGACGAAACGCTCGTGAACTCGTAGCGCTCACCCAGCTCCGACGCCTCCCATGCCCGCGGGAGGTCGGCCTTGCTGGCTACGATCACGGCGGCGTCGCCATCCTGCCCTCCCACGAACATGTCAAGGAGCGTGTGGTCCTCCTCGTCGAGCGGCCGTGAGCCGTCCAGGAGCAGCACCCTCAGGTCGGAGGCGTCCGATACCTGCCTCGTCAGGTCGACGCCAGAAGCCTCGAGGGCATCGGTCGTCGCGCGGATGCCTGCCGTGTCCACCAGCGTGAGCGGGACGCCCCCGAGAACGAGAGGCGCCTCGAGGTAGTCACGGGTCGTGCCCGGGACGTCGCTGACCAGGGAGCGCTGGTAGCCGAGCAGGGCGTTGAGCAGGCTCGACTTGCCGACGTTGGGCCTGCCGAGGAGCGCCAGGCGCGCGCCGTCGCGGCTGAGCCTGCCGGCATCGGCGGTCGCAAGGAGCTCGTCTATGCCAACGAGCGCGCGTTCGAGCGGAGCGCTGAGTCGGGCCTCGGGGACCCCCTCCTCCGGGTAGTCGAAGCCGGCCTGCACCTCAGCGTATGCCTGGGTGATCGCCGTCTGCACCTCGCCGATGCGGCGGCTGAGGGCGCCCGTCAGGCCGCCGGCCGCGTTGCGCCTGGCCGCCTCGCTTGACGCGTTGACGAGGTCGAGCACGGACTCGGCCTGCGCTAGGTCGAGCTTGCCGTTCAGGTACGCGCGGAGCGTGAACTCGCCGGGCCCGGCGGCGCGAGCGCCCGCCTGGAGACAGAGCTCGAGCACGCGCCTAAGGACCGCGGGGCCGCCGTGGGTCTGCAGCTCCACGGAGTCTTGCCCCGTGTAAGAAGCCGGCTCCCTGAAGCTGAGAAGGAGCGCGTCGTCCACGACCTCGTCGTTGGCGACCACATGACCGAAGAGGACCCGGCCGGCGGGCGCGTGCAAAGCGCGCCTCCCGGATGCCGGTCGAAAGACGGCGTCGGCCACGGCGTGCGCTTCCGGCCCGGACACTCGAACCACGCCCACCGCCCCGGTCCCTGGGGCCGTCGCGACGGCCGCGATCGTGTCTGTAGTCGGTGGCAGCGACACAACACATGATGCTGTCACGGTTCGGGCTCGGTGTGGCGGGGCGGGGCGACCGTCACGGGCGGCTATCATTCTCGTCATGGGCATCGTGTACGCGCTTCGCAGCGTGGCCTCACCCGCGCTCGACCAGCTGATGCTCTTCGTCACGCAGCTCGGGTCCGAGTACGTGTACGTAGCGCTCCTCGTCGTGGCGTTCGTGGCCGTCGACGCGCCAAGGTCGCGCAGCCTCGCGTTGACGCTCCTCGCCAGCCTCTATCTCAACCAGGCGCTCAAGCTGGCGTTCGCGACGCAGCGACCGTTCCACATAGACCCGGCCGTAGCGCCGGGTAACGCGATCGAGACGGCGCCAGGCAACGGCTTCCCCTCCGGCCACGCCCAGGGCAGCTCGACCTTCTGGGTCGGCGCCGCCACGCACGTGCGGCGGCGGTGGTTCACGGCGCTCGGTGCGGTGATCGTCGCGCTCATCTGCCTCTCGCGCGTCTACCTCGGTCTTCACCTGCCCATCGACGTTCTAGGAGGGCTGGCGTTCGGCCTGGCGACTGTCGGCGTGGCGGCGTACCTGCAGGCGAGGGGCGTGCGCCTGGGGCGTGCGGCGACGATCGTGGGAGGCGTTGCGGCCCCTCTGGCCCTGCAGCTCCTCTTCCCGATGGAGCTATCCGGCATGCTGCTCGGGGCGTTCGCCGCGTTCGCCGTCGGCCCCGAGCTGGTAAGGCACGATACGAGCGGGCCACTTAGAGGCCGCGTGGTGCTCGCGGTGATCGCCCTCGCGCTGGTCTTCGCTGCGCTCTTCGGCAGCTCGGCACTGTTGCCGGAGGAGGTGAAGCGCAGCGCGCTTGGCTCGTTCGTAAGGTACCTGCTCATCGGCTGTGTCGGCACGGTCCTCGTCCCGTGGCTCGGGAAGGCGACCGGGCTCGTGCCCAGGAGCCGAGCACGGGCCAGCTCGCGCGCGGCTTCCACGACGGGCACCGCGGCTTGAGCGAGACCCGGCGCGTGCGCCTCACGCTCGAGTTCGACGGTACCGGCTTCAAGGGTTGGCAGCGTCAGGTGACGGGGGAGAGGACGGTGCAGGGCGCGGTCGAGTCGGCGTTCGGGAACCTGCCGGGCGTTCACGGGCCGGTCCATGCTGCGGGACGCACCGACGCGGGTGTGCACGCCCTGGCCATGGTCGCTCACTGCGACACCACGACGACGATCCCTGACGCGAAGCTGAGGCTAGCCCTGAACGCGCACCTGCCGCGGGACGTCGTCGTGCTCGACCTCGAGACGACCGAGCACGGTTTCGAGGCTCAGTTCGACTGCCTCTACCGCCGCTACCTATACCGGCTCAGGGTGGTGAGGGACGACCCGCGGCGCCTCGCCATCGACAGGCATCGGGTCCTTCCGGTGTTCAGACGGCTCGACGTCGCCTCCATGCGCGACGCGGCCATGCACCTACTGGGCCGTCACGACTTCGCGGCGTTCGCCACTCAGGAGACGCGGACGACAGAGCGGGAGGTCTACCTCTGCGACCTGCGCGAGGAGGCGGGAGAGCTGCGGCTGCACGTGGCGGCGAACGGCTTCCTGCGCAACATGGTGAGGACCATGCTCGGCACGCTGCTCTGGGTCGGGAAGGGGAAGCTGACGGCCGACGACATTGCCGAGGTGCTCGCATCACGTGACCGGACGCGGGCCGGGCACAACGTCGGACCTCAGGGCCTCTACTTCGTCGAGGCCGGCTATGCGCCGTGGGACCAGGCCGAATCCGAGCGGCGGGTGGCGGCCCTCCTCGGTTGAAGCCGCGGTACCTGCGCACCTTCCACGCCGCTTATACTCGCTCTCATGGCCGCAGACACCGTCAAGGACGCCGCCGACAAGGGCGTCGCGCCGCTCGTACGGTCGCTGACCCCGGCCGACTCTGAGGCGTTGCAGAGCCTCGACGACGACCACGCAGCTTCGGTCGGCTCCGAGGGGTACGTGAACCGCGGTAGCCTTCACTACTTCGCGCGCAGCGGGCACTCCTTCATCGCCGAGTCCACCGCCGGTGACGCGCTCGGGTTCGTCTTCGCTCACACGACCTGGACGGGGGGCCGGCCCGCCTTGCGCCTCGAGCGCCTCGTCGCCTCCCGTGGCACTGGCCAGGAGGCGGTCGCTACCGCTTTGGCCGAGGCCGTGGTGAAGAGCGCATACGACGCCGGCGTCTACCGGCTAAGCGCCGAGGTCGACGCGAACGACCCCGTCGGCCGCGTCGCGGTGACCCGGGCGGGCTTCACGCCGCTCGACGTCGTCGCGTTCGGGCGCACGCTGGGCTCTCTAGGCGCTGGCCGGTCCGGAAGTGAGTGAGGCAGGCACGACACGCGCCGTTGTCGCCGTGCGGGGCATGGAGACATCGGAGGCCAGGCAGCGCGTGAGGATCGCGCTGGCCGCGGTCCCTGGTGTCAGCGAGGTGCAACCGGGAGACGGCGCCAAGATGATCGTCGAGTACGACCCGACGGAAGCCACCGTCATGGACCTCATAAGAGCCCTCAGGCGGATCGGCTTCCTGGCCGGCATGGAGTGAACGGAAGGGAAGCTTAGTTGAGCCCACAGGACGACAAGAACCCGCCCAAGGGGACGAGCAGAGCCAAGCAGGCGGCCCCGCCGACGAAGGCCGCAGCTACGAAGCGGAGTCGGGGCGCCAGGCCGACATCAGCGTCCGGTGACCGTGACCGCGTCGTCGTGACGGACGGCGCGCTGGCGAAGATCATCGGCCTGTCGGCTCACGAGGTGCCAGGCGTCGTTGGCATGGCGCCCGCCAGCCTCGGAGAGGGGATAAGGCGCATCCTCGGCACGCGGCAGGTTGACGAGGGCGTCGTCATAGCCAGAGGCGATGAGCACGACGTGGCAGAGGTGGACATCTACGTCGTCGTCGCCTACGGGGTGAACATCCCCGTCGTCGCGGACTCCGTGCGGGAGCGCGTGCGGTACGCGGCAAGGACGTACGCGGGCGTAGAGCTCGAGAAGGTGAGGGTCAGGGTCGCGGGGGTCAGCCGTGCCTGAAGCGGCTACCTCGCCCAGGACCGGTGGCCGCGTAGGCGCCAAGGACCTGTCGCACGCGTTCATCTTCGCGACGCAGTGGCTTGGCGTGTTCGTCGAGGAGGTCAACGCCCTCAACGTCTACCCCGTACCCGACGGCGACACGGGCACGAACATGCACCTGACGATGCAGTCCGTCAGGCGTCAGCTGTCCGAGCTCCGCACCGTCAACATGCAGACCGTCGCGCACGCGCTGTCGTACGGCTCGCTCCTAGGCGCCCGCGGGAACTCGGGCGTCATCCTCTCGCAGGTGCTGAAGGGGTTCGCCGACTCCGTGAAGGAGCACCAGACCCTCGGGGGGGCCGAGGTCGCAGCCGCGCTCGAAGCCGGGTCGGAGAGCGCGTACGCGGCCGTGATGCGGCCGGTCGAGGGCACGATACTCACCGTCGTGCGCGAGGCGGCGGAGGCCGCGCACGAGGCTCGCGCCGGCACCCCTACAGAGGTGATGAACGCTGCGCTGGAAGCGGGCCGTGCTGCGCTGGACAGGACACCTGACCTGCTGCCGATCCTCAAGCAGGCAGGCGTCGTCGATGCCGGTGGCCTCGGCGCGCTTCGGGTGCTAGAAGGCCTCATCGCGTACTTCGAGCAGCGCGATCTGCCGCCTCCGCCCAAGGTGGAGAAGCGTGCCCAGCAGCAGTTCGAGGAGGAGGAGTTCGGTTTCTGCACCGAGTTCCTGCTGGCCGACGTCGACGTGCCTACGAAGGAGATTCAGGAGCTTGTCGCACCGTTCGGCGACTCGTTGCTGGTCGTTGGCGCAGAAGGGTTCGTGAAGGGCCACATCCATACCCAGGAGCCCGAGAAGCTCCTCGCCACGGTCGGGCGCTACGGGCGCATGGTCAGGTCGAAGGTCGAGGACATGAGCGAACAGCACTCGGAGATCCTCGCAGACGTCGACCTGGGTGACGATGGCCTGCCCCGCCTTGCCGCAGTGGCTGTCGCCAGCGGTTACGGCCTCACCAGCGCTTTTCGCAGCCTTGGCGTGAGGGTCGTTGGTGGCGGTCAGACCGACAACCCGTCCGTCGAGGACCTGTCCGACGCCGTGCGCAGCGTGGGAGCCGAGACCGTCATCGTCATGCCGAACAACAAGAACGTGATCATGGCGGCCGAGCGGATAAACGAGATCGTCCCCGACAAGCGCGTCGTCGTCCTGCCGACCCGCACCCTCGGTCAGGGTCTGGCGGCGTCCGTCGTCTTCACGGAGGACGGGGACCCGGACGAGGTCCTGGAGGAGATGCGCTCCGCGGCGCAGGAGACCGTGACGCTGGAGGTCACGAGCGCCAGTCGCGACGTGCAGCTCGACGGGGTGGACGTCCAGGAAGGGCAGGCGATCGGGCTGCGCGACGGGGTCCTGGAGGTGTCGGCCAGCGACCCTGAAGAGGCGCTACTCACCCTAGCCACCCGCTACGGTGAGGACCACGACATAGCGACGCTCTTCCACGGCTCGACCATCTCGGAGGAGGCGGTGGCCGAACTCGTAGACCGGCTCGGCGAGGCGCTTCCCGAACTCGAGATCGAGGTGCACCCTGGCGCTCCCGACCTGTACCCGTACCTGATGGTCCTGGAGTAGTCGGGCCGTTCCACCGCGCTCGCAACGTTAGCCGTCGGTTAACCCCGTATGGCTCTGTGGCGGGATCTCTCACGTACATCGTAACGGACCTCACACGTCGGCTGGCAGCATGGCCGGGACGAAGGAGGTCTCATGAAGCGCATCACCCTCATGATCACGGGGTTCGCTCTCTGCGTGCTGCTGGCGGCCTGCGCGACAAGTGGTGGCCCGAACCCTCCGCAGTTGCCGACCGAACCGGAGCCAGACGAGGAGCTGTCCCTCGGCTCCAGCTCGACCCACGTGTACGAGCCGGGCGAGAGCCGCCTCTACTTCGTGCCGTCCGGTGTGGGTAGCGACCTTATACAGGCCGAGCTGGACCGCGACCTGCAACTGGAGATCGGCAACGTCAGCCTCATCCGCGAGTACAGCGCGAGCTCAGGCGAGTTCTTCGGTTCCGGCTCCGAAGGGCTCGAGCCGGCCGGCCTGGAACCCGCCGCCATTACGGAGGAGCGCTCCTGCGCGGGATCGTGCATAGTCTTCCGGCCGTTCGGCGACTTCTACGTGCAGGTGACCAACGACTCGACATCGATGGTGGACGCGCGGCTCGACGTCTTCGCCACCAGCTTCCGCGACACGACGGAGCCGTTCAACTTCGACCTCGTATCGCCGCCGACGATCCCGGCGGGCGGCTTCGACAAGGGAGCCATCGAGACGGTCGGAGACGTCGACTACTGGGACATCCCGGGCACGGCGCAGGTGATCTTCTCGCCGCAGGACTTCCCGACCGAGGCGCACGTGGTGAACGCCAGCGGCGAGCCGCAGGTAGAGCTGCCGCCGGGCGAGGCCGTCACCGTCTTCGGGGACGAGTTCATCCGCGTCCGGGCGGTGGATCCGGACCGCGCAGCCATAGCAGGCCGCAGCGGGTACACGCTGGAACACGGCAACTTCCCGGCTACTGTGAGTAGGGCGGCGCTGATGGCCCGTTAGTGGCGCTCGAGAGCTGAGTTCAACGTTCTGTTAACCGGCCGGCCGCGTGTCCGTGCTACCTTCCGAAGGACGTAGACCACGCGGAACGCAGCCAGCCGGCCCGGTCCGCACGAGCATCCGGCCGCCTACGTCGAGCGACGTGGCGGCCGGTTCACATACGCCGTCATGGCAAGGTAGGTGAGAGTGAAAGCCAACGTTCTGCGCATCCTGCCCCTCGTAGCCCTTCTCCTGGCGGCTTGTACCGAGCCACCACCGCCTCCACCCACCCCCGACATGACGGTCAGCGCATCGGGCTCCCCGTTGGCAGTCGTACCGCATGCCGTCACCGTCCCGGGCGGCGGTGAACTGATCGTCGAGGCTCTCATACCCGGTGCCGTACGGGACGGCGACCTGTTGTACTTCGAGTTCGACACCACCCAGGCCGCCGTCATAGAGCTGCGTCCCGCCACGTCGGCATACTGGCGCTCTGTCATCGCGAGCTCGCAGAGCCCCGACCTTTTCGTCGATGGGGCGCTCTCTGGCGTCCCGCAACCGGAGGTTCCAGCGGCCGGAGCAGCCGTGGGGCCAGCGGCGCTCGGTGCTAACCCGATCTGCCCTGGTCCGTGCGTGATCGTGGAACCCGCCGCGTCCAGCTACCTCGTTCGGCTCGTGAACAAGGGCGCCGGCGCCATTACGGGCGACCTACTGGTCTTCGGAGACCAGTTCGATGACGAGTTCGAGCCAGCCAACGACCTGCGCACCAACCCCGGCGTGCCTACGTTGGAGCACGACGAGAGCGGTGCGATCGAGACGCTTGGCGACGTGGACTACTGGCTGGCGACAGAAGAGCGGAACGTCGTGCTCACCCGGAACGGGGGCCCTCTCGAGGTACGCATCTCGGTCTACGACACCTGCGGGGTCTCGGTCGCGGGCCCGTACGCAGCTGGCGAGCCGTTCAGGGTGTACCCGGGTGAAGCCATCCGCGTGTCTGCGGCCCTCGTGGGCGGCAAGGCCGTAGCTGCGCCTTCCGGCAGAAGCGGTTACTCGATCCAGACGTCGCCTCCCGACGGCTCGACGGTGCCACGAGACCCGTCATGTGGCCAGATCACCGCCACCAACGACAGGTTCACCCCTGTGACGAGCGAGTTCCTGTCGGCCCATGAGACGGCGACGTTCGTCCTAACCGTGCCGAGTGCCGTTCGAAGCCGACCCCTCTTGCAGGTCGAGCTGAACAGGGACGTTGCGCTCGAGGTAGTGCCGCTGAATGGCGGAGACAGGCTGCTGAGCGCTTCCCGTGCGTTCTTCTCGCGGGCGGCAGGCTTCTCACGCGTTGACGGGGCTGGCGCCATGAGCCCTACCACCGTCACGCCAGGTCCACTTTGTGGCGGGTCGTGCGTCGTGGTCCCGTCCCCGGGTTCCAGCTACCTGATCAGGATCACGAACGGCCCGTCCAGCGGGAACGTCCAGTTGTACGCCTTCGGGCGCGGTTACGAAGATCAAAATGAGCCAGCCAACAACAGTCAGGGCGGCGCGCCGGGACTGCCGGTCTTCGGTTCGGATCAGGGGGCGATCGAGACCGTTGGGGACGTCGACTACTGGGAGGTCCAGGCCAACGGCTTCGTGTACTTCACGTCAGGAGACTTCGCCGCCGAGGCGCATCTTCTTCCGCTGGCGGGCTCACCGATACTCATCGGCTCCGATGGCCTGTTCGCGCTCGCCGGCGAGATCGTACGGGTAAGGGCGACGAACGCCGACAGGGCCGCGGTGGCCGGGCTCAGCGTCTACACGCTCGAGCACGAGGAGGACACCACGGGCAATTTCAGCGCGCAGCGCCGCCGGTAGTGGGGATAGATGCCGCTGCTGAAACGTGCTCTCGGCATGGTGGTAGCGGCATTCTTGGCCCTGGCGTCGGCCCAGACGTGCCAGTCAGAACTCCAGGAGGTCGTAGGCGCCGACAGGCTGGAGAGCCCCGCCACAGGTCTCGACGCTGCGCTGCTCATGCAGGCTGCGGTGTCGCTGGTGGAACCGGCGCTGCCGGCCATGATGCGGCCCAACGTCGAGGTGGCGGAGGATCACCCTGACAGGGAGGCCGTAAGGCAGGTGGCGGGGTGGGGGCTTCTGCCAAGCTCCTGGACTCCCGAGGATCTAAGCGCCGAGGAGTGGCGGTACATGAACCGCCGCTTCCTCGCCTGGTACAAGCAGGACGGTCCCGTTCCTTCAGACGTGGGCACGGTCGGAGAGCTGGTGGAAGACCTCTCGCTTACCCTCGACAGGGTCTCGGACAGCGTGCGGCCCGCTGCGCTGCTGGCGTCCGACCAGGACGACGGCGGCAGGCTGTCGTTCATGGCGATCATCTGGAACTGGACGGTGTACCCGCGCCTGCTGGTCTTCCGGCCCGAGCGCGGCATCGACCTGCAGGGAGAGCCGCGCGACGTCCTCCCGCACCTCAGCAACTGCGCGGTCCACGTGACGGCCTACCTTACGGCGCCGGAGGAAACAGCAAAGGACCTGTTCCTTGCCCACAACGACTCACGCATGTACGTCGTCGCGACCGAGCCGGGAACGGGCGGGCTGCCCATCGAGGTGCCTGCTGGGAGCGAGCTCGAGGCCTTCGCGTTCGAGATGCCGGAGCTGGGGCGCGCGAGCATATACGCCGCGGTCTTCGACGGCCCGGAGGTGGGGTTCGCCACCCTCATCGGACTGCTGTCGCGCGTCAAGACGAACGTGTCGCCCGTCTCGATCATGTCGTATATGCAGACGCCCTGACCCGCGCGGCCAGCGCGGACTCCAGGGCGTCCCTCATACTCTGCGTTGCCGCCCTTGACAGCTCACCAACCTGCTCGAACGACGCGGCGGACTCGAAGCCATCCCCGTACGTAAGCGAACGGCTCGCGTTCACGACGGCGCCTGAACCGTTTGCGTCGAAGGCCGGCACGACGTCGTCAGCCGTGGCGCCCTGCGCCCCGAAGCCGGGCACGAGCAGCGGGGAACGGGGGAGAGCCGCCCTAAGGGCCTGCAGGTCGGAGGGGTCGCCCGCAACCGCGCCGAGCGCCGTGTAGCCCTGCTCGTCGGCTGGCAGGTCGGCAGCCATCGCGGCAAGCGCTGCAGCCAGATGACCGGCGACTGTGCCTCCGCCGCCGAGCGCCAGAGCCTGCAGGTCGCGACTGCCGGGGTTGGACGTGCGCACCAGCACGTACACGGCTCTCCCGCCGCGCACGGCTGCGTCGAGGAACGGCGTGATCGTGTCGAGGCCGAGGTAGGGGCTGACGGTCAGCGCGTCTGCCGCCAGTGGCCCGTCGCCCAGGTAAGCCTCCGCGTAGGCAGCGGCTGTCGTCCCGATGTCGCCGCGCTTGGCGTCGAGGATCACGGGCACGCCGAGCCGCCTCGCATGGCGGAGCACGTCCGCCAGCACCTCGAAGCCCCCGGGGCCTAGCGCCTCGAAGAAGGCCGCCTGCGGCTTGCAGGCGGCGATGAGGTCGTGCGTGGCGTTCAGTACGGCGAAGCAGTAGTCGCGCACCGCTTCCAGTACGGCACCATCCCAAATGTTGGTGGCGCCAAGCGTCTTGGGGTGGGTCAGCGGGTGAGCGGTGGGGCGCGGGTCTAGGCCGAGGCACACCGCCGTGCCGAGCCGGTGCCGGCGCTGGTGAACCCGAGCGGCGAAGCCCTCGGGCGTCGGTTGGCCGGGGAGGCCCGACATCACGGGGGCCCTTAGTCCCTCAGGCCGCCGTCCGACCGTGGCAGTGCTTGTACTTCTTGCCGCTGCCGCATGGGCACGGGTCGTTGCGGCCGACCTTCTCCTCGGCTCGGATGGGGGAGGTGGGGCCGCTGGCGCGCTGCTGTGCCTGGTTGCCTCCACGCCCGCCGCCGGCCGCGGCTGCCGCGGCGATGCCAACGGGCTGCTGCGCCGTGTAGTTGACCGCCGCAGGACGCGCAGCGCGCGACCGCCTGCCGCGGTCGAGCGCCTCGTCCGTCTGGACCTGGACACGGAAGAGCAGCTTGGCGACGTTCAGGCGGATGTTCGCCTTCATCTCCTCGAAGAGGTTGAAGCCCTCGAACGCGTACTCCTGCAGCGGGTTGCGCTGGCCGTAGCCGCGCAGGCCGATGCCCTGGC
>CAZMFX010000013.1:0-35284 GCA_964565625.1 uncultured bacterium
CGACACGCGTCTTTATCGTCTTGAAGTTCGTTAGCAGGCCGCCGAGCCAACGCTCGTTGATGTACGGCATGCCGCAGCGCTTCGCCTCGGCAGCGAGGATCTCCTGCGCCTGCTTCTTCGCGCCCACGAACAGGATCGTGCCGCCGCGCTGGGCGACGTCCTTGAGGAAGTCGAAAGCCTTCTCGCTCTCGACCAGGGTCTTCTGGAGGTCGATGATGAAGATGCCGTTGCGCTCGGCGAAGATGTAGCGCCGCATCTTCGGGTTGGCGCGCTTGGTCTCGTGACCGAAGTGGACGCCTGCCTCGAGTAGCTGCTTCATTCCAAGGTAAGACATGTTTCCTCCGTGGCGGGATGTTGAGGTTGGAGTCGAGCGGAGACCTGCAGCGCCGCCCCGATCAGGGCCGCGAGCCAAGTGCCCCCGTGGTTGCCGGCTCGGGTTCGCACGTGGCGGACATCCCGCTGCCGCCAGGCAAACCTAACGAGTGTACACCATCGGACCTCGCCCGGTCATCCCCGGGCTAACCCGCCGTCTGGTCGCCTCGCCTTACTGGAGGGTCCGGAGCGCCTCTGTGGCGGCCGCGTAGCTCTGGTCGATCTCGAGCGCGCGCTCGTACGCGTCCCTGGCGCGCTGCGAGTCTCCCTGAGAGCCGCGCCGCTGGTACGCCTGGCCGAGCCAGTAGTAGGCCTCGGCGCTGGGCGGTTCGGCCAGGAGCGCTCCGTGCTGGGCGCGGCGGATGGCCTCGTCGACCTGACCGGTCTCGAGGTACGCGCGCGCCAGGTAAGTGAACAGGGGCGGCAGGAATACCGCGCCATCCATCTGCACCGCCTGCTCCAGACGAGGCAGGCTCGCCTGCACGTCACCGCACTCGAACAGCACTATGCCGAGGTTCGCAGCGGCCGACAGGCTCGTTGGATCGAGGTTCACCGCCTGAGCCAACTCGTACTGGGCCGTGGAGCAGTCGTCCAGCCTGTACGAGACGTCGCCCAAGTTGTTGTGCGCGGTCGCGCTCGCGGGATCGAGGATCACGGCGCGCCTGAAGGCCTGCTGAGCCAGCTGCAGCTCGTCGAGGTCGCGGTACACGCGGCCGAGGTTCACCTGGACCGTGCTCTTCTCCGCGTTGTCCAGCTCCTGCGACCCGGAGGCGAGCGTTGCGGCCTGTTCCAACGTCGCCCTGGCCTGCTGCAGGTCGCCGAGCTGGTAGAGGACGATGCCCTTGGTGTTCTGGACGCGCGCGTCGTTGGACGCGATCTGCTCGGCGCGCTGGATCGTGTCGAGCGCGTCGGCGAGCCTGCCGCTGTATGCGGTCGGGTCGGACTGGTACTGGTACTGGTAGGTGTTCGCGAGGTGCACGAGGGCCTGCAGGTGGTTCGGCTGCGCGCTGAGGGCGGCCTGGAACGCCTCGATGGCCGCAGGGTAAGCGCCCTGGCAGGAGAGGGCACGCCCCTTGCCGACCATGGCGTCCGCGCTGGCCTCGTCGATGCGCAATGCCTCCTGGAAGTAGAACTGCGCGAGCGAGCAGTCGCCCCTGTCGAGGTAGAACTGCCCGTCGCTGATAAGTGTCGCAACGTCAGGTCCGCCGTCCTCTTCCTCCTGGGCGAACGCGGCGCCGCCCACACACAGCAGGCACACGAGAAGCGCCCCGAGGAGCCGCGACGGATGACGTGAGTTTGGGTGGAAGCTTATCAACGTGTCCTCCGACGACCGTTACACGCGTTTTGGTGTGCCGACTCTAACATCCACACCGTTCGCACCGGCCTTCGCTTGGCGTGCGGCCCCTAGACTCCTGGCGCGCACTCCAGAGAGCACGGAACCAAAGGCGGAGGACCGCCGCCGCGGTCGGGACAATCATCGCTAGGCTCGGTGAGAGCGCCGTGTGGCGTCCTGTACGGCACCCGTCACGTTTCCGTCACCGTTTGGGGCTTATGTCCCTGCGACCGGCGGTAGCATGTAGCTTCTGTGATGGAAGCCTCCCTCACCAACTCGGTTCCGGTGCAGGCGCGCGCCTCGGCCGGGCGCCTGACGGTGGGTCTCGCCTGGACCGCGCTCATCGCGAACACCGTCGTGATACTGCAGGGTGCGGTCGTGCGACTGACGGGCTCCGGGGCGGGCTGCGGCAGTCACTGGCCGACTTGCAACGGCGAGGTAGTGCCGCTTGGCGCCGGCCTGGAGACGCTCATAGAGTTCAGTCACCGCCTCCTCTCCGCCGGCGTGCTCGTCCTCGGCGTCTGGCTGCTGGTGCGGGCGCTCAAGGCGCGCGCGACCAAACCGGGCTTCGCCGCTTTCGCCACCGCCGCCCTCGTGTTCCTCGTGATAGAGGCGCTGATAGGCGCGGGCACTGTCCTCCTTGGCCTCACCGGCGACAACGCCAGCGTGGAGCGTGGGGTATGGGTCGCCGGCCACCTCGTCAACAGCCTGCTGCTCATCGGGACCTTGGCAGGCACCGTCGTCTACGCACGTGACGACGCCCCTGCGTACCCTCTGCGAGTCGGAGGTCAGGCTGGTCTCTTCGCCGTGCTCGCGACCGCGCTCGTCGCCGCCCTCGTCCTCAGCTTCACCGGCGGGATCGCCGCCATGGGCAACACGATCTTCCCGCCCGACTCGCTGGCGGAAGGCTTCAGGGCGGACTTCGACCCGTCGTCCCACCCCCTCGTCAGGCTCCGCATCCTGCACCCGCTCATCGCGATCGCCGTCGGGACGTACCTGTTCGTTGGCTTGGGCCTGGCCTGGTGGCTGAAGCCCGTTCCCGCCGCCAGAGGGCTGGCGCGCACGCTGCTGATCGTGTACCTCGTGCAGCTCGGCGTCGGGACGGCCAACCTGACGATGCTGGGGCCTACGGTGCTCCAACTCCTACACTTGCTCCTGGCCGTGACGGCGTTCGCGCTGTTGGCTGCCTTGAGCGTGACGATGCTCGGCGGGACCATGGTGAGGGGCTCCGGCCCGCTGTGGAACCGAACCGCTGTGGAGGGTAGTAGATGACGCAAGCCGCGGCGCCGGCGAAGGCCACCTGGCGCGACTACTTCGTTCTCACCAAGCCAAAGGTGATCGTCCTCCTCCTCATGACCACGGTGGGGGCGATGTTCATAGCCGCCGGCGGGTTCCCCGGCTGGCTCGCCCTGCTCGGCGTCATCGTCGGCGGCTACATGTCGGCGGGCGCGGCCGGCGTCTACAACATGGTCTACGACGCCGACATCGACGTCTACATGAAGCGGACGGCGAAGCGGCCGACCGTCACTCACGTCGTGTCCTCGCGCAACGCGATCATCTTCGCCATCGCGCTGACGCTTCTCTCCTTCCTCGTCATCTGGGCGACCACGAACGTCACGGCCGCGCTCCTGTCGTGGGCCGGCATCGCGTTCTACGTCCTCATCTACACGATGTGGCTCAAGCGCTCCACATGGCAGAACATCGTCATAGGTGGTGCCGCCGGCTCCATACCGCCGCTGGTCGGCTGGGCGGCTGTGACGGGCGAGCTGAGCCTGCTCGCTTGGGTCCTCTTCGCCGTCGTCTTCGTATGGACGCCGGTTCACTTCTGGGCGCTGGCGCTCATGGTCAAGGACCAGTACAAGTCGGTAGGTGTGCCGATGGCGCCCGCGGTGATAGGCGAGAAGGCGACCGTCATGCAGATGGTCATGTACACCGTGCTGACCGTCGTGCTGACGGTGCTGCCTTTCTTCCTGCACGAGTTCAGCCCCGCATACTTCGTCGCCGCCCTCGCCCTCAACCTGGTGCTCGCGCTGCGGGTAGCGGCCGTCTTCCGCGTCGTGCGGGACGGCGGCTCCGTAGACAGGGTCACAGCCCTGCCGCTCTACAAGTACTCGATGACGTACCTGGGCCTGCTGTTCCTCGTGATGGCGCTCGACAGGGCGATCTTCTTCTGATGCACGGGGCCTGATGCCCCGGGTACTGCTGACGCCGCGGTGGATCGCCGGCCACCTGCTCGCGCTCGCCCTCGTCGTCCTGTTCGTGAACCTGGGCTTCTGGCAGTTGCGGCGGCTCGACCAGCGCCGCGACTACGTCGCCCAGGTCCAGGAGCGGTCGGCTCTCGAGCCGATCTCCCTTGCCGATGCCCTCGAGGGCGAGCTTCTCGAGTACAGGACCGTCGAGGCGACCGGAACGTTCGACCCCAACGAGGAGGTGCTGTTGAGGGGCCGCAGCCTGGGAGGGCAGCCCGGTTACAACGTACTGACGCCCCTGGTGCTTCCCACCGGCGACGCCGTTCTGGTGGAGCGCGGCTGGGTGTCGTTCGACATGGACTCAGTTCCTGTGCAGGCGGCGCCCCCGCCTGCCGGCACCGTCACCGTGACAGGCCGCCTGCGTGCGCCCGACTCGCCGACGCCGGGCACCTTCGGGCCTCGCGACCCGCCGGAAGGTGAGCTGACCCAGTCGTACTACGTGGACGTGGGCCGCCTTCAGCCTCAGATGCCTTACGAGCTGGTGCCTGCCTACATCGTGCTTACCTCGGTGGAGCCGCCGCACCCGGGGGAGATGCCGCTGCCGTTGCCGCCTCCCGACCTGGGCGAGGGACCTCACCTTGGCTACGCGATCCAGTGGTTCTCCTTCGCGGCCATCGGCGTCATCGGCTACGTCTTCCTGATGCGGCACGTAGTGCGTGGCGCTGCGGAGCGGGCGGAGGATCCGCGAGAACAAGGCCGGGGCTAGGCGCTGGCTTCGCGCCGGTCCGGCCGTGTCGTGCGGCGGTCGCGCCGGGCCTAGCCGCGAGCCGAGGCGGCAGCGCCGCGCAGCGACTCTTCCAGCCCACTCATCAGCGCCCTGAACGGCTTGACGAACTTCTCGACGCCCTCAGCCTCGAGCCGGTCAGCCACATCTTCGAGGTCTATCCCGAGCGCCTTCAGCCGCGCAATCACCTGCCTGGCGTCCTCCAACCCGTCGGTAACCCGCGCCGCGGGGTCGCCGTGATCGCGGTAGGCGTCCAGGGTCTCCAGGGGCATGGTGTTTATCGTCTCTGGGCCGATGAGCGGCTCGACGTACTTGGTGTCCGGGTAGCTCGGGTCCTTCGTGCCGGTCGAGGCCCACAGGAGCCGCTGCACCCTGGCACCGGCTTCGGCCAGAGGGCGCCAGCGCTCGTCGGCCTCTGAGAACCGCCGCGAGAAGATCTCGTACGCGACCTTCGCGTAGGCGATAGCGGCCTCGCCGCGCAACGAACCTGCCTCGTCCGTGCCCATCTCGTCGAGCATGGGGTCGACCATCACGTCGAACCGGCTGAGGAAGAAGCTCGCGACGGAGTTGACCCCGAGCGCGCTCTCCCCGGCCGCGACGCGCTGCTCCAGGCCCTCCATGTAGGCGTCGATCACGCGTTCGTAGCGCTCGAGCCCGAAGAGGAGCGTTACGTTCACGTTGACGCCGTCCGCGATGAGGCGGCGGATCGCTTCGAGGCCGGGCACCGTGGCCGGCACCTTGATGAAGACGTTTGGCCGGCCCAGCCGCTGCCAGAGGTGCTTGCCCTCCAGGTACGTCGCCTGTGCGTCGTTCGCCACCTCTGGGGAGACCTCTAGGGAGACGAACCCGTACTTGCCTCCCGAGCCGTCGTACGTCGGCCTGAACAGGTCGGCGGCGCGTTGTATGTCGTCTATGACGATGTCCTCGTACGCCCGTGCGACGTCTGACCCGTCTCTGGCGAGCCGCGCGATGACGTTCGCGTAGTCGTCGGACTGGGTTATCGCCTTGTGGAATATGGCGGGGTTGCTCGTCACGCCGCGCAGCCCGTCGCGGTCTATCAGCGTCTGAAGGGTGCCGTCGTCAAGCCACGACCGCCTTATCTCGTCGAGGTACACGGACTGACCGTGCTCCTGGAGGCTCTTGAGCGGGTTCATGCTCCGATGTTACGCCCGGGAGCGCTCCCATCCGGTCGCCACGACCTCGTCATCTGCCAGCTCGAGCCGCGCCCTCGGCAACGGGTAAACGGCCGGGCCGCTGACCGCACGTCCCGCCAGCAACGGGTCGAAGACGCTCAGATGACACGGGCACGTGATGGCAGGGCTCTTCGTCTCGTAGTTGAAGCCCAGGGCGATGGCAGCGACGTCGGTGTTGAGGTTGGCGACGCACTGGTGGTGCGTGCAGATGCGGCTGAACGCTACGAGGTGGACGTCGCCGACGCTCAAGCCCCCGGGGACGGGCGCGGGCGCCCTCAACGCCACGCCGGGCGCAGCGGCCAGCATGAAATCGGCGGAGTCCCAAGCCTGGGCGAAGTCGGAGAGCGGGCCGACGACCTGAGGTTCGGCGTCATCGAACTCGGGCGTCGGGTCCGGCCTGCGCTTGACGAAGTGGGTGTCTATCGCCCTGTACGCCCCGTAGGCGCCCCCGGCCGCCAACGCCAGCACCGGCGCGCGCCACAGCCACTTGACGAGCTCGCGACGCCCGGCGTCATGGCCACCTTCGCTGTCGACGTCCGGCCTGTCTTCCGCGTCGGTCATCGTTGCGAGAGGTCCTGCACGACGTACGCCACTACTGCATCGAGCTGCTCGGGGCTGAGGGTCGGCCCGAAAGCAGGCATCATGCCCCTGCCGAAGGTGACGGCGTCGCGGACGTTCGACTCGTTTGCCGCCCTCTGGCTGCCGACGAGGTCGGGCCCGATCCCGCCGGGCGCGTGGCACTGGACGCAGTTCGCGGCGAAGACGTTTGGGCCCATGGCGGACTGCCCTTCGAGGCCCGCCTGCTGGACTGACGGGCTGCCACCCTGCTCCAGCGACCTGCGTGCGCTCGTCAGGAGCTCGGCCGCGACGGGGTTCGCGTCATCGCCCTCCAGCTCCATGTACGTTTCGATGGTCTCGACGGAGTCCGCGAAGCGGCCGGTGCGCAGGTACGCCTCGCCGAGTATCAGCACGGCAGACGGCTCGAGGTTCTCGAGGCCGCCGGAGATGGCGACAGCACGCTCGAGCAGCGCCACGGCGTCGCTGGGCGCGCCGGACGCCATCATCGTCTCACCCATGCGGGAGAGCGCCACCGGGTCCTGTGCGTCGAACTCGGTGAGCAGCCTCAGGTAGGTGGAGACGGCCCCCTGACGGTCGCCTGCCCGCCAGTACAGGTCGGCGAGCGTTGAGAGGTTCGCTGCCGTCGGGTCGTTCTCGACCGCTGCCTTAAGCTCACCCTCCCGCTCGAACAGCTCCAGCCGGGCGGCGACGACGTCGTTCGGTTGCTCCCCCGTCAGCGCCACGTACTTCCTCAGCGCCTCCTCCGAGGTCACGTCGTCGTCGTTGGCGTACGCCACCTCGGAGAGAAGGAAGTATGACTGCGCGTCGTCCGGCGCGGCCTGCGTCGCGCGCTCGAGCCAGGTCTGGGCCTGCACCAGGTCCTCGTCCGTCTGGAGCGCGAGGACGGCGAGCCTCTGGTAGACGGCCAGCTTGCCGTCTCCCTCCGCCTCCACGGCGCGCAGGTACGCGTCACGCGCCTGGTCGACCTCCTGAACGGAAGCGAACGCGTCGCCCAGCGCCATGAGGTTCGCGGTCGTGGGCTCACGGTCGGCCGCGCGCCTCAGCTCGTCGATCTGCCTTGCGGCCTCCACGTCCGTGGTCGTCAGCGTCGCGTCCTGGCCGACTCGCGGCAGGACGTAAGACGGCAGGAACGCCGCCGCCAGCACGGCTACGGCGAGGAGGGATATGACGGCCACCGGCGCGCGGCGCCTGCCTGCCTTCGGTGCGGTGGGGATCCTGGGGGCGCGGCTTCTGTCGCCGAGCTCGGCCCGCCGCTCGTCTATCGCCCTCATGGCGGCCGCCGCCTTCGCCTCGTAGCGGGCGCGCAGCTCCTCGCGGCGCTTCGGGTCGAGGTCGGTACGCTCGTCCAGCTCGGTTATGGCCCTGAGAAGCGCGGCCTTCTCGTCCTCGAGGCCGGCGAGGACCGGGTCGGTGTAGTCGGGCAACGGGTCAGCGTGCCTGGGGGCGATAAGCGGCAGCGCCACGTACGCGAACGCGAGAACGGCCAGCAGCGCGACGACGACTATCGTCATCGTTTCTCCGACGCCAGCTCCGAGCGCACGCGGGCCAGGTCCTCCGGGTCGACCTCGATGGGCTCGTGTGAGCGCCTCTGCCAGCGGCGTCCCAGGACGATGAGCGCCGTCACTCCCACGAACGCGCCCGCGATCGGCAGGACCCACACGAGCAGGTGGAGCCCCCGCTTGGGTGGGTCGAGGAGGATCCAGTCGCCGTAGCGCTCCTGGAAGAAGGCGAGGATCTCCGGCTCCGTCCTGCCATCGTCGAGCTGCTCCTGGATGATCTCGCGCATCTGGACGGCGAGCTGGACGCTGGAGTCCGCGACGCTCTCCGACGTGCATATGGGGCAGCGCAGCTTGGCCGCGATCTCGAACACCCGGTTCTCGATCTGAACGTCCTGCGCCAACGCTGCGCCGACGAGGCAGGCGAGAAGCACGGAGATCCACACGGCGCGGCGGTCCGCCGGCCGGCGCGGAAGGGCGGCGGTCATCTGAGCAACGCCGTCAGCTGCTGCTCCATCACCTGGGGCGTGACGGGTCCGATGTGCTTGTAGCTGACGGTGCCGTCGCGGGAGATGAAGAACGTCTCCGGAACGCCGAGCAGGCCCCAACCGATGCTTATGCGCGAGTCGTCGTCTATCCCGTTGGGGAAGCCGAGGCCGAACTGGTCGATGAAGTCTCGGCCCTCGTCGTACTTGCCCTTGTCCTGCGTCTGTACGCCCACGAAGAGCACGTCCGTGCCCTGGTACTCCTGCCAGTACGACTGGAGCACCGGGGCCTCTGCGTAGCACGGTGCGCACCACGACGCCCAGAAGTTGACGACCAGCGGCTGCTTGCCGATGTGCTCGGCCAGCTGGAGCGAGTCGCCGTAACGGCCCTGGTACCGTTCGTAGAGCGGCAGGTCGAAGGTCGGCGCCTGCTTGCCTATCAGCTCGGACGGCAGGTCGCGGTCCGGCTCGCCTCTCAGCAGCCCGAAGGCGAAGAGGCCGCCGAGCGCCGCCACGACGGCAAGAGTCAGGACCAGCCTCTGGGTCTTCAAGTCAGGCCTCCTGCCCGGCGGCCGCCGACCGCGTTGCCCGCGCGGGCACCGTGCGAATCGCCCCGCCGAGCGAGTAGATGACGCCGAAGACGAGAACGAAGCCGCCGACCCAGATCCACGTCACGAGCGGGCTCTTCACGGCCCTCAGGATGACGAAGTCGGTGTCCGGACCCACCGTGCTGTTGAGGTTTAGGTAGATGTCGTGCGACGGGCGGTACAGGACGGCCGGTGTCGGGATGGGACGGGCGCCCGCCCCGAAGACGTTCAGGCGCGGCCTCAGGGTGCCGACGAGTCCGCCGTTCCTGCTCACCTGAACAACGGCGCCGGCGCTTATGCGTCCAGGCGTCTGCTCCATGAACGTGTCGACAGCCGTGAGCGTGTAGCCTTCGAAGCTCGCAGACTCTCCGATGCCTATGCGCAGCTGCTCGTCGACCCTGTAGCCGCTCGAGAAGGCGACGCCGACCGCGATGATGACGATGGCGAAGTGCACGACCATGCTGCCCACGCGCCTGCGGTTCTCGAACGCGTAACGCCTTATCACGACGACGGCGGGCCGCCTTGCGAGCCGCAGGCGCGGCACCAGCGCGCCGGTCAGTAGCAGGACGAGGGAGACGACGTTGTAGCCGGCCAGGGCGACGGTGAGCATCGGGTATACCCTGCGCACGCCGAGCAGCCACGCCAGAGCGCCGGAGAAGACCAACCCGCCCAGGAGCCAGGCGACGTTGCGCCAGAGCACCTGGTCCTCGGCCTTGCGCCACGGCAGCAGCGGGCCGATACCCATCAGCAGGAGCACGAGCAGCCAGAGCGGCAGCGTCACCTGATCGAAGAAGGGCGGGCCGACCGTGACCCTCGCGCCGGAGACGGCCTCGACTATCAGCGGGAACAGCGTGCCGAGCAGCACCGCGAAGGTGAGGGCGAGGAACAACACGTTTACGCCGAGGAAGCTGCCCTCCCGGCTGACGAGCGAGTCGAGCTCGGCCCTGTCCTTCACGTCGTCCCAGCGCACCGCAAGCAGGGCGAACGCGCCGAGCGTGACGATGAGGAAGAACG
Organism: uncultured bacterium; assembly: GCA_964565625.1. Classification (GTDB taxonomy): domain Bacteria; phylum Deinococcota; class Deinococci; order Deinococcales; family Trueperaceae; genus DASRWD01. The sequence goes on from CAZMFX010000013.1 coordinate 10,033, forward strand.
TGAGGAACGCCGGTCCCACCGGCCCGCTCCCGAACGCGTGGACGGAGGAGACGACGCCGGAGCGCGTGAGGAAGGTCCCCAGGATGGACAGCGAGAACGTCAGCAGGATGAGCATCACGTTCCAGGGCTTGAGCATCTGCCTGCGCTCCTGGACCTGGACGGAGTGGATGAAAGCGGTGGCCGTGAGCCACGGCATGAGGCTCACGTTCTCGACCGGGTCCCATGCCCAGTAGCCGCCCCAGCCGAGCACCTCGTAGCTCCACCACCCGCCGGCGACGATGGCGGCGGAGAGGAAGCCCCAGCCTGTGAGGGTCCAGCGGCGCGTCACCGTCATCCACTCGGAGCCGGGGCGCCTGGTTATGAGCGCCGCCATCGCGTACGCGAAGGGAACCGTCAGGCCAACGAACCCGAGGTACATGAGCAGCGGGTGGATCGCCATCATCCAGTGGTTCTGGAGGAGCTCGTTGGGCCCCGGACCGTCGAGGGGCGGTACCGGCAGCACGCGGAAGGGGTTCGCGAGGAAGGCGAGGACGAAGAAGAAGAACGTCTGGACCGCCTGCATTATCGAGATCGCCCACGGCCTGAGGGGCGACAGGGGAGCGACGGCCGCGAGCAGTGCGGTGTAGCCGGAGAGAAGCCAAGCCCACAACAGGATCGAGCCCTCGAGCGCCGCCCACATCGTGACGACCTTCACCCAGGTGGGCGAGGCGATGCGGGAGTGTGCGGCGACGTAGGAGACGCTGAAGTCGTCTGTCAGCAGCGCGGTCTGCATGACTATCACGGCCACGGTCGCCAGCAGGAAGCCGGCGACGGCCGACAGCCGTGCGGACGTCGTCAGCCTGGCGTCGCGGCGCCATGCCCCGATCGAGCCGGCGACCGCTCCGTAGAGGGCGACGGCGAACGCGAGGAAGGCCGCAGCCCCGCCCACGACACCAAGCTCTATCTGCACGCCCGTCTCCTCAGCGCAGCGACTCCTTCAAAGCCTCCACGTCGACCGCCTCGCCCTCCTCGGGCGGGTGGTAGTCGCTGCTGTGCTTCACGAGGAGGTTGTCGCCCACGAAAACGCCGTCGTGGAACGAACCCTCGATCACGACTCCGCCGTTCTCCTGGAACATCTCGGGGGGCGCGCCGCCGTAGCGCACCGGGTACGTCTCGTACGTGTCGGTGACGTTGAACGTGAGCTGCAACTGTGCGTCGTCGAACCCGACGCTTCCCGGCTGGACAAGCCCGGCAAGGCGGATCTTCCTGCCGTCGAAGCTGGACGCGTCCCGCGCGTACTCGCTCGGCAGCACGAAGTAGACGAGAGACGTCTGCAGCGCACGCGCGATCATCAACCCTGCAGCTCCCAGCACCAGCACGCCGAGGACGGCGTAGATTACCTTCTTGCTCACTCGTTCCCTTCAGACTTGGCCTTCTTGACCCTGAGCCACCTCAGGTAGCCGAGGTAGCCGGCGTAGACGACGAGAAGCTCTACCCACGCGATCGCCACCCACTGGTTCTGCGTCAGGTCAGCCAACACGGACTACCTCCGTTGGAACCGCATGCTTCTCGTCTACGGTGCGTGGAGCGATGCTGAACAGCCCGATGCGTACCCGCTCGGAGACGAAGTAGAGGTAGATGAGCCCCGCGACGGCGACGTTCACGAGCAGCACGCGCAGCATCGAAGGGTCCATCGTGACGCCGCTGCCGTCGAGGTTGATGCTCTTGGCCGGGTGGAGGGTTCGGAACCACTCGGCGGCCAGGTAGTTGAACGGCAGGCTGACGACGACGATGAGCATTATCACGGCCGAGATGCGGCCGCGCCTCACCGGCTCGTCTATCAGCGCCCTGACGATGAAGTAGCCGACGATCAGCGCGACCATTATCGCGGTGAGGGTCAGCTTGGCGTCCCACGTCCAGAACGTGTTGAGGGTCGGCTTGCTGTAGATCATGCCACCGGTGATGGTGAGCGCAGAGTAGACGAGGGCCGCCTCTGCGTTCGCCACGGCGCGGACGTCGTCGCGTTCGCGGCCGCGCCACAGGTAGAGCGCTGACCACAGGCCGGCCACGGCCACGGCGACGAAGCAGATCCAGGCAACTGAGACGTGGGCGTACATGATCCTTATGAGGTCGCCCTGGTTCACGTCCGGCGGGCTAACTACGAGCGCCAGGTACGCGCCGACGGCCAGCCCCACAAGGCAGGCGAGGCCGAGCAGGGTCAGCCACAGCGGCCGCGTCCGCGGCCGGTTCAGGCTCGAGACCGTACTGTTCATCTTCCGCTCCTCGTGCGCCGGTCCCGGTGGCGGGCTGCCGGCGAGTTCAAGTGTAAATCTGCAGCGAAGGGTAGCCCGTGAGCTGGCTTCGCGCCCGCTCGTGAGGACATGGGTTCCTGGCCTGGCGTCATCACTCGTCGACCACGAAGTGGAACAGGCCGGCGCAGACGACGAAGTAGACGAGATCGAAGCCCGTCAGCAGCAGCAGCCAATCGAATACGGGCGCTCCCAAGGCAGTCAACGCGCCCTCCGTCGCCCTTACGGCGGCGAGGACGATGGGCACGACTATCGGGAACATCAGCACGGGCAGCAGCGCCTCGCGAGCCTGCAGGTTGGCCGTTAGCGCGGCGTAGAAGGTCGCCACGATGGCGAAGCCGAACGCGCCGAGCACGACGGTCAGCGAGACGACGCCGTACGCGGCCGGGCCGGGGAAGGACGCTCCGTACAGCGTCACCGCCACCGGCGCGAGCAGCAGGCCCAGCACCGAAAGGTAGAGCCAGTTGGCCAGCAGCTTGCCGAGGTACACGGCAGCCCGCGACACCGGGTACGTCATCAGCTGGTCGAAGGCGCCGTCCTCCAGGTCGGACTGGAAGCTCTGGGCAGCTGCGGTGACCCCGGCGAAGACGAGCGCGACCCACAGGACGCCGGGCGTCGAGCTCTCGAGGACCCCCTGCTCCCTTCCGAGCGCGAACGCCATCATCAGGAGCGTCGTCGCGGTGAAGAAGACGGTAGCGACCGTCGCCGCCTTGCTGCGGAGCTCCTGCAGCAGGTCCTTGCGGGCTATGGCCATGACGGCCCGTACGTCGTTCATGCGGCGCCCACCCGCGTGGCGATGGCGGCGAGGCGCAACCTGCCGCCGGCGAGCTCGACGACGGCGTCCGGCTCCAGACCATGCCTGTCCTGCTCGTGCGACGCCAGGAGGATGGTCCGGCCGCGGCCGCGCGCCTCGACGAGGCACTCGTCGACGAGCGACTTCCCCTCTTCGTCGAGCGCCGCGTACGGCTCGTCGAGGAGCCAGAGGTCGGGGTCGACGAGCAGTTGACGCGCCAGCCCCAGACGTTTCTTCATGCCGCTCGAGTAGTAGCGGACCTGCTTGGATGCCGCCTCTTCCAGGCCAACGCGGCGCAGAGCCGTAAGCGCATCCGCGTCCGAGCCCCTGCCGGTGAGCGCCGTCGCCAGTGCCAGGTTCTCGCTGCCGGTCAGCACCGGGTAGCTGCCGCCTTCCGCCCTCAGCAGGCCAACGCGCGCCCTCACCGCTTCCGGCTCTCGCAGCAGGTCGTAGCCGAAGACCGTCCCTGTGCCGGCGTGGGGCCTGAGCCTGGTGGCCAGCAGCCTGAGGAGGGTGGTCTTGCCCGATCCGTTGCTACCGCGCAGCACGACGAGGCGCCCTGGAGCCACCTCGATGTCGATGCCGGCAAGCACGGTCTCACGGCCCATGCGGCGCTGGACGCCGCGGAGGGAGAGAGCGTGGTCGGCGCTGCCCTCTCTCTGGCCAGGCGCGTTCGTTGCCTGCGTCATAGGCGGGAGATGAGCCAATCCGGTGTGATCTTTATCAGGTAGGCGTTGAGGGTCGTGTAGGTGCCGGTGACCATGAGGACGGCAGCGACCACGAGCACGACGCCCGCTACCCGCTCCACCCACGGCATGTACCGGCGGAACGCCTTGGAGAACGTCATGAACGGCCCGAGAAGCAGCGCGGCCAGCAGGAAGGGCACCGCCAGCCCGAGAGAGTAGATCGCGAGCAGCCCGACGCCCTGCGCAAGGGTGCCGCTCGCGCCGGCCAGCGTGAGGATGCCGCCGAGGATGGGTCCGATGCACGGCGTCCAGCCAGCCGCGAACGCCATGCCGAGGAGCAGAGCCCCGAGCGGCGTGCGGCTCTCTCCGTGGTACTGCGGGCGCGTGTCGCGGTAGAGGAACGGCACCCTTATCACGCCGAGCATCACGAGCCCGAACAGCCCGACCAGCACCCCGCCGACGACCGTGAGGAGCTGCTGGTTGGCGCGCAGGAGCGAGCCGAGGAAGCTCGCGGACGCGCCCATCGCGACGAAGACTATGCCGAAGCCGAGCACGAAGAAGACGGCGTTGCGAACGAGGACGCGCCGCTCCGCCTGGGCGCTGCCGCCGACGTACGCCAGGTAGCTGGGCACGAGCGGGAGCACGCACGGCGAGAGGAACGAGAAGACCCCGGCCGCGAACGCCAACGGCAACGTCGGCGTCAAGCCGCCGCCCCTACACGCACGGTCATGGCGTCTGGGTGCCGGGTCATCCCTGAGATGATAGCTGCGCGACGCCGCGCGCCAGAGGGGCAATGGTCCTTGGACGCGGCTTCGCCTCCTGGGTCCTGGGGCGCGCATGGTGAGGCGAGCGTTCGCGGTCGGTGAAGCGCGCCGCGCGCCCTCGGCGTTACTATGTGCCCCTAGCCGACACCGGGTCGCGCCCAACGCGCGCGAAACCACCACAGGAGGAATCAGATGAGAGCACCGAGGCTCCGTAAGCTACTTGTCGCACTGCTCGCGGGCGGGTTGTTGCTGGCAAGCGTCGCAGGTGCCCAGCAGGCGGTCGAGCCGCTCGACCCGCCGGAGCAGGTGAGCGTTGCCGTCGTGCCCATCCTCAAGTTCGCTGCGCTCTACGTCGCGGCCGATCGCGGCGTGTTCGACAAGTACGGCCTCGACGTCGAGATAAACGCGGTCGCTTCCGGCACGGAGGCGATAGCGTTCCTCGAGCAGGGCCAGATCGACGTCGGCGGCATCGCCATCGTCACCTCGCTATGGAACGGCTGGAACCAGGGCATAGACATCCGCGTCTTCGCGCCCGGCGGGCTCGAGCCTTTCGAGAACAGCCCCACCAAGTTCATGGTGCGTAAGGACCTGTACGACTCCGGGGCAGTCGACACCATCGAGGAGCTGAGGGGTCGCACCGTAGCCATGGCTGGGGGGCCCGGCTCTGGCGGCGAGTACCTCGCCGCCAAGGCCCTCGAGCGTGGAGGCCTCACGATCCGCGACGTGCAGCCGATAAACCTCGCCAACGCCGACATGCCTGCAGGATTCGCCAACGGGTCGATAGACGCAGCGGTCCTCGGCTCGCCCTACGCCGAGCAGATAGAGGCGGACGGGACGGGCGTGACGCTGGCGTCCGACCTCGTGCCAGGGCTCATGACCGTGGCTTACGTGGGCTCCGGCCGGTTCCTCGAGGAGAGGCCGGAGGTCGCGCGCCGCTTCGCGCTGGCGCTCCTCGAGGCGACGCGCATGATGCAGGGTGACGACTACCTGTCGGACGAGAACATTGCGGCCTACCTGACGTACGTGAACTCCACGGAGGAGGCGATCCGCACGGGCACGCCTGTCGTCTACGACCCGAACCTCACGATCCCCGTCGACGGCCTGGCGGACGTCGAGAGGGTTCACCGCGAGAACGGGCGCACAGACTACGAGGAGCCGATCGACCTCGGGAACGTGATCGTGACGGACTTCGCAGAGTGGGCTCTCGAGATGGCGGGTCCGTACCAGGAGTAGCGTCCGCCCCGTCGTTTCGGGTGGGCCGGCGCCCAGCGCGCGTTAGGGGTGAGTAGGCAGGTGGAAGCGAAGGTCGTCGCCCGCGCGGCACGGAAGGTCTACCCGTCGCTCGCGGGCGACGTCCATGCCATAGTCGACTTCGACCTCGAGGTGCGTGAGGGCGAGTTCGTCTGCCTCGTCGGGCCGTCCGGCTGCGGCAAGTCGACCTTCCTGCGGATCCTCGCGGGCCTCGATTCGCTCTCCGGCGGCGAGGCTTACATCGTCCCGGGCCCCGACCCCGCCAGACCCCTCAACAACGTCGTGTTCCAGGAGTACGCGGTCGTCCCGTGGAAGACGGTGAGGGACAACGTCGCCTTCGGGCTGCAGATGCGCGGAGTCGGCGCCCGCGAGCGGTCGCAGGTCGCGGACTCCTGGCTCGCCAAGGTGGGCCTCAGGCGCTTCGCCGACTACTACCCGGCGCAGGTGTCCGGCGGCATGAAGCAGCGCGTCTCCATCGCCCGCGCCCTGGCCAACGACCCGCAGGTGCTCCTCATGGACGAGCCGCTCGGAGCGCTCGACGCCCAGACCAGGGCTGTGCTGCAGGAGGAGCTGCTGCGCCTGTGGGAGGAGACCAAGAAGACGGTGCTCTACGTGACGCACTCGATTGAGGAGGCCGTGCTCCTCGGCGACAGGGTCGTGCTCATGACGGCGCACCCCGGCACGAAGAAGGCGGAGTTCGAGGTCGACCTGCCGCGCCCCCGCGACCTGAGCACCGCCCAGAGCAAGCGCTTCGCAGAGCTCACAGGAGCCATCTGGGCCGAGCTGCGCGAAGAGGTCGAGCGGGCGATGGAAGCTCAGGCGTGAACCGCGTACCCGTCGCACCGCCTCGTGGCCCGGCGGTGCTCCCGTGAGCTCGGCGGGCGCCCGTGCGCCGGCAGCGCCGAGCCCGACCGTCGGGAGCTCCTCTGGCGGACTGGTGTGGCCGGTGCTGGCGATGCTGCTCCTGGCGGTTGCGGCGACCGCTCTGGGGCTGTGGCGGACGTGGTGGTGGGCGCTCCTGGCGGCGGAGTTCACGCTGCTCGTGTTCGCGGCGGAGGCGTTGGAGAGGCGTCTTCCCTTCAGGCTGCAGCGGACCTACCAGGCAGCGCTCGCCTGGGTGTTCCCGCTGCTCGCGTTGGCGGCGTGGGAGTGGCTCGCTCGCAGCGAGATCCTCAACCCGCGCTGGTTCCCGCCGCCGACTCGGATCGCCGTCGCGCTCTGGGACCTCATCGTCAACGTCGACCGCTTCAGCGGGCTCTCCCTTATCGGCAGGCCGTGGCTGCTGCCCGCGCGCATCGCGGAGTCAGGGTGGGCGGGCGTCACGGCCACTTTCGCCGAGAGCCACCTGTGGGCGACGCTCTCGCGCGTGCTCGTCGGCTTCGCGATCGGCGCAGCGCCCGGCGTGCTCATCGGGATCGTCATGGGCCTCAACAAGACCGTAAGGGCGATGCTGGACGCCACGATGTCGGCCGTTTACGTGCTCCCCAAGATCGCGGTGTTCCCGCTCCTGATGCTCGTCTTCGCCGACCCCTTCGGCGAGGGACCGAAGGTGACCGTCGTCGCGATCTCGGCCTTCTTCCTCGTGGCGCTCTCGACGATGGCCGGCGTGCAGGGCATAGACCCGGTGCTGGTCCAGGCCGGAAGGAACTTCGGCGCCAACCGGCTCCAGATGTTCAGGCACGTGATACTTCCGGGGGCGCTGCCCATCGTCTTCAACGGCCTGCGCCTTGCGCTCGGAACGGCGCTCATCGTCATCGTCGCCGTCGAGTTCGTGCGCTCGCAGACGGGCGTCGGGTTCCTCGTCTACTACCACTGGCAGGTGCTGTCCACGCCCAAGATGTACGCCGCCCTGCTCGTGATAATGGCTCTCGGGGTGGGCCTCACCGTGCTGCTGCAGTGGGTCGAGCGGCGTGTGATGCCGTGGCGCGCCTGAACGGGTGCGCCGCCCGCGCACGTCTCATGAACTGGCATAGAACCGAGCTCTAGCCGACACCGTGCCTGTCGACGTCGCCTTCAACGGGGCGGGCGAAGGTGGAGCCAGCGACGGGGCCGGTGACGAAGCGCGAGTAGAAGGTGAGCAGGCGCCAGCCGAGGATCGCAGCCGCGATGCCGGCTCCGCCCGGCGCCTCGTCGATGGCTCGGGCTTCCGTACCGCCCGCAACGAAGAGCGAGGCCGTGAAGATCTCGAGCAGGCCGGCCCCACCCGGCGTCGGCATGAACGTCGCCAGCACCATGGGGACCTGCGCTATGGCCAGCGTGGTAAGGAACGGTGCGCCGGGCCGGATCGAGACGATCATCACGTAGAAGACGGCGAGCGTGCTCACGTAGACGACCGCCGTCAGCAGGTGCAGCGACAGGCGCTGGGCCGGGGTGCCGCGCATTATCTCCCCGGCCGCGGCCTCGACGCGTCCGAAGAAGTGGTCGGTGGACGCACGCCAGCGCGCCAGCCAGCGCAGCCGGAAGATATGCCTTCCGAGGCGGGTGAACCAGTGGAGCCGGTAGGAGAGCACCCACATCATCGAGGCCGCCACAATGGCGACCAGGATGGCGAATGCCCAGAGCTGCTGCGTCGAGAGCGATACGGCAGACCTGCCGATGAGCAGGAGGCTGAGCGGAACGGAGTATGTGAGGAAGGCCAGGTCGAGCACCCAAACGTATACGTTTATCGACCACGCCTGCGCCCCTGTCAGGCCGTCCCGCACGAACGAGAGCGCGACGGCCGGCGCCTGGCCCGCGCTGCCTGGCGTGATCGCAGCGCTGAAGAGGCCGAGCGAGTAACCGCGCAGGCAGCGGTTGAACGACAGCCGGTGACCGCCAAGGGCCGAGATTAGCTGCAGTCGCACGGCCCCTGCCAGGTAGTTGGCGACGACCAGCACCGTCCCGACCACGAACGCCCACGCCGGCACGCGAGCGAGCGAGCGCAGGCTGCCCCCGAGCAACCACATCGTGACGGCGAGCCCGGCGACGCCGAAGAGCACGGCGAGCCAGGCGCCGCGTCTCACGACTGCGGTCGATAGAGGTGTGCGTACTCCGGGCTGGCGGTGACGGGTAGCTGCGAGCGTATGAACTGCCGCTCCGACTCGAGCCACTCCGGCAGCTTGAACGCCAGGCCGAGTTCCTCGAGGGGCTCGTCTGCGGTGAACCCTGGCCCGCGCGTAGCCAGCTCGATCACCGCTCCGCCGGGGCCGGAGAAGTAGACGGACCGGAAGTACGTCCGCTCCTTCACCTTCGTCGGGGCGAGACCGGCGCTCATCACCAGGCGCCTCGCCTCCTCGAGGGCAGCGTCGTCCTCGACCTCGAACGCGACGTGGTGATAGCTGCCGCGGCCGAACGAGGTGCGACCCTCCCTGTCGCTCGGAGCCAGCTCGAGCGCCCTGGCCCCCGTGCTGCCGGTTCCCGCGGGCGCGAGCCTCACGCGGCCGTTCTGGGCTGCGACCTGGTCGAGGGAGAGCACGCCGCGCAGGACGTCGCTGTATGCGCTCACCTCTGTCGTCTCGAGCGTCACGTGGTCGATGCACGTGACCGCCTGCTCTGGCGGTATGAAGGGCGGCGCGAAGTAGCGCACGGGCACGAGCAACGAGGCGGGATCGGCTCCCGGCTCGGGTTGCGGCAGCGGGGGCGCCTCGCCTTCGACGACCGCGAGTCCAAGGCCGTCCGGGTCGGAGAAGGTCAGGTGGTCACGGTCTAACCGGTTGACTGTCTCGTGAGGCACCTCCGACCGGTCGAGCCGCTCCCGCCAGCTCTCCAGCGCGCCCGGCGGCACCCTCAACGCCACCTCGCGCGTGCAGGTGGCGCCAGGGTGGCCGGCACCGGAGCCGGGCCAGGAGAAGAGCGTGAGCACGCTGCCTGGGTTGCCTGAGGCGTCGCCGAAGTAGAGATGGTACGTGGACGGGTCGTCGTAGTTGACCGTCCTCTTGACGAGGCGCAGGCCGAGGACCCTGTAGTAGAACTCGATGCTGTGCTGTGCCCGTCCACCGATGCCCGATGTGTGATGGACGCCGCGCGTCTGCACTGACAAGATGTTCCTCCGTCTCGCTGCCGCCACGGTCACAGAAGGGGGCTCGCGGTCGCGCCGGTGTTGAAAGGACGTGACCTGCTCAGCTAAGATAGCAAGGCTTTGCTGGCCGCCGGGCCCGCCCAGGACGGCCGCAACAAGGGAAAGAGCGGCTCAGAGAAGCCAACGGTAACTCCACCGGGAATCGAGATCAGAGATGAAGTACAACAAAGGCGCCATCCTGCGCTCTATCGAGCAGCCCTTCCTCCGGGACGACATCCCCGAGTTCGCGACGGGCGACACGGTGCGGGTGGACTACAAGGTCGTCGAGGGCAACCGTAGCCGCGTGCAGGCGTTCGAGGGCGTCGTCATCGCCCGCAAGAACGGCAAGGGCGCCCGCAGCACGGTGACGGTTCGCAAGGTCTCGTTCGGCGAGGGCGTCGAGCGCGTGTTCCCGCTCAACTCGCCGCTCATCAGCAAGATCGAGGTCGTGCGCAGGGGCCGTACCCGCCGCTCGAAGCTCTACTACCTGCGCGAGCTCAGGGGTAAGGCAGCCCGCCTCAAGACCGACGTCGGCCGTCAGGAAGAGGACCGCGCCGCGGCCCGCGCCGCGCGCGAAGGCAACAAGGGCTGAGCGAAGCCAACCGGCCGCGCCCTTTAGCGCGACTGCAATGTCGATGAAGATGCCCGGACCGCAAGATCCGGGCATCTCTCTGTCTGTTGGCTGTCAGTAGGGCGGACGTCGCCGGCTCAGGAGATGACGACGAGCTCCTCGGGGTCGAACTCAGCTGGCGCCAGCACGGGCTTGGCGCCAGGCGTCGAGAGGAAGCGCTCGAGCGCCTCCAGCGCGTCATCGTCTATACCCGAGCCCGCCTCTGCGGCGAGGATCGCGAGCGCCTCGTGCGACGAGAACGGGTCTCTGTGTGGACGCGGCGCGGTGAGCGCCTCGAACTGATCGGCCACGGCGAGCAACCTCACGTCGAAGGGCAGGAGGTTCGCCGGCACGGAGCCGTGATAGCCCCTGCCGTCCAACCGCTCGTGGTGACCGGCGGCGAGCGGCACGACCTCGGCGAACGCGTCGGCCCAGGACAGGATGTGCTCGCCGTACGCGGTGTGGCGCCTTATGACCTCGGTCTCCGCGGCGTCCAGCGTCCCGTCCTTGTCGAGCACCGCGTTCGAGACGCCGAGGGTGCCAACGTCGTGAAGGGCGGCGCCCCTGCTCAGCACGCGGCGGCGCAACGCCATGTCGCCGGAGTCGTCTACCTGGTCCAACATGCCGAGGGCAAGCTCCCGCACCCGCGTGGTATGCCTGCGCGTCCACGGGGACTTCGAGTCGATGACGTGGCCGAAGACTGTCGCGATCCGGTCGAGCCGTTCGTCTTCGAGCGCGAACGGCTGCTCGAGCGGTTCCAACTGGGCGAGCTGATGCCATACCTGGTCGTGGCGCAGCGCCTCGACGAGGTCGCCTGACACCCGCGGTTGCTCGAACGCCGCGACGACGTCCGGGTCGAACCACGTTCCAGAGTGCTTCCTTGCCAGGGCGAGCGCGCCGTCCGGATCGGAGTCGGCGTACTGTTGCGCGACCGCCTGCGAGAGAGCGAGCACGCGGCCGCCCAGCGGGATCGAGTCCCCGCTAAGGCCCCTCGGAGCGCCGCTGCCATCGAACCGCTCGGCAGCCGCCCCGATCGACTCCGCGACGCCGGGCCCAAGCTCCATCTCGGCTGCCAGCTTCGCACCGCGCTCGACGTGCGTCCTCGCCAGGTTGGCGACTATGTCGAAGCGGCCGAGGCCGAGCTCGAGCAGGTAGCGGAGGCGCCACGGCCCCTTGACCGCGCCGACGAGCTGGCTGAGTACCAGCGTGCTCCCGCCCTTCAGCCTCTCGAGATCCATGCGGCGCAGCGCGCGACGCAAGCGGGCGTCGTCGCGGCCGAACAGGTGGTAGAGCTGGGCAGAGTTGGCCGACGCCCCCAGGTCCTTGAGAAGGTGGGCGTGGTAGATGTCCGTCAGCTGTTTCTCGGGAAGGCCCAGTTGCCTGCCTATGCGCAGCCCGATGACAGCCGTCCTCAACGCGTGCTCGTGGTCGTGGCCCTCGCTCACGTCGAGGGCGTGGCTCAGCGATGCAAGGGTCTGGCCCAGCGTCACGGGCCTGGTTCCCTCGGGCCGCCTGCCGACGGACCCGATGATCAGCCTCGCTGGCGTGCGGTCGACGCGGATGGCTGGCTTCGGTGCCCTCGGGTCTAGAGTCACGTCACCAACCATGCAAGTCGAGGCCTTACGGCAGCCTTACGCGCTGGGGAAATCGGATTAACTTTCGATTCACGACCGTCGCATCGTCAGTCATGAGCGTGGGGCGGTAACGACAGCCGGCGCGTCGAGACCCGCGTTGGCGGCGTGAACTACTGCCCGCTCACGAGAGGGTTAACTACCTGAGTCCGCCCTCATCCGGGACCCCTAACCTGCGACCGTATGGGGGCGGGAAGGCGGCGAGAGATGATGCAAGCAACGAGGCTTCGCGCCAAGGCGATCGCGTTGACCGCGGTCATCGGCATCCTCAGCTCACCGGCGGCTGCGCAGGTCCCGGATGGCGTAACGGAGTACGAGCTTCCAGGCGACGCCGTCTTCCCAGAGGGCATCGCGGTCGACGAGGCCCGCGGCGTCTTCTACGTGTCAGGCGCGGGATCCGGCGGTATCTACGAGGTCGACATAGATTCTGGCGAGGTGAGAGAGTTCCTGCCTGCCGGCACCCGTGGCCAGTTCATGACGATCGGTATGGACGTCGACGACCAGGGGAGGCTGTGGGTCGCTGGCGGTGGCAGCGGTGACGTGCTCGTCTTCGACACGGCCACGGGCGAGCAGCTCGCCACCTTCACTACACCGGAGGGCCCGGCACTGTTCCTCAACGACGTGGTCGTGACGGCCGGCGGCGACGCGTATGTTACGGACTCCAACCGTCCGACGCTGTGGCGCGTCGCGTCCGGCGGCGTGGAGGAGGGCGGGGGAGAGGCCGAGCCGTGGCTCGACTTCGCAGGCACCGAGTTCGAGTACGGCGAGGGCTTCAACGCCAACGGCATAGTGGCGAACGAGGACGGCAGCGTGCTGCTCGTCGTCAAGGCGTCGACGGGCGACCTCTACCGCGTCGACGTCGCGTCCGGAGCAGTGAGCAGGGTAGACACCAGCGCGGTGCTGACGGGCGGAGACGGCATGGTCGTGGACGGGAACACCCTGTACGTCGTGCAGAACGGCGAGGACCGCGTGGCGGTGCTCCAGCTCTCCGACGACTGGACGACCGCCGAGCCGGCCGGCTACCTGGAGGACGAACGCCTTAGCAGCTCGGCGACCGCGGCTCTCGTCGGAGACGACCTGCTCGTCGTCAACTCCCAGTTCGCGGCGATGCAGGGCACGCCGGAGCTGCCCTTCACCGTCTCCGTCGTCCAGACGACCCCATAGCGCTAGGGCCGGCCTTCACGCGGCTGCGGCGCTTCGGCGCGGCATGGGAACGTGTGCGGTCTTCCTGATCCGGAACGTCGTCGCGGAGAACAGCCAGAACCCTGACGTGCTCTGGTGCGTGATCTCCAACCCGTGCCGCGCCACCCACACAGGCACCTCGAAAGGGGCGAACCTGTCCCGCGTCACTACCTCCAGGCTGTCGCCGAGCTGCATGCTCGCCAGCCGCTCCTGGATCCTGATGAGCCCGAGCGCGCACGACGTCCCCCTGTTGTCGAGCCTGTGCGTCAACGCGCCTCGGTCTCCAGGTCACCAAGGTCGCATACGCCCCTAACTGGCGAGCATGCCCGGTAGAGCGGGCACGTTATGAAGATGACGACAAGGGCCAGTATCAGCCCCAGCTTGAGAGGCACCAACAGCCCGATGCCATCGCGCCAGAAGGGGCTGAGGACGCCGCCGTAGCGCAGCGCCATCCAGAGGCCGGTGAGCACGATCGTCGGCAGGGAGGTTCGCACGACCCACCTGAACCTCTCGAGCTGTCTCGCGGCTGCCACAACGGCGTCCAGGTTCGCGTGTTCGCGTCCCGTCGGGACGGCCGCCCCGAGGTTGAAGAGCGCCCCTCCCAGCCACAGCGCGAACGCCCAGAGGTGGGCGGTGCGCACGACCGCCAAGTACGGCGAGCCGGCGCTGTCGGCAACCGACCACACGGCAAGCAGGCCGGCGCCGAGGATCAGCCCAGCCAACGCGGCCGGCCGGCTCGCGTGCGCACGGCCGAGCGTGGCCGCCATGAGCACGCCGCCGCCCACGAGCGTCCAGGTCTGCCAGCCAGACAGGTAGCCGGCGACCAGGGGCGCTGTCGCTCCGGCGATAAGTAGCGGCGCCAGATAGCGTGAGATGACGCGCACGCGTCCCAGGAGATCGGAACGAAGCGCGGCGACACGGTCCTCGGCAAGGCCCTCCTCACGGTCGCGAACGTAGAAGAGCCGCCAGGCCAGCATGCCTGTGGGCAACGCGAGGCTCCAGAACGCCGTCCAGCGCCAGAACAGCGGGAAGCCATCGAGGCCGTGAACGCGGCCGGTGAACAGGACGCCCACAAGCGACGCCACGGAGATGAGCACGAACGCCACCTTGGGCAGCAAGGGTGTCTCGGACCTAACGTCTATCTGGATGCCCGAGCGCACTGACGTGACAGGCGTGCCGTGGACCCTGGCGCCAACGTCCACAGCCGCCGAAGACGGTAACGACACTTCAGCCATGTCGAGGCGAACGTAGTCCCGCTGCACGCCGGAGCGCGTTGACCCGGGTCAAGGAAGCCGTTAGCGGTCGCAGACGCCGAGGTGAACGGCCGCGTACGCCCCGCGCTTCGAGCGCGCGGCTCAGCCGATGCGCGTGGCCAGGTAGCTGCACCTACCGTTCCAAACCGTCTGCGCCTTGGACCTGGACTCGTCCGGGGCGTTGACGCGGACCCAGACGCGGCAGTCGAAGGTCGTGGGTGCGCTGTTGCCCGGCGAGTACGGCACGAAGACGTTGCTCGGCGAGCCCAGCTCCTCTTCGAGCAAGTGCTCTTCGCCGGCGTACGACACGTAGACACGCCAGTCGTACGTCAGAGCCTCGGCGTCCGGGTTCTCCACCGTCACGGCAGCCGTGTAACGCGGAGGCTTGGGTGCGTTCGGGTCTAGGCTCAACGTGCAGCCGAAGGCCTCGAAATCGATGACCTCGCCGCTGCCGACCGCGACGTCGCCGCAAGTGTAGATGGGTAGTTGCCCGTGGAACTTGCGCTCGTAGACGCCAGCACTCTGTATCCGTGGGTACGGGTTTTCGGGTGGCGGCCCAACCTCCAGACCAAGTTCCGCGCTGGCTTCAACGCCCTCCGTGTCGTGCACGGTCGCGATCACGCTCCTCAGTCCTTGCGCCCCGAACGTCACTTGAGACGTACAACCCGAGCTGGAGGTGACCTCGTCAGGCGCCTCCACGGTCCAGACGAGCGTCTCGCACAGCGTGGTGGGGCTGGGCTCGTTGCGGTCGCTCACTAGCGCTGTGATCGTGTACGGCTCGCCCTGATGAGCGGTGCCAGAGGCCTCCAACTGGATGCCAGGGGTCGAGTTCCAGACGTTCACCTTGAACGAGGCGTGGCTCGAGCGCCCCCCGTAGGACGCGGTCAGGGCTAGGGTCCTCTCGCCTTGTGTCTCGAACGTGTACGGCAGCGTCGAACCGAAGGCGTATGGGTCCGTGATCCAGCCGCCGTCATATATGACGCCGTCCAGATCGGATGTCACGACCAGGTCGACGGTCTTCGCGACGGGGTGCGTCACCTCGAACAGCTTGCCGAGGTCTTCCTCCACCCGCAGGTCAACGTTGACGAGCTTGGGCGTCTCTATGTGGGGCGGCTGCGTGCTACCTGGGAACTGTTGTTCATGGTGCCAGGCATCGCTGCGCTCCGGCCCGAAGTCGAGCGCGTAGAGCGCGGTGAAGAGGCTGCTGACGTAGCGGGCGGGGACGTAGTAGTAGCCGCCGTCGCCGACGTCGCAGCCCCATGAGTTCTTGAGCACGAAGTAGCCGCCGCCTGGAACGTCGGCTGGGTGGTGGGCAGCCGCCAGCTCCTCGTTGCTGATGAAGCCCACGATCAGCGCCTCGTGTGACCCGTACGCGCCCGGCACCTCCATGCCGTCCCCGTCGACGTATGTCGTTGCGAAGTTGGAAACGTAACCGTCTGCGTCCGCGTCCACCATGAACCCCTTGTAGACGGGGAAGACGGCTATGAGCGCGTGGCCGGCAGCCAGCAGCTGCCGGTAGAGGTTGAGGTTGAAGTCGAAGACGGCGGAGTTGTGCCATACCTGGTAAGCGCGTGTCGCAGTCAGCCCGTCCGGGATGGCGATCCTGGCGTAGCCGCAGTAATAGTCTTTCCCGTAGTAGGCGCAGAACTGCGGGCTCTCGTGCGCGGTCTCAGAGCAGAGCCCTCCGTCCGGCCCGTTCCCGTACGGGTCGCAGGTGCGCGCGAAGGCAGCGGCGGTGCCATCTGGTACCTGTGGCCGGTTGACGGCAGGGTTGTAGGTCCACATGACCTCCTCCGCCAGGGGCTGGCCGTGGTCGGCAGCGCTGGCCAGCGCTTCCGGCCCCGAGAAACCCTCGCTGTAGTCGCTTGGCCACCAGTCGCGCTTCACCTGGTTCACGATGAACTGCTCGGAAAGGTTGATGTCCGCGCCCTGCTGGACGAGATGCTGGCTCTCAACGGCGCCAAGCGCCGCGAAGGCCCAGCATGTGCCTCTGGCACCCTGATCCTTCATGGGTGAGACGAAGCTCTTCAGCGGGTACCAGAAGAGCGACGCCAGCCCGGTGGGCGCGGGGCAGCTGTGGTCCTCGTCGTTGCCGTGGCCAGGCTCGATCTGCAGCGTTGCGTTCGCGCCCCCGACCCGTGCGTCTGAGCGCCCGGCGGATGCCGGGCCCGCAGGCACGGGCTCCAACCGAGCGGCCCGGATGCTCTCGTCACCCTCGAGAAGCTGGTCGAGCTGTGCGAGGGCAGCCATCACCGCTTCCACGGTGGCGCCGGCGAGGCTGGCCGGCGACGCGGCCTGCGTCTTCAGGCCTTCCGGCAGCAGGTCGTACGACACCGTGTAAGCCGTGAGGGCGTTCTGTGCGCTGTGCGCGAGCTCGTAGGCGGCCACCGCGCCGTGGATCCGGGTGCCGGGACCCTCGAGTACGTAGGTAGCGCCGTTCGGCGCTGTCACGGGAGTGTCCCCGACGAAGCCGTCCTCCGGCGCGACCGTCCCGAGCAGGGCCGCGACGTCCGGCGGGACGTCTTCAGCCGTGGCCAGGAGCTCGAGGTCGTCCGCGAACGCCGCGTCTCTTGCTTGCTGGAGGGCCTCGATGTCCGCGGTGCTCCTCAGTTCGACTTCGCCGGAAGCGATCATCCGCTGGAGCTCTGCGCTCGAGACGATCGTTGCGGAGTCCGGGACCGACGTCTTCCAGGCGTCCTCTTGCGAGAAGGGCTTCCCGGCGCCTGCTCCGCCCCCGCAACCTGCCAGCGCAAGCAGAAGCGTGGTCGTGACGATGAGCAGCGGTGTGTACCTGTACGCGCGTGCCCGGTTGTTCAAGGTGAGCTTCCTTCCCTGGTCGCGATGCCTTGACGTCGCGGGTCAGGCAGTGGACCTAAGCGCCGCGCTCTGAGTCGAGTCATGGAGCCTGCCACTCGGCGATGACCGGCGTGGCCTCCACATCTATCGGTGCCGTCTCTTGCGGGGTCAGCGCTACGTCGACAGCGATGCCGCCAAGCTCGGACGACACGGCGTCCTCGTTCTGGTAGGAGGAGCCCGTCGGGTTGTCCTTGTACGGGAAGTTGATGTTAGCCGTCCTGCCCAGCTTGAGGACCCAGAACTCTGGCTGGCTTCCGAAGGTGTCGCTCGTCGCTGCAACGATCAGCCCGCCGTCGCTGGTCGCGATGGCCGCGTTGCTGGCATGCGCTCCGCTGTCCGGGTTCAGGGTGTCGTTCCCAGCTCCCCCGAGAACCGAGTAGGCGGAGCCCTGCACGACGAGCACGTCCTCGCTCGTGAACAGGTCCGACGCGTCGTCGGCCTGCATGCCAAGGACTACCGTGCCGCCGTCCTGCGTCACGACGACGGTCTGGGCCACGTCGTTCTCGGCCTCTGACGGAACGCGGTGGACGGTGCTGTCCACCAGCTCGCCGTCCGCGCTGAGGTTCGCCACCCACGCCTCGTAGTGCCCGGCCGGGTTCGCTTCTGGGTTGGGGAACGCGCCGTAACTGTAGCCGACGATGACAAGGCCACCTCCGGGCTGCTCCGCTATGTCGAAGCCCGCGTCCGTGCCGTTCTGAAGGATCGGGTCTCCTTCTCCGCCGTTGAGGTCGTACCTGTTGTCGATCGTGCGTTCCCATATGACCGCCCCAGCGGCGTCGAGCCTCACGACGTACGCGTCACCGTCGTTCGTACCCGTGCTGCCGACAAGCGCGTGACCGCCGTCGGCCAGGGTCGTGACGCCGGCGAAGTCATCCCCGGTGAAGGTGCGCGACCAGATCACGTCGCCATCTGCGCCCAGCTGCGCTGCCCACGCCTTGGAGGTGTTCCCCTCGACCCCAGCGACGAACAGGCCGCCTTCCGGTGTGCTCGCCAGCGAGTCGATCTGCAGGTACTCGCCCGTCGCGTACGTCTTGCTCCACCTCACGTTGCCGCCGGTGTCGAGCGCTATCAGGCCAGTGCGTGTGGCGATCACGAAGCCGCCAGGCACCTGAGCGGCCGCGACGGCCGCGCCGCCTACGTTGGCGCCGGAGTACGCCTTCTGCCACATGAGGTTGCCGAGCTGGTCGAGCCGCATCGCCCAGACCGCCGCACCGGACCCCGTGATTCCGTCGAAGAGGCTGCTGTTGCCGACGACGAGGAAGCTGCCGTCCGCCGCTTCCGTTACCGCCGTGGCGTCTTCACCCAGGCTGCCCGCGCGGCCGAGGGACCGTGCCCAGGTGACGGCGGGACGCGGAGCGTTCGGGTCTGTCGAGCACGAGTCGAAGCTGGCGAGCGGTACTACCTCGTCAAGCAGCGTCGTCTCGAAATCGTCGATGAGCAGGTCGATGCCGGCTTTGGCGGTGAGACCGGCGTTGAGCACGCCTCGAGTGCATGGTGGCGGACCATCGACCGACGCGCTCGCCTGCGCGTACCCCTCGACGGAAGCGTACGGCCCGACAGCACCGTAAAGCTTGACATCGAGGCGTGGTCCGGCCCACGCCTTGACGCCGAGCGCGGCGCCGTAGGTCGGCTGCTCGAACTGGAGGTCGCTGTCGCCGTCCCAGAAACCGCCCGGTTGGCCGTTCTCGTAGCCGACGCCCGCGGTGAAGCTGGCCTCCTGGTTCACGCTTGCCTCGAAGCTGCCTGAGATGCTCCCTCCCAGGCCTGCCTCCAGGACCGCGGCCGGGGTTATCACCAGCGGCACGGGCCCGACGGGCGTTGGCAGGGGCAGGATTATCGGGGCGAACGGGATGGTGCCAAGGGTCACGGTCTTCTCGAAAGACGCCTTGCCAGAGCCGGTGAGGTTCGCGAGAAGCGTCTGATCGGCCCCGAACTCCATCGTCAACTCGTCGATCTGGAAGCTCGTGATGTCGATGTCGAAAGTCAGGTCGAACGTCGGTGCGAGCGCCAGCGCACCGTGCACCTCGACGCTGCCGTCGTCTCCCGAGGCGACGATGTCGAGCGGGAAGCTCAACCCCTCTGCCTGGGAGGCAATGCTGTTCGGTGTCGAAGATGGAGTGAGCTCGGTCTCCAGGCGGACGTCCAGGTCGCTGAAGGCTTCCTGCAACGTAGCCTGGCTCGTATCCACGACGACCTGGCCCCCCTGATGAGTCACGCCGTCTACGCGTCTGAGCGCCCCGAGCGGCGTCTTGGAGCTGATCCCCGCGATGAAAACGTCGCCGACACCTAGGTTCGCCACCCCGGCCACGTCGTCTGCGAAGACGTACTCACCGGTGTCCGTGACGCTGGTCAGCGCGTTCAGCTCCGCGTCTCCCAAGACCGTGGTACCCGGGGCCAGCGTGGCGCTACCTGCGCCAGGCGGATTCGGGGCAGATGGGCCCTGAGGGCCTCCGCATGCCGTGAGAGCGAGTAGGACGACGATCGCCGATCCGATGCTGCGTCTGATCATGTCCGGCATTCCTCCGTGGCCGGATGCTATTCACTTGTCGGTAACGCTTCGGTCAGGTTCTCGGGCGATTGCGCCTGTCCGCGTGCTGCGAGGCATCGCGGGCGCGGCACCCGGTTGCTCTGACCGACTTCTCTCCTACGCCGCGAGGAAGTCCTGCCACCGAGGCGGGAGCTGTTCTCCGACCTCCACTAGGGTCGACCTGGCCTGGTTGTAGTGACGCCTGAGCGTGCGGTGGTTGGAGATCCGCCGTAGCGCCATGAGGTACGTCCGCAGGGCCGCGCTGTCGTATGGGTCTGCCTCCACGAGCAGCCTGCCTACCCGGGCCGCCTCACGAGGCTCGGTCGTCAGTAGCAGCTCCGCCTCGCTGCCGAGGGCCTGATACAGCGTCTCGCGGATCGGCCCATCTCCCGGCTCCGCATTGGCTGCGAACTGGCCCCGCCACAGCCGGGTATCGAGCGTAAGGAGGAAAGACTCGACGTCCGACTCGCAGTCGCCCAGCGCGTACCCGGCCAGGGTGGTGGTGATCACGCCCGTGCCTGCCCACGTCCGAAGGCCGTGCACGAGCTCCTTGAGGCAGGAGTCCGCCCTCGTCGTGTCCCTGTCAGGGTATATGGCATGCCACAACGCTTGTCTCGTCACTTCCCCGCGGCCCGTGACACGCGCCTCGAGCAACATGACGAGCAGTTGCAGCCTCTTGCGGCCCCGGACCTGCCTGACCCCGGCCGAGGTTCGATACCGCACCGGCCCCAGCACCTCCAACCGATCAGGGGTGGCCGGTGGCGCCAGTTCCGCGGGGCCCGCCGAGGTGTTTGGGAAGTACTCGTCCACCATCTGGGCTCTGCGCGACAGGCCATTGGCCTCGAACCAGGCCTGGCGAGAGCGCGCAGAGGCCTCGTCTCCGGCCAGCCGGTCGAGCTCTAGCCTCATCGTCTGGGCGTCCATCTCGAGCGCGAGCCGGTCGGCGCCCTCTGCAGCGGCCAGGTAATCCTTTGCGGCGATCGCGGTGTCGCCGAGCCTCTCATGGGCGAACGCCCTCGAGAAGAGAGCGTATATGCCGGCCTGCGGAAGGCCCTTGTCGGCGCAGAGCTCGAGCCCCTCTTCAGCGAGCGCGAGACCGCGTTCCGGCTCGCCGTTGAGGGACTCGCTGTACGAGGCCTCGTACAGGGTGTTCGCGAGAAGCTGCGTGTTCTCCAGGTCGCGGGCCCGGCGAAGGGCGGCGGTGGCGTAGTGTCGCGCGAGGGTAGACCCCAACGGCAGCGAGCGCTGGCGGTAGAGGTAGCAGAGCATGCGCTCGCATTCGACCAGTTGAGCGAACGAGCCGAGTGCCTCTAGTTCCTCACGGCTCTCCTGCAGCATCGCCTCGGCCTGGACATGATCGCCCTCCTCGATAAGGAGCACCCCGAGCTTGGTCTTGGCAGCGGCAACGCCTCGCCGGTCACCAAGGGACTCGTAGATGGCGACGGCCTCCTCTATGTCCTCCCGTTTGCCGCGCATGTCCCCCAGGCTCTGCCTTACCTCGCACCGCGTCTGTAGGTTGGCGGCCAGTGCGGGGATCGGCCCGGCCGCGCGCTGCTCTTCGATCGCGCACGTGAGCAGGTCCATGGCCTCGGTGAAGCGCCCTTGGAGGTGACGCGCGCGGGCCAGCACGCCGTTGAGCGCCAACCGCTCCTCGCCCGTCGTTCTCTCGATTGCGTCCAGCACGAGATCGGCAGCTTCCTCGAGCGCTCCCCTCTCCATCAGCGCTATGGCCACGTCTGCCTTGATCCGTGCGTCAGACAGATGTTCGGCGGCGCCGACCTGTCGTGTCGCAACGCTTGCAGGTGGCCCGGCCTTCGCCCGCGCACTGGCGAGCGCTCCCTCCCAGATCTTCAGGACCCCTTCGTGATCGCCTGCCAGCGCCCTGACGTGTATGAGGCATCGGTCGCGGCGGGGTGCCGGGAGCCGTTCGACCGCGCTCTCTGCCGCCGCGGCGCGGCCCTGCAGGGCCATGAGCTCGGCCAGGAGCTCCGCCGCCTCGACAGAGCGAGGCAGCTCGTTCACCGCGATCTGCGCGAGGCGACCCGCCGCCGGGTAGTCAAGTTGCCTTAGCGAGCTTGCCGCCTGGAGTGCGAGGCGACCACGTTCTTCGCCTGCCGTCATGCGAGCCGCCTTCGCGAGGTGGCGACCGCGCGAACGGGCGTCCAGGCTACGCTCCGCTGCGGCCTCGAGTATGGCTAGGGCGGTGGAAGCCGGTAGCTCGGCCGCCTCTATGAAGGGGGCGGCGCGTGCTGGATCGCAGGCCAGGGCCTCGACCGCCCGCCGCGACAGGTCCCTGCGCCTCGTCCCGGTGAGGCTGGAGAGAACGTAGTGTTCGTAGAGCGGGTGGGCGAAGGCGTTCCGGTAGAGCGCCCCACTGCCGTTCAACCTACTCAGGGCGTCTCGCATCTCCTCTGGGGTGACGGCGGCGATCTTCAGCCACTGCTCCGCGTCGACATCCGGTGACAGCGCGGCGAGCGCCTCGAGGACCCGCCTGTCCGTTTCCTCAGCCAGCGAGTCCTCAAGCGCTCCGGCCAGGATCGCGTAGACCGTGGAGGGCACGGCGTCCCTGCTCGGGGCCCGCCAGTGCCAGCGTCGCCCGTCGCTCCATAGAAGCCCCTGGCTCCTTACGTGTCTCAGGTACTCGAGCGTGAAAAGCGGGTTGCCGGCTGCTCGCTCGTGGATCCAGTCGAGGGTGGCGGCGGGCGGCGCGGTGGAGAGCCGATCTTCGATCAGTGACGCGACCTCCTCGCGGCCGAGCGGATCGAGGCGAACGTGGTCGAACGGCGTGCCGAGCTGGCCGCGGGTGGTGACGAGAAGCCCAACGCCCGACCGGCGTTTGACGGTTTCGGCCAGCCGGCACACGTGGGAGAACACCGTTTGATCGGCAACCCGTGGATCGTCGAGATGGAGCGCGAACGGCGCCAGGGCGGTAAGCACTTCCGACAGGGTGGTGGTGGCCTTCATGTCCCACCCTGGTCCCAGAACGGCGAGTCGGTCGAGCGGTCCTGCCGCGGCAGGCGTTTGTGGCCTCACCTCGGCCAGCGCGGTGACGACCTCTGGGACGGTGGCCCCGGCTTGCAGGCTGACGGAGCGACACGGCAGCGCACGCATGAACTCGGCTGCTTCGTGGCTCTTGCCCGCGCCGGCAGCCCCCGAAAGGGCGATCGCCACACCCGAGCGCCGGCTGAGCACCGGCCTGAAAGCTCGGTCCAACACCGCTGTCCGTGAGGGCGACATGCGGTCCTCCCCTGGAAACCACTGACTATAGCGACGACCGTTCGGACCCGCCGTGAGTGGCGCCCGGTGTGTGAGAGGATCTGGAAGGTTCTGCCGCCTCGTGGCAGCCGCTCAGTCGGCCGTTCGCGGCTCGAACGCCCCGCGCATCATCCCGACGAGCATCGCCACCGATCCGTCGACATCGAGGACCTCCGTTGGGCGCGTCATCAACCAGGTGTCGAGAGCCTGGCCCAGCCTGAGAGCGGCAGAGATGACCAGGTCGTCTGGCAGGTCTTGCCTGATGGCGCCTACGCGCCTCCCTGTCTGTACCGCACGCCTGAGCCACGGCAGCGCCGCCTGCTCGGCCTTCTCCTGGGTGGTTCTGAGTGCTGGAGCCCCGGAGCCCGTCAGCCAGTCGCGGACGAGCGCGGCGGTCTGTGGGTCGGCCAGCAGCCTCTCCATGAGCTTGGCGTAAAGCTCCTCGATCTGTCCCCAGAAACCGTCGGCGTCGCTCGCCTCGACGATCGGCAGCGGATCCCCTTCGTGTAGGAGCCGGGTCATCTGCCTTCTGATCACCTCGGCGTAGAGGTCCTCCTTGCCGTCGAAGTAGTAGTAGAGCGCCCCCTTCGACACGCCGACCTTCGCGATGACGCGGTTGAGCGACGCTGCCTCGTAGCCGTTCTCCGCGAACTCGGCCAGTGCGGCGTCGAGGAGCGCCGCTTGCTGATCCGGGGGCAGCTTCGCGAAGCGTGGTCTGGGCATTGCTCTGCCTCAGGCTACAGTAGGCGGAGGTAGCTCGATCGGGTCGAGAAAGCTGCGCCCGAGCGCGAGTCGCGCCACGACGGGTACGCCCATCAGCCTTATGAGGGTGTTGCGCGTCCAGACCTGGAAGCCGTTGCGTGGCGCGAATGCTGCTCCCATGCCGGTGGCGGCGTCCTGCTTCATCTCGACGAAGCGACGCAACCTGTGCTCGTAGTTCCCGAAGGCTTCTTCGTGATCTTCCCCTGCCTCGTGCAGCGCGGCCGCGAGCACGTACGACTCGATCATCGCGAGCGCCGAGCCCTGACCTGCCAGCAGGGAGGGAGAGGCCGCGGCGTCGCCCACCAGCGCCACGCGTCCCTTCGACCACATGGGCATGCGGATCTGACTCACCCTGTCGATGAAGAACGTCCGCGCCCGCTCCATTCCCGCGAGCATGGCGGGCACCTCCCAGCCTTCGCCCGAGAGCCGCTCGCGCACGAGCCGCATCTGCGCATCCGTGTCGTCGAGCGGCAGCTCGCCGTCGTGCCTGAACGTGAGGCAGATCATCGTAGAGCCGTCGCGAAGGGCGAACCGCAGCGCCTGCATGCCGACGGCGGTGTGGGTGACAGCCATCAGTTCGTCGCGCGGTTCGTAACCCACGACGTCGAAGACGGCGACGACGATGCCGAGGTACCTCTCGTAATCCTCTTCCGGGCCGAACACGAGTTGACGCACCCGCGAGTGGAGCCCGTCGGCCCCGATCACCAGGTCGTAGTCGCGCTCGGCGCCGCTTGCGAATTTCACGGTCACGCCGGCGTCTTCGTCCGAGAGGGACTCGACGGTGTCGCCGAAGATCGTCTCTACGGCACCGTCAAGCGAGTCGTAGATCGCCCTCGCCAGCCGCGAACGTGGGATGGATACGAAGCGACCGCCGGCAGCGCCGCCGAAGAGCCGTTGGGGATCGAGGCGCGCGATCGGTCTTCCGCTTTGCGAGACCTCGCGCATCTCGCTGACCACGTACCCCTCTTCGAACAGGCGGGGAACTATGCCCATCTTCTCGGCGACGTCGAAGCCTGCTCCCCAGAAGTCGAGGACGTAGCCGCCGTTCCTAAGGGCAGGTGCGCGCTCCACGAGCGTGGGTTGGTGACCCGACCTGAGCAGCCAGTATGCGAGCGTCGGCCCGGCGACGCCCGCTCCAACGATGAGGACTTTCATGTACCACCGTCCTTAGACCGGTAGTTAGACTACCGGTCTGAAAGTCGGCGAAACCGTGACCATGCCCACACAAGCGCTACCCGATTAACACCTTCGCGCCCCGCTCTGTTACACTGCTTTTCGCCCTCGAGCAGGGCCGTGACATACGTGGGGCTGTGGCGCAGTTGGGAGCGCGTCTGAATGGCATTCAGAAGGTCAGGGGT
>CAZMFX010000014.1:0-9496 GCA_964565625.1 uncultured bacterium
CGACCGCTACTGAGACCGGGTACGCCGGTCGCTCGCCACCGGACGATGACGCGACGGGCCGCCAGATTGGCGGCCCGAACTCTGTCTGTGCCGGCCGTGCTAAACCTACTCCCGTGCCAGACCTGGAAGTCGTGGTCGTGGGCGGCGGGATCGCCGGCTCCTCCATCGCCCTGAACCTGTCCGACATGGGCGCGCGCGTAACGGTGGTCGAGCGCGAGTCCCGCTTCCGTGACCGGGTGCGCGGTGAGGTCATGTTCCCGTGGGGCGTCGCCGAGGCCGAGCGGCTCGGCGTCCTTGGTCACCTCTCGGGTGTGAGCATGGAGTTGCGCGAGTGGGCAACCAAGATCCATCCCCTCGATGGCTGGGCACGCGACCTGCGACTCACGACCCCTTCCGGCAAACCCGCCATCACCTTCCCGCACGCCGACGCGCAGGAGGCGCTGCTGGGGGCGGCCGAAGCTGCCGGAGCCGAGGTGCGGCGCGGGACGGTCGTCGCTGGCGTGGAGCCCGGCACGAGCCCAACCGTCGTTTTGCGGGGCGGCTCAGGGAGGAACGGAGCGCGCCTCAAGGCCGATCTCGTCGTTGGAGCCGACGGGCGGAGCTCCGTGACGGCGAGCTCGGCGGGCTTCGAGTTCGAGCGCCGCGACGCGGCGCTGTCGATCGCCGGAGCCATGCTCGCGGGCACGGGCGCTCCGGAAGGCGTCGGTGAGCTGTTCATGCGCCCGGATGCTGGCCTCATGGCGCTCATCGCACCCTTGCCCGGCGACCGCCACCGCGTGTACGCCGGCTATCACCTGTCCGGAGGCACCCGGAACCTGAGCGGCCCCACCGCCCTCGGCGGGTTCAAGGAGGTGCTGACGGCGGCCGGGGCACCTGAGGAGTGGTTCGACGGCGCCGCGCTCGTGGGCCCGCTAGCCGACTTCCCCGGCACCGAGACCTGGACGCGCGCGGCGGTAGAAGGTGTCGCTCTGGTGGGCGATGCCGGCGCGATAAGCGATCCGAACTGGGGGTGCGGGCTGTCGTTGGCGATGCGTGACGTAAGGGTGCTCGTCGAGTCGTTGGGTGGCGCAGACGACCCACACGTTGCGCTCGCGGCCTATGCGGCCGAGCACGCCGCGTACCACGGCGCCCTGCGGCGCCAGACGACGTGGCTCGAACAGGTCTTCAGGACGCCTGGCCCCGACGCCGACGCGTTACGCAGCGTGGCGATGCCGCGGATCGCAGCGAACCCGAGCATCGCACCCGACGTCGTCGGGGCGGGGCCGGACGGGCCGAGCGACGAGCTCGCGATGGCCCGGTTCTTCGGCGCGGCTTAGGGCCAGGCTTCGCTCAGCGCGTGTCGACCGCGCCCACCGCCGCAGGCGTCAGCGCCCTGCTCGCTCCCTGACGACACGCGACGTGACGAGCAGCTGGCCACAGTGGCGTTGGGCGTGCTCGGCCGCGTGGAACATGCTGCCGATCACCGTGGAAGGCAGCTTGAGCCTCCCGACCTCGCGCGGCTCGTACACCTTCGCCGGATCCATGCGCCTGAGGCGGTTCATGGCCTCGTCGATCGTGCGCTCGATGGCCGCCACGAGGGACGCGGTCGTGGCGTCCTTCGGGCCCGGCTCCCGCTCGGCCTTCGCCGCCGCCCGCTGTTCTTCGGTCGTCGCGCCCTTCTCAGCGGTCGTGGTGAGGCGGTCTATGACGCCTGCGATGTGCTTGAGATGGAAGCCGACCGGTGCCAGGCCGGCGACCGACTCCCACAGCAGGTCGTCGGGGAAGCCGGCTGTGAACTCGTGGACTTCCTCGAGCGTCTGGATGAACCCGTGTGCGACAGGTTGTAGCTCGCGAGGCACGCCCTCTACGGGGCCCCGAAGCCAGGGATGCGGCTGCTGACTCATCTTCGCTCCTCGTCGCCCCGGCCTGAAACCGGGACGTCGAGGTCAACGTATCAGGTGTCGGAGTCCTCCGGGGGTTCTCCCAGACGCTCCGCCAAGTCCTCGACGGTGTCGAGTATGTCGCGGGCCGCATCCGACCCGTCCTGGTCCGCCCACTCGCGCACGTCGACGAGCAGGTCCTCTACGCGTCTGGCCAGCTCGTCACGGCGCGCCATCGACGCGTACGGCCTGCGCAGCGGCGTGTCCTCGAACCCGCTGCCTTCCGGGTTGAGGTCGTTGTCGTCCGAAGTGCGCTGCATCTCGACGTCGGGTGCCGGCCTCGCCATGTTCCCCATGTCCTCGTTGGGGGAGTCCGGCATCCGGGCGGGATCGTCCGTCAGCGGGTCTCGCATGCGCTCCACCTCCATGCCGCGAGGCTAGTGGCTGGCCACGTGAACGTCGGGAGAGTTCCAGTGAGAAACGTGCCGAGCCGTGCGGACACACGATTCGCAGAACGTTGCCACCTACGATGTACGTCCCGGTTCCGCCGGAGATGGAGGGAACGCATGGCGTACAGGCACTGGACCATCGACCCTGGCCACTCCACTATCGAGTTCTCGACCAAGCACATGATGTTCACGACGGTGCGCGGCCGTTTCAAGGAGTTCTCTGGTGACCTCCACCTGGACCGAGAGCAGCCGGACAGGTCGTGGTGCGAGGTGACGATAATGACCGCCAGCCTGGACACCGGAGATCCCGATCGCGACGCCCACTTGCGCAGCGCGGACTTCTTCGCGGCCGACGACCATCCAGAGATCCGTTTCCGCAGCAAAGACGTGATGGGCGCGAAGGCGGAGGAGGGCGCGCGCTTCCGCATGGCCGGCGAGCTGATGATCGCCGACACCGTCCAGGAGGTCGTCCTCGACGTCCTGTTCCAGGGCCGCGGGCAGGACCCGTGGGGCAAGGAGCGAGTCGGATTCACAGCCACGACCGAGGTCGACCGGCGTGACTGGGGCCTCAAGTGGAACCAGGTGCTGGAGACCGGCGGAGTGCTGGTGGCGAACAAGGTACGCATCGAAGCCGAGGTCCAGGCGGTGCTGCAGGGCGAGCAGGAGCCGGCCGAAGTGGCTTGAGCCCCTTCGGGCGAGTGCCAGTATGTGGCCATGGCCAAGAGCGAGCCCAAGTTCAAACCTGTAGAGACCGAGGTCGCGGACCTAATCGCGGGCGTGGAGAACGACACCAGGCGCGCGGACGCCGAGGAGATGGTGCGGCTCCTGCGCGAAGTCACGGGCGCCGAGCCCCAGGCCTGGTACGCCTCGATAATCGGGTTCGGAGACCATCACTGGCGGCACGACTCTGGCCGCGAAGGCGACGGGCCGCTGTTGGCGTTCGCCCCTCGCAAGGCCAACCTCGTCCTCTACGGCTTCAGCTCGGCGCCGGAGAGCGAGGACCTGCTCGCACGACTCGGCAAGCACAAGCGCGGGAAAGGCTGCGTCTACATCAACAAGCTGGCCGATGTGGACATGGACGTGTTGCGTGAGCTGGCAGTGGCCGGCGTGAAGCACTTCGGCGGCACGTCAGACAGCTTGGTGCCGCGTTGACCCTGCCGCGGCTTCGGTAGCTCCGGCGTCCCGGGCGCGCCTGTCCTGAGCGTCGAGGATGAGGTAGGGAAGCGCGCAGGCGACGACGGCGGCGCCGGCGGCTATCCAGGCGGTGTTGATGGTCGCCGCCTCTGCCAGCGCTCCCAACGCGACGCTGCCCACGAACGCGCCAGCGAAGCCGGCCAGCGACTGCACGGACAGCATCACCGTCCGCCTGTCCGGCGTGACCTCCCGGTGGAAGAGCGAGGAGTGCGGCGAGCTCCATCCAGAGCGCGTCAGGTAGGTGAGCCAGAAGAGCCCGGTGGCCAGTAGGAACCGGCCGCTGAGAGCCAGGAACACGAACGCGGCTCCCTGAGCGACTTGGAAGATGGCCGATACCAGAGCATGCCGCTTGCCCATCGCCCGGCTCAGCCGCGTCGCGACCACGTTCCCGAGGATGCCGACCGCGAAGCAGCCGCCCAGGACTACGCCGAGGGCCACCGTGCCGCCGCCGGCCGCGACGTCGCCGCCGGGAAGGAGCGTCGCGAAGTACGGCTGCCAGAGGTTCTCGGAACCGGCGAGGACGGCACCGACCACCACGTCCACCGACAGCAGTAGCCGCAACCTGGGGCTCTTCAACACGATCCCCACTGCCGTGCCGACATGGGAGAAGATCTCTACGACCTGCGCGGAGGTCGGTCTGGTCGACCTGCCAGGAGCGGCGGCCGGCCGCTCCTCTCGGATCAGGAGGGCAGCCAGCGCAGATGCAAGCAGCTGCGCGCCGATCGAGGCCACGAGGGGGACGGCGAGTGGCGTGAGCAAGCCCTCCGTAGGCAGGTGGGAGAAGACCGTTGGCAGGGCCCCGCCCGCGAGCGTGCCGAGCGCGAGACCGACGAGCTGGTAGCTGCCGGCGGCGGCGAGCTCCGGCTGCAGGTCGGTGGCCGGGTCCTCCTTCTGCAGCGCGTCTATGAACCACGCTTCGAGAGCCCCCGACGTGAGCGCCCGCGACGCCCCCAGCACGACCGCGAACACCATGAACGCGGAGAGGTCGAATGCCAGGAGGAAGACGACCCTGGCCACCGCGCTCAGCAGGCCGCCGACGATGTAAGCGCGCTTGCGCCCCATCTTGTCTGCCAGGGCGCCGGACGGCAGCTCGAGCACGGCGACGACGATCGAGTAGAGCCCCATGAACAGCCCGACCTCGGCGAGGCCGACGCCTCTGGACTGCGCCAGGAGGACCATCACCGCCATGGGCAGCACGGCCCCGAACCAGTTGAGCGAGGTGACCAGGTAGTAGGCCTTTCTGGTGCTCAGACGCATATGCCAACGGTGGCGGCTAACCTACTGTGAATGGCAGACCAGGATTCAGGTAGCCAACAGGCGCGGTTCCGTCCGCCGACGGGAGTGAGCTTCCACTCCGTGACGGACCCCGAGCAGGCGCGCCTCCTCACCGACCCGGACACGCAGCGGCTCTTCCGCCCGTTCCTGGCCCGCGAGCGCACCGTCTCGCAGGTCGCCGCCGAGACGGGAAGCGACCTCAACGCGGTCCTCTACCGGGTGCGTCAGTACCTGGCAGCCGGGCTCCTGCGCATCGTTCGGGAGGAGAAGCGCCCGGGGCGGCCGGTGAAGGTCTACCGGTCGGTTCACGACGCCTACTTCATCCCATACGAGGTCACGCCTTTCGCGACGCTCGAGGAGCGGATGCTGGAGCAGATGCTCCCGGCCTTCAGGGAGCGGATCCGCATCCAGGCCCGCCAGATCGCCCAGTACGGCCGCATCGGCCAGTCGCTCTTCCGCAACGAACGGGGCGAGGTGTGGTTCGCCAGCGCAACGGATGCCGCCCTGCGCACCGATTGGCTGGACCCGCGGGGCGGCATCGACTTCTGGGCGGAAGTGTGGTTGACGCAGGCGGAGGCCCTCGAGTTGCGCGAGGTGCTGTACGGGGCGCTTGAGCGCTTCGGCAAGCGACCGGTGGAGGGTGAGGAGCCGCCGGAGCCGGGCTTGCGCCGCTTCCACTTCAGCGTGGCAACGGTGCCCCTCGACCCCTGATTGACCTGAGAAGGGCCCAGCGGCCGAGCGGAGAAACGGCTCAGCGGCTCAGCGGAGTCAGCGCTTGCGGAGCTTCCAGACGTGCTCGGACGGCCAGCGCTTGGCCCACTCGGGCGGCACGGAGAACGAGGTCTCGGTGACGTGCTCAGGGGCCCTGGGCTCCAGGAAGTCCTCCACCTCGAAGCCCACGCGCCGGAACAGCGCGAACCAACCCGAGATGGGCAGGTTGAACTCGACGCCGCCCGGGTCAACGGCCACGTCGCGGAAGTCGAGCTTGTGCAGGTCGAAGTAGCCGCGCTCCAGGCTACGCGTGACCTCGCTGCCGTCCAGCGGCGTGCACACAGACGCCAGTACGTGGTTGCCCAGGAACACCAGGCGCCCGCCCGGCCTGAGGATGCGGTGCGCCTCGGGTATCCAGGCGTACGGGTCGCACCAGATCGCAGCGCCGTACTCGCTTATCGCGAAGTCGAAGCTCTCGTCGTCGAACGGCGTGGACTCGGCATTGCCGTGGAGCAGCGTCAGCTCCACGCCGTGCCGAGCCGCGAGGCGGCGGGCCGTGGCCAGCTGGTTGGCCGAGTTGTCTATGCCGGTGACACGCGCGCCTCGGCGCGCCATCCAACCCGAAACGTAGCCGGTCCCACAGCCCAGCTCCACCGCTTCCATGCCCGCCATGTCGGGCGGCAGCATGCTCAGCTCGGACTCCGGTACCCCCCAGACACCCCAGACCGGCTCATCGAGGGCCCACGAGCGCTCGCCCGGGCCCACCCACCAGTCCGCCCGCGCGTCCCACTGCTCGCGGTTGTGAGCGACGTGATCGGGTAACTGCTCCGGGTCCTGGGCCTGTGGCATGGCCGTAGATGCTACCCCGGCGGACATCCATGGGAGCTCCTTGACGAGGTCGCGCCGGCCCTAGCGTCCGGGGCCGGCGCGAACCTACCTGGTTGGTGGCGCGTCTACTGGGTGGCGCCGACCTCGGCGCCCGGGTTCGGCACGCCGTCGCCCTGCTGCGTGAACTGCACGAACCTGATCCGGTTCCCGAACGGGTCGCGCACCGCGAAGTCGATGCCGTAGAACTGCTGCGTCGGCTCCTCTGTGATGTCGACCCCCTTGGCCTTCAACGATTCGAACATGGCTTGGGCATCGTCGGTCACGAAGCCGGCAGCGAAGCCCGATGCACCCTTGGCAACCAGCTCGCGTATCTGGCTGGCGGCCTCCGGATCTACGCTGGGCGGAGCCACCTTCTCAAGCAGGATCTCGCGGTCCGTGACGCCCTGCGGCCTGACCGTCAGCCAGCGCATCTGCCCACCGAACTCCATGTCGGCGCTCACCTCGAGGCCCAGCTTGCCTGCGTAGAAGTCGAGCGCCTCGTCCTGGTCGAAGACCCAGATATGCGAGATGTTTATGTTCTTGATCATCACTACTCCTTGACCTCCGCGGCTTCTTCGTCCGCAGATGGGTCACTGTACGGATGGGCTCCCCGCGGCGCTTCTCCGAAACTGCTCGGCCGCGCCCAGGCCATGGCGAAGCAGGTGGGAACCGCTGCGACCGGGCCCCACTTTTGTCGGAAGGACGTCGGCGAGATCCCGACGATCTCCTTGAACGTGCGGCTGAACGTGCCGAGGCTGTTGAACCCGACGTCGAAGCAGACGTCGGTCACGCTGCGCTCGGTCTCCCTCAGCAGGTACATGGCGCGCTCTACCCGGCGCCTCTGGAGGTAGCGATGCGGGGTCTCGAGGAAGACGTCCTTGAAGGTCCTTATGAAGTGCGCTTCGGACATGCCGACACTGCGCGCCAACGCCGAGACGTCCAGCTCGCGGTCGAACTCGCGGTCCATGGCGTCACGAGCCCGCAGCATCAGACGGTTGCGCGCCTCTGTCGCCGTAAGGTCGCGCCCGCTCACGCCGCTTCGTTCCGCTTGACGCCCTGAAGGGCCGGCGCAAGCGTTCCTACCGGCTTCACCACCACATCCGAGAGGCCCTGCCACTCTGCCATGAGCCACAGCTCGCGAGACAGCGCGGCCGCGACCTCCGAGTCGCTGCGACGCCGGGCTCCCGGGGCCGGGCTCTCTTCCCGCCAGGCCGCCTGCACGAGCAGGTCGCCGGCCTTGCGGTCGGCCTTCAGGTCCACGCGGGCCACCATCTGGTCTCCCAGCATGAACGGGAGCGTGTAGTAGCCGTACTTGCGCTTGGGTGCCGGCGTGTAGATCTCTATGCGGTACTCCATGCCGAACATGCGCTCGAGCCTGTCCCTGAACCACACGGCAGGGTCGAAGGGGGAGAGGAGAGCTGCGCCCGTGGCTCGGCCAGGGTCCTCCGCCTCGACCGAGAGCAGCGCCGGCTGGTTCCAACCCTCGACCTCCACCCACCTGGCGAGCCCCCGTTCGACGGCCGACTCCGCCAGGGGCTTGGCCTCGGAGAGCAGCCGTATGCGGAAGTGGTCGGCGATGTCCGCCACCGTGCCTATCCAGTTGGCCCTGAGGGCATGGTCGAACAGGCGCTGTTGGGCTGCCTTCCTCGGCAGGCCGGGCACGTCGGCGTGCTCTCGCCATACCTGTCGCGGCGCGGCGTACAGGCGTTGGAAGTTGGGGCGCCCCGCCACGGCCGCCCGGCCGGTGATGAACAGGAACTCGAGAGACAGCTTCGTCTCGTTCCAGTCCCACCAGCTGCCCCGCTTCCTGCCCCTGTCCTCCTCCAGGTGCGCCAGGTCCTTGGCGCTCAACGGCCCCTGCTCGTGCACGGCGCGCTCGACGTCGGGGATGATCTCCGGCATCCCGCCACGTGTCTTCTCGAAGTGCCGCATCCATCTCTGCTCCTGGAACTCCATGCGGTGACGAAGGTCGGGCAGGAGACCAAGGGGCATCACGGACGCCTCGTGACCCCAGTGCTCGAAGGTCTCGCCAGAGGACCACAGGTACTCGTCGAGCCTGTCCTGGTCGTACGCGCCCAGGCGGGAGAAGAGCGGCATGTAGTGGGCCCGGGCCAGAACGTTGACGCTGTCGAGCTGCAGGACGCCCTGCCGCTGCAGGTACTCACGGAAGCGTTTCGTGCCGACGCTACCGGACGGGCGGCGGCGAGCGAGCCCTTGTGCGTGCAGGAAGATGCGACGAGCTTCGGCGGCGGTTAGCTTCTCTGTCACGCGGACAAGGCTAGCGCACGGGCAACGGGTCGCCGGGACGCTCGTGCTGACACGCGCATGTCGACGGCCGCGGTTCTGCTAGCCTGCTTCGGCGGGCCGTGTCCACGTCGCCCTGAGCGGCCACAAGGGTTCACAACTAGGAGGCGGCTTGCCTGCTTCACCTGACAACGTCTCACAGGTACTTCGCGGCGTGCCCCTGTTCCGGGGGCTTGACGCAGAGGAGCTGGTGGTCCTCGCTCGACTCCTCGAGCCGCTCGAGGTTCCGCCGCACGGGACCGTCATCCGGCAGGGCGAGGCGGGAGACGCGATGTACCTGCTGACTAGCGGCGCGCTCAGCGTCACGCTCGACGGTGCCGAGATCGACCGACTCGAGCCGGGTGCCGTGGTCGGCGAGATGGCTCTCCTCACGGCGCCGGAGCGTAACGCCACCGTCACGGCAACGCAGGCCGGCGCCAAGCTGTGGCGCCTCGGCCGTGAAGACTTCGAGCGGCTGACGGCCGAAAGGCCACACGTGCTCGCGGCCGTGCACGAGGTGGGCAGGCCGCGGCTGCAGCGTGCGCAGCTAGCGGCGCTCCTCGCCGACAGGCTGGGTGACGGGGCGGAGGCGGACATCGCGGCGCTTGGCGCCGAAGCGACGTGGCGTGCGGTCGCGAGCGGTGAGGCGCTCTACCGCGTCGGCGAGCCGGCTCAGCATGTTTACGTCGTCGTGTCCGGCAGGTTCGACGTCCGCGACCAGAGCGGTCACATAGGCCGCAGCGTCTTCCGCGGGGGCGTTCTGGGTGAGGCCGCCGTAAGCGGCAACCCTGTCAGGACGCACGAGGCGATCGCGACGCGCGACGGGCACGTCGTCGCCATACCGGTCGCCGCCGCCGC
>CAZMFX010000014.1:9596-34513 GCA_964565625.1 uncultured bacterium
TGTGGCTGGAACAACAGGTGCGCGGCCACGAGAGCGTGGTCCTGGTGGGTGACGCCGCCGACACCCCATGGCGGCGGCGTTGCCTGAGGCTCGCGGACACGGTGCTGTTGGTCGCTGACGCTCGGGAAGAGCCCAGCGGCCCCGCGGAGGCCGCGCACGACGCGCCGCACGGTTCGCTCGAGCTCGTGCTCGTGCATCCCGACACCACGCTGATGCCGAGCGGCACTGCACGCTGGCTGGAGAGGTACGACGTTAGCGCTCATCACCACGTCCGCTTGGGGGAGGTCGACGACCTCGACCGCCTGGCGCGGCGGCTGGGTGGGCGCGCCGTCGGCTTGGCCCTCTCCGGCGGCGGTGCCCGCGGCTACGTGCACATAGGGTTGTTCAGGGCGTTGGAGGAGCACGGGGTCCCCGTAGATGTCGTATACGGCACCTCGATGGGGGCGCTCATCGGCGGGGTTCACGCGCTGACCCGCGAGGCCGCGGCCGGGTACAGGGTGGCGGAGCGCTTCGGCGACAGGCGCCAGCTGATGGACCGCACGCTCCCGCTCGTCGCCCTGACCCGCTCGCGCAAGGTCACGCGGATGCTGCGCTCGATCTTCGGCGAGGACACGCGCATCGAGGACCTGTGGATCCCGTTCCTCTGCGTCTCCGCGAGCCTGACGAGCGCTCAGATACGCGTGCACGACCGGGGGCTCTTGTGGCGGGCGGTCAGGGCCTCCACCGCGATCCCGGGCATCTTCACCCCCATCCTCTCGGAGGGCGGCACCGAGGTCCTCGTCGACGGTGGGGTGATGAACAACCTGCCGGTGGACCTGCTGAGGGAGTTCATGGGGGAGGGGACCGTCATCGCCTCGAACGCATACGGAGGCGCGGCCGAGGGCAGGCGCATGCACTTCCCGGACGACGTGTCGGGCTGGGAGGTCCTCAGGTCGAAGGTGCTGCCTTTCGGGACGCGGATAAGGGCCCCAAGCCTCCTAGGCACGCTGATGCGATCGTCATCGCTTGCGAGCAAGAGCCTGCTCGATGAGGCCGCGCGCTACGCCGACCTGGTCATCACGTACCCCTCGAGCGAGGTGACGTCGCTCGAGTTCGACGACTACGCCGAGACGATCGCGATCGGGTACCGCCACGCATCGGATGCCATGCACGGCTGGCTGCACCCTACTCATCCGACGGACCTCTAGCGTTGTCCGCCACGGAGGTGTGACGTGGCGCAAGACCTGAGCGGCAAGAGGGTGGCGTTCCTGATAGCGGAGAAGGGGACCGAGGACATCGAGCTCGTCGAGCCGATGCGCGCGGTCCTGGAAGCTGGTGCCGAGACGGTCCTCATCGGTCCGGAAGGCGGCAAGGCGATGACGCGGAACAACGACCTAGAGCCGGGGAGCGAGCACGAGGTCGATATCGAGTACGGCGCAGCCAGGGCAGCTGACTACGACGCTGTCGTCGTGCCGGGTGGGACCGTGGGAGCGGACAAGCTGCGCGCGAACGAAGACGTCGTCGGGTTCGTGCGCGCGTTCTTCGAGGCGGGGAAACCCGTCGCCGCGATCTGCCACGGACCTTGGGTACTCGTGGAGGCCGGAGTCGTTGAGGGCCGCAGGCTCACCTCGTACCCGAGCCTGCAGACCGACGTCCGCAACGCGGGGGGCAACTGGGTGGACGAGGAGGTCGTCGTGGATCGCGGGCTGGTGACCAGTCGCAGCCCGGCCGACCTGCAGGCGTTCACGCGAAAGCTGGTAGAGGAGATCGCGGAGGGGGTGCACGCCGGCCAGACGGCCTGAAGTGGGGAGCGAGCGCTCGCGGCCTCAGGCCAGGACGAACGCGCCAGCGACCGCCAGCATGGTCCCGAAGCTCAGCCTGGGGTCCCGGCTGAGCAGGTACACGGGCTCCCATGCGTCCGGCCTGAACTTCCTCTTGAACGCGTACAGGCCCGCGAAGTCGTAGAACCGGCGACCGTGGCGCACCGCGAGCCTCTCCACGAGGCCGATCCAAGCCGGGACCTCCACGTCGACGCCGGCGTCCTCGTTCTCGCTCGCGGCCGACCTCACGATCCCGGAGAGCGGGGCGAGCCCCAACGTAAGCCGGTCGGACCCGTCCGCCAGCGCCCGCGCTGCGGCGTCTATGAGCAGCTCGGCGGTGCCGTTCGGAGCGTCGGGCCGCCGTACGACCTTGTCAACGAGCCAGCCGTTACGCCTGGGTACGGGGCAGGCGGTCAGGTAGGCCCCAACGCGACCACCCGGCAGCGTCGCGACGAAGAGCCGGCGGCCGCTGGAGGCGTGTTCACCTGCACCCTCGGCGTTGGAGTGCGCGAGGAAACCCAGGCGAGGAAGGCGCTTCGAGGCGAGCCACGCCGCGTGACAGCTGGCTAGGTCGTCGGCCGACTCGTCCGCCTCTGGCCGCTCCCGGGCGCTGACGCCCTTGTTGGCCGCGCGGTTCCGTTGCGCCCTGAGAGATCTGTCAGAGTCGAAGCGCCGCGCCCACGTGCTCGCATCCCAGGCCGGCTGGTAGCCGATGAGGTGCCGCGAGTACCTGCCGTCCGAAGCGGAGACGAACCGCTCCTCTGCGCCGAAGTAGCTGACCCTGCGGCCCGCCAGACGCGAAGCCTCCTCGAACTCGGAGGCCACAGCTGCCAGCCGCGACTCCGAGGTGACGGGCGCTCCCGCGACGATCCGGTGGCCCACGACCTCGGCGTACGCGACAAGACCGTCGCCAGCGGAGCTGAACCAGTGGCGCATGCCGGGGTCGAGCACCTGATACGAGGTGGAGTTCCAACCGTGCTCTTCGACCAGCTCCGTTGCCAGTGCGCGGCCTTGCCGCGTCGAGCCGACCTCCGGAGCGCGGCGCATCGCTTCTCGGAGTGATGGGACGCTCAGAAGCACCGAGGAAGGGTAACAGTGCTGCCTGGAGGCGGCCGTGATGTCAGATGACCAGTCGATCTGCGCGCCTCGGCCGTGCCCTTCAGCCGGCGGGGAACGCCATCGTGGAGAGGAGCGCAAGCTCGGCCTGCCTCGAGTCGAGCCGGGTGTGCTGCACGACGATGGGGACGTCCGAGACGAATACCGACGCGTAGTCGGTGTCGCGCTGCACCGGCTCCGGGTCTTCCAGGTCGTTGAAGCGCATGTGCCTGGTCCGCCGGGCCGGGACGCTCACCCTGTACGGGCCGACAGGCTCCCTGTCCGTGAAGTAGAGCGTCACCTCCACGCTCGCGTCGCTGTCGCCCGGGTTGAGTATGCAAGCCGTCTCGTGACTCTCGAACGCCCGGCCCTCGCCGGTGCTGCCTGAGGGTATGTACCCCTCGGGTATCACCCACACGCGGCGGCCGATCGACTGAGATGCTTCTGCCATCATCTGCCTCCCTAGCCGATGTTAGTGGGGCAGCGTGAGCGTCGCGCAGTGCGCGTTGTCTCGTCTAGCTCAGGAACAACGGACCTCTTCTCACTTCTGCCGGTGCTACGCCGAAGGGCGAGGAGGCGACGATGTACGAGCCTACCCGCGAGGACAAGTTCAGCTTCGGGCTGTGGACCATAACCAAGAAGGTGGGTCTCGACCCGTTCGGCAAGCCGACCCGCGAGCCACCGGAGCCCGTCGAGGTCGTAAGGAAGCTCGGCGAGTTGGGCGTGTGGGGCATCAACTTCCACGACGACGACCTGATACCGGCCGAGAAGGCGAGCGAGAAGGACAGGATCGTCAGGGAGTTCAGGGAGGCCGTGAGGGACGCCGGCATGGTGGTCTCGATGGTGAGCTGTGACCTGTTCTCCGACCCCATGTTCCGTGACGGCGCGTTCACGAGCGCCGACTCCCGGGTCCGCGGCAGGGCCGTTCAGAAGGCGATGCGTGCCATGGACCTCGGCAAGGAGTTCGACGCTCCGCTCTTCGTCATGTGGGGCGGCCGCGAGGGCACGGAAGTGAACGCGTCGGGCAAGCTGCTGGACGCCCACGCCTGGTGGCGCGAGTCGCTCGATTACCTCTGCGCGTACTCGGAGGAGCAGGGTTACGGTTACCGCCTAGCTCTCGAGCCGAAGCCCAACGAGCCGCGCGGCGACACCTTCCTGCCCACGGCCGGCGCGATGCTGGGTTTCATCGCCACCCTCGACCATTCGGAGATGGTCGGCGTGAACCCCGAGATAGCTCACGAGATAATGGCAGGCCTCAACTTCCCTCAGGTGCTGGCTCAGGTTATCGACGCCGGCAAGCTCTTTCATGTCGACCTCAACGACCAGAGGTTCGGTCGGTTCGACCAGGACCGCAGGTTCGCCTCCGAGAACCCGTCCACGGCGCTCTTCACGGTGGCGCTCCTCAGCGAGCACTACGACGGGCCGCTGCAGTTCGACTCCCACGCCCTCCGGACCGAGGACATGGACGGAGTCTGGGACTTCGTACGCGGGTCCATGCGCAGCTACCTCATCCTGCGCGAGACGGCGGAGAAGTTCGCGAACGACCCTGAGGTAAGAGAGTGGCGCCAGGCCTACTACGTGCGTGACGGCGAGCTGGAGGCCCTCATGGCGTTCTCCAAGGACAACGCCAGGAAGCTCAAGGAGCACGAGTTCGACCTCGACATGCTCAGGGAGAGAGGGATAGGCCTGGAGCGGATCGACCAGATCGCGTTCGAGCACCTGGCGGGCGCGCGCTAGCCGTGAGCGGACTGCGGCTGCCGGGGCGCAGGGCGTTCGTCGACTGGCACCAGCGCGCCGTCATCTACGAGGCGCCTCCCGAGCTCTTCCTCGACAGCAACGCTGACGGCGTCGGCGACTTCGACGGCCTGGCCCACGCGCTCGACTACCTCGTCAACCTCGGCGTGACGGTGGTATGGCTCCTGCCGTTCTACGACTCGCCGCGCCGCGACGACGGCTACGACGTCAGGGACTACTACAGGGTGGATCCCAGGTTCGGCTCGGCAGGGGACTTCGTTCGCTTCCTCAAGGCGGCTGAGGCACGCGGGATGCGCGTGATCATCGACATCACCTTCAGCCACACCTCGGACGAGCACCCGTGGTTCCAGGCAGCGCGTTCGGATCCCGACTCCCCGTACCGCGACTTCTACGTCTGGTCCGAGGAGCCTATAGAGGTCGAAGGGGACGAGAACCTCGTGGGCGTCGGCAAGGTCTGGACGTACGACAGGAAGGCGAAGGCCTACTACCATCACAACTTCTATCCGTTCCAGCCCGACCTGGACGCCAGCAATCCACGCCTGCGCGAGGAGATGAAGAAGATCCTCGGCTACTGGCTCAGGCTCGGCGTGTCCGGCTTCCGCATGGACGCGGTCCCGCGCATGCTCCACCCGAAGGGCGACGTCCACTACGACGGCGACCCCAAGGACCTGCTGAGGGAGCTGCGGGAGTACGTCGTGTCGCAGCGGCACGACGCGATACTCCTTGGCGAGGTCGACGCCGTGCCGAACGAGTACGAGCCGTACTTCGGGGACGGCGACCGCCTCCACATGGTCCTCAACTTCTACCTGCCTGGCAACTTCTTCCTGGCGCTGGTGGACGCTGACGCCACGCGCATAAGGCACGTCTTCGAGGCGCTGCCCGCGCCCCCACTCGGCTCCAGCTACGCCAACTTCCTGCGCAACCACGACGAGCTGGACTTCGAGCGCCTGACGAGCGTCCAGCAGGACAGGGTGCTGGAGGCGTTGGCGCCGGAACCCGAGATGCAGATCTACGGCCGCGGATCGAGGCGCAGGCTCGCGCCTCTCCTCAAGAACGACGAGCCACGGTTGCGGCTGGCGCACAGCCTGCTCCTGTCGCTGCCCGGCGTCCCCGTCATGTACTACGGCGACGAGATCGGCATGGGCGACGACCTGACGTTGAAGGAGCGGAACTCCGTGCGTACGCCGATGCAGTGGTCGGGGCGCAAGAACGGCGGCTTCTCCGATGCGCCTGCAGACCAGCTGGTGCACCCCGTCATCGCCGGAGGCGACTACGGCTACGAGACGCTCAACGTCGCCGTGCAGCGGAAGGACCCCACGTCGCTGCTGAACTTCGTGCAGCGGGCGATAAGGGCGCGCAGGGAGAGCCCGGAGTTCGGCGGCGGGGAGCCGAAGTTCATCGACGTCGACCGCCGATCGGTCCTGGCTCACATGTCCGAACTGGGAGGTGCCATGGCGCTGGCGTTCCACAACCTCGCGGACGAGCGGGTGAGCGTCGTGCTGCCGGACGAGGTGCCTGACCTTTCCGACGCCATCGAGCTGTTCTCCGATGGCGCGTACGACGCAGTAGGCAGGGGCCGCACCTTGGACCTGGGCCCGTACGGCTTCCGCTGGTTCCGGACCGGTGAGTTCCCGGCGTGAGCTATACCTTCGTCGGCTTCCACGCGTCTCACGAGCAGTTCGCGCCGAGCCGTTTGCTGCGCCTGTGCGTTGACGCCGAGGCCGCGGGGTTCGCCGGCGCGATGTGCTCTGACCACTTCCTGCCGTGGAGCGACAGGCAGGGCGAGTCCGGCTTCGCGTGGGCCTGGCTCGGCTCCGCCATGCAGGCAACGAGCTTCAGCCACGGATCGGTGTGCGCGCCCGTGCACCGCTACCACCCTGCGATCGTGGCTCAGGCGTTCGCGACCCTCGCCGAGATGCATCCCGGCCGCGTCTGGGTGGCGTTCGGCAGCGGCGAGCATCTGAACGAGCGGATCGTGGGTGGGGACTGGCCGACGAAGAAGAGGCGCAACGAGCGGCTCAAGGAGGCCGTGGAGATCATCCGCGAGCTGTGGCGCGGCGAGACGGTCGACCTGGAAGGACGCTACTTCAGAGTCGTAGAGGCGAAGCTGCACACGCTACCCGACGAGCCGCCGCTGCTTCTCGGGGCGGCCATCACGAGCCGGACCGCGGCCTGGATGGCGCCGTGGGTCGACGGCCTCATCACCGTCTCGCAACCGGACGCACGGCACGGGGCCGTGCTCGAAGCCTTCCGAGCCGCGGGCGGCGAGGGCAAGCCGGCCTACCTGCAGGCGAAGCACAGCTTCGCTGACACCGAGGCTGCTGCGATCGAGGGCGCCTACGAGCAGTGGCGGACGAACGTGCTCGGCTCTGAGGTCGTGGGCAACCTCGCCACCGTCGAAGAGTTCGAAGAGGCAGCGAAGCTCGTCAGGCCAGAGGACGTCGCGCGCGCGGTGCGCGTCTCGTCAGACCCCGACAGTCACGCCGCGTGGCTCGCGGCGGATTTGGAGCTGGGCTTCGATCGCGTGTACGTTCACAACGTCAACCGCGAGCAGGAGAGGTTCATCGAGGTCTTCGGCGAGCACGTGTTGCCCAGCTTGACTTGAGGCTGCGCGTCCCATCCGGCGGCGGGACCATCGCAGTGAAGGACGTCATGGTGCGAAGGCAACGTCACGCGAGGAGCATCTCGAGGTAACGCCTCAATTGTCCGACTTGCCGCCTGAGCGCGGTCGCGTCCGAGGTCGCGCGGGCCAGCAGGAACGCGCCTTCGATCGTGACGAAGAAGTGATCGGCGATGGCAGGTATGTCCGCCTCGCGCAACCCGGGCCGTGTTGCGGCCGCTCGTTCGAGTAAGGCCGAGATCCGGACGCGCCAGTGTTCGATCGAACGGGCGACAGGCTCACCGATGCCGGCTACGTGCAACTGGTTCTCGTAGATGAAGGTGATCATCAAACACGAGGGTTGCTCGGCCAGTGG
Source organism: uncultured bacterium (assembly GCA_964565625.1). GTDB lineage: Bacteria > Deinococcota > Deinococci > Deinococcales > Trueperaceae > DASRWD01. The sequence continues at coordinate 17,221 of CAZMFX010000014.1, forward strand.
CGCTGCCCCTAGCCCCTCGATTCTGCGGGTCACGTAGAGGATGTTCTCGGCCGGGTCGCTGGATAGCGCCTCCGCCTCGGCGATGAGTCCGTCTAGGAAGGCTATGTCGTCGGCAACGTAATCCTCGACGATCGCCCTACCCAAGTCGGCCTTCGTGGGGAAGTGATGGAAGAACGCGCCCTTCGATGCCCTTGCCTCCTCCAGCACGGCATCGACAGAGGTGGCAGAGAAACCCCTGTCCGTCACGAGCCTGCGAGCGGAGTCGAGGATGCGCGCCCTCACCGGAGGTTCTACCGTCACTCCTCGAGCCTATCACGTTGACAGACCAACTAGTCGGTCGTTACGATGCCAAACCGACTGGTTGGTCTGTAAGGCGAGCAAGGTCAGGACACAGACCGGCAGCGGAGGTGAAGAGATGCTCGAGAACGCTGGAAGGTTCGTGACGGTCAACGGCCTGAAGATGCACTACCGCGTGCGCGGACGCCGTGGAGCGCCGCCCCTGCTCTTGCTGCACGGGATCATGGGCAACGCGTGGGAGTGGGACACGGCAATCGACAGGCTCACCGAGAGGTTCCGGGTCTACGCCCTCGAACAGCGAGGCCATGGGCGCACAGATTGGACACCGCCGTTCGTCGCCCCGCAGATGGGCGAGGACGCAGCGGGCTTCGTCCGCGCCCTCGACCTCTGGAACGTTACGCTTGTCGGCCACTCGATGGGCGGGTTGGCCGGTGCTTTCGCGGTGAACGGGCACCCGCGGCGTTTCGCGCGCCTCGTCATGTTGGACATCGGTCCCAGAAGCCTGGACGGCGCAGTAGCCCAAGGCGTCGCGGCCGCGCTCGACTGGTACGGACGTCAGTCCTACCAGGACCCGGACACTGCGGTCGCTGAGTGGCTTGCTCAAGATCCATACGCACGACCCGACCTGATGCGGCACTACGTCGAGCACGGTCTCTGGCGGGGCCGCGATGGGTTGTACCGCTGGCGTTACGACGCCGATGGGCTCATGCAGTTCTTCCGTGAAGGTGCCGAGCCGGACCGCGTCGCCGAGGCTCTCAGGGGTGTGAGTTTGCCTAGCCTGCTGATACGAGGGGAGAACAGCCAAGTGCTGTCACCGGACGGCGCCGCCGAGGTGATGACCCTGCTTCCCCGGTCCGAACTGCGCGTCATACCCGGAGCCGCCCACGACCTCGGGGTACAGCAGCCGGAGGCCGTGGCGGCCGCGGTGCTGGAGTTCGTGTCCGGGGAGAAGGGCGGAGAGCCGACGCTCCTGGACACCCGCCTTGAGGGTTCGCTTGAGGCGCCCGGCGCCGGCTACACGGCCGTGCTGGGCGACCGGAGGGTGGCCGTGCTGTGACGCTGCCCGCGCCCGGAGCAAGGTCCGGTAGTCGGCGGTCGTGCTAGCTTGGCCGGCCGTGTCGGGCCCGCATAACGACGAGTCAGCCGCCGAACGACCTAAGGTCGACGCGTCCTCCGGCACGGAGGCCCCGCCGCCAGAGCTCCTGCGGGTCGTAAGCGGCGTCACCGGTGTCATCTCGAACGCGATCGACGTCTCCTGGGACCATGCCGAGTCGGGAGTATGGGTGGTGGAGGGCCGGCAGCGGACGGTCGTCCTCAAGGCGCACAGGCAGCAACGCAAGTTCGAACAGGAGCTGACGGCGTACCGGGAGTGGCTCCCGCGGATTCGGGGTCGACTGCCGGCCGGCGTGGACGTGCCAGAGTTGCTGCTCGCCTTCGAGGGGCACGTCAGGGCGCTGGCGCTGTCGTTCGAACGAGGTCAGCGTGTGGAAGCGACGGTCCTGTCGCAGGCGGAGGAGAGGGACGTTCACCGACGGGCAGGCGCCTTCCTTGGCGCGCTCCACGGCCTGCCGTTCAAAGACGATGACCCGGTACCCCTCGACGCCGCATACCGCGCGCGCATGGAGTCGTGGCTGCAGCGGTCGGAAGGCATCGTGCCGGGCGCCGTGGCACTCCGCGTGAAAGACCGCGTATCGGAGGCGTTGCCTCGGCTGGCCAACGAGCGGCGGGTGAGGTGCCACCGGGACTTCACGCCGAGGAACTGGCTCGTGGACGCCGGCGGGAGCCTTGTGATCATCGACTTCGAGCACTCCCGTCCCGACTGGCGCCTCGCCGACCTCGAGCGTCTGTGGACGGGGCTGTGGCGGCGGCGCCCCGACCTCGAGCGCGCGTTCCTCGATGGCTACGGCGGCCGCTTCTCGGCTGACGACGAGCAGACCCTCCGGTCTGTGTCGGCACTGGGTGCGCTCGCCACCGTCACGTGGGCACGAGAACATGATGACGCCGCCTTCGAGAGGCACGGCTGGGAGGTCCTCGACTGGTTGGGCCTCACTCGCTGAGGCGTGCCGGATCGCCGCGCGTCGGCGGTGCTCAGTCTCCTGGGACAACACTTGGACCTGCTGCGGCGGGTGCCTCCACCTCAAGCGCCTGTTCGGCGTCCAGGCGGACGACCACGGCGCCCACGACGATCAGCGCTCCGCCCAGTAGCTGGATAGGGGCCGGAACCTCGGCCAGCAGCAGCCACGCCCAGCCGACGGCGAAGATCACCTCCGACAGGCCGACGAACGATGCCAGCTTGGAGCCCAACCTGCGCACCGCCGCGACGCCGGAGCCGTAGGCGAAGGCGGCTGCGAACAGGCTGAGTCCGAGGACGCCGTACCACCACGGCACCGACCAGCCAGCCAGTTGGATCGACGTTGGCTGCCAGGCGATCTGGATGATGCCGGCGGCGCCAGCGAGCAGCAGCACGGCCGCCCCCACCGCCAGCCCTCCCGCGGCGACGGCGAGGGTGGGCAGGCCGTGGCTCTCGTCCTCCGAGATCACGAAGTAGGCAGCCATGCCCAACCCTGCGGCCAGCGCCCACATCACGCCTGCCGTGTCGACGTTGACGGCGCCGAAGACATCGACGACAAGGGTAAGGCCCGCGAACGCGATGGCGGACCCGAGGAGCGTGAGCCGCCTGGGTCTACGGCCCTTGAAGAACCAGTGCCACAGCACGACGAGGAGCACCCCGCCGGAGAACTCCAGTAGCAGCGCGACCGCTACGGACAGGCGTTCGACCGCCTGGAAGAACGCGAGCTGACAGCCGGCAACCGCCAGGAAACCGAAGAGCATGACGGTGCGCCATCCGCGTTCGAGTGCGTGCCATCTGCCGCGCATCGCCACCGCGGCAGGAAGGAGTAGCGCGATCGCGCCAAGGGCGACCCGCCACACGACGGCTGCAGCCGGCGTCCAACCGGCGGATATCAGTCCCTTGGCCAATGCGCCAGAACTGCCGAAGGCGCAGGCAGAGGCGAGAGCGATAAGAAGGCCTGCCAGGAGGCTTTGAGAGCTGCGTGCCAAGGCTCCACTATATGCAGGGCGCGCTGGAGGGCATGACTGGCTGCCGACGCGTTCAAGCGCCGGCTCTCGTAACCGGACCGCCTGCTCCTCTATATTCGAGGCGTCGTAGCAGCTAGGAGGTCCCCATGCGGTTGACGGCACGGTCGATCGAAGCAGTCGCGGCGGTCGAAGAGCCCGCTGTCACAGCACCGTACGGGCCGGGGTGGGTCGACGCGCTGCAGGCGAGGTTGTCGCGTCTCCCTTGGCCCGTGTGGGTCACCTGTCTCGGAGCTTGGGTGGCTGTCGTGGCTGTCGAGTACGCCGGCAAGGTTCAGGCCGGTACCGCGAGCGCCGCTCCATGGCCATTCATACTGCTGGCGCTTGCGCTAGCTCCCTACTCGTTCGCGTTGATGGACTTCCTCGACAGAGCGGCGGGCGCAGCTCTCGACCGTCTCGGCGAGCCGCCGCCCTCGAGCGATTGGCCCGGAAGCGTCCGCTATCACCTGACCACCAAGCCCGCGTTGGGAACCGCGATCGCGACCGTCCTTGGCATTACCTTCGGTCTGGTGCAGCGCTATGCGGTGACGGCCCCGTACCTGGAGCGCCTGGGATTCGCACGCTCGGGTTGGCTCCACTACTTCGAGCTCGTGGCCGTTCCAATGCTGGCCTGGGCTCTGATAGGCGTGCTCATCTATCACGTGCTCAGACAAGTGGGCATCGTCCGCCGGATCTACCGGCAGGTGCAGGACATAGACGTATTCATTGTGCGCCGCTTCCAGGCGTTCTCTGCCTACTCGGCTCTCATGGCGATGGGGGTGTTGGTCGTCGTCTACCTGTGGATGGCGGTCTACCCGGACGTGAACGTGTCTAGCGTGGAGCGGCTGAACGTCGCGGCCATCGCGCTGCTCTCGGGGCTGGGTTTCGTCGTCTTCCTGCTGCCGCTCTGGGGAGCGCACCTGCGTCTCGCTGCCGTGCGGTCCGAGCGGATCGTCTACGTCACCCGCCTCCTGGAAACCGTCCTGGCACAAGTCCATGCCTCGGTGGAAGCGGGCAAACACCTGGAGGCCGGTTCCGCCAACGAGACGATTAAGGCGTTGACCGCCGAGCTGCAGCTGGTCGAGAAGGCCTCGACCTGGCCGTGGGAGGCAAGCCTGTTCAGAGGCTTCGCGACGGCTGTGCTGTTGCCGCTGGCCCTTTACGTCGCGCAACAGGTCTTGGGTCGTGTCTTCTGAGTGCAGGAGCTTGTGTCGGCCCGGCCCCTGAGCCCGTCTCAGTCGGCGCCGGCGAGCGTGAGGCGAACGTCAGGGCGCCTGTGCTTGACGACAGCCGTCTCGCCGCGCAGGACATCGAGCGCCGCTTCCACGACCTTGGGGTCGAACGCCGTGCCCGAGTCCCGCTGCAACAGGCTGCGCGCCTCCTCCGGCGACCATGCGGACCGGTAGGCGCGTGCAGACGTGACAGCGTCGTGAACGTCGGCGACGGCCATGATGCGCGCGAGCAGAGGGATCTTCTCCCCGGCTAGCCCGTCGGGGTAGCCGGCTCCGTCCCAACGCTCGTGATGGTGGCGTATCACCTCGAGCTCGTGTCTGTGCATCCCGAGCGTGCGTCCGATGCGCTCTCCGTTCGCCGGGTGTTGCTCGATCAGGGCTCGCTCGGAGTCGTCGAGGCGATCGGGCTTGTTGAGGACGGCGTCCGGCACCTCGATCTTGCCTACGTCGTGGACGACGCCAGCCTGAGCCAGCACGCGCAGGTCCTCGGGGGCAAGCCCCATGGCGCGGCCGATCTGCACGGCCATGTCGGCGACCCGCTGCATATGGCCCGCGGTGTACGGGTCCTTGGCCTCGGTTGCGACGACGAGCGCCCGCACCTCAGGACGCAGGCCGTAAGCGAGGCGGGTAGCCGCATCGTCATCCAGCAGGGCGTTGAGGCTGCGGCTGAGCTGCCCCGACCGCATCTGGCGCGCGAACGTGGAAAGCATCGCGCAAACGGCGAAGAGAAGCAGGAAGTGATAGAGCCACCAAGAGAGCCGGAACGTCTCGCCCAGCGTCATGATCACCTGGGAGACGACCACCCAACCGACGACGTGGAGCATGACGAGGTGTATGGACGAGCGAGAGAGGCGGTAGCCCTCGAGGAATCGCACGCCCGCGAGGACGAGCATCCCGACTACCACCACGGCGACGCCATGCTTCAGCGGTGTGAGGTGGACCGGCACGAAGCGGGCGAGCCCCGGCCACAGCATCAGAACGACGTCGAAGGCGACGATCACGCCTACCCACGCTCCGAGCAGCCGCAGGAGAGGGCCCCGCGCCTCGACGGGGTGAAGGAACGCCGCAGCGACCATGGAACCGGCGAAGGCGATCAGCGCGAGCTGCGAGGCGATGGGCGTCACCATGTTGGGCCCAAGGATCATGAAGGGCGTCGAGAGGCCGTGCAGCGCGAAGAGCCCTGCCATGCTCGCGAAGCCCGCGGCAAGGTAAACGATGCGGCTGTCGCGCGCGCGGGCGCCCGCGATGCCGACCAGCACCGCGAGAACAACCGCAAGCAGCGACGTTACCGAGACGATCCAGAAGTGGGTGTGCGGCGCAGCGAGAACGGGGTCGCGCTCCGGAGCGGAGAACAGCATCCAGAACACCAGGAACGCCACTAGCGAGCCGGCGAGTGGGCCCAGCAGAGCCTGGATGTTGCGCACGAGTCGCAGGATGCACCTTCGGTTCTTACGGGAGCATGACCCGCTTCACTCGTGACGACCGGCCCCGCCGTCTACGATCCCGCCATGACGCCGCGTCCCAAGGTACCGAGGCGGTCCATGCTCAAGCTGTCCCTCGTGACGCTGTGCCTCCTCGTCGCCTGCGGGTCCGCCCAAGGCGAGCTTGGCGACGGGCCGGGAGAAGCGCCGTCTCTCGCCGGTTGCGACGTGTTCCCCGCCGACCACGTGTGGAACGCGAGGGTCGACCACCTGCCGGTGCACGAGGACTCGGCGGCTTTCGTCGACACGATAGGTGCGGCGGCCACCGTGCACCCCGACTTCGGCTCCGGGCTGTGGCAGGGCGCCCCCATCGGGATCCCATATACAACGGTGCATGCGGGCCAGCCGCCGGTCGACGTGAACTTCTATTACCCGGGCGAGAGCGACCCGGGACCGTATCCCATCCCGGCCGACGCGCCGGTCGAGGGTGCGCCCCCGGGCGGCGTCGCGCCCGGCGGAGACCGGCACGTGATCGTCGTAGACCTGAGCGATTGCATGCTCTACGAGGTCTTCGATGCCGAGAGGCAGCCGAGCGGAGACTGGGCCGCCGGCTCCGGTGCCGTCTTCGACCTCTCCGGCTACGAGCTGAGACCGGACGGTTGGACTTCGGCCGACGCGGCCGGCCTTCCCATACTGCCCGGCCTGGTGCGCTACGAAGAGGTTGCCACGGGCGCGATAGACCACGCTCTCAGGTTCACGGCGCCGATGACAAGGGCAGACCACGTGTGGCCGGCCAGGCACGACGCCTCGGACCTCACCGGTCAGCGGTACCCGCCAATGGGCCAGCGCTTCCGCCTGCGAGAGGACTTCGATGCTTCTGGTTTCTCGCACCAGGCGCGCGTCGTGGCCGAGGCTCTCAAGCGCTACGGCATGATCCTGGCGGACAACGGCTCTGCCTGGTACCTGTCCGGAGCGCCGGACGAACGCTGGGACAACGACGCGCTCAGGGACCTCAAGCAGATAACCGGCGCCGACTTCGAGGCGGTCGATGCGAGCTCTATGATGCTAGATCCCGACTCTGCCAGGGTCAGGTAGGGCGCGGCAGGGCCGGCGCGACCTGCCGCGAGGGCCTCACGGCGCCACGCCGATGGTCGCGGCGCCTCAAAGGTCGCCCAGCGCCTCCGCCGCCGCCTGGATGTCGAGGAGCTCTGCCGTTACGGCCGCCTGTCTGGCGTTGTGATACGCGCTTCGTAGCTTGTCGAGGCGCTCGTCGATGTTGCGGGAGGCCGCCTCCATGGCCGCGAGCCGCGATGCGTTCTCGGCCGCGAGCGAGGAGCCGAAGGCCTTGACGAACGCCAGCGCCATCCGCTGCCTGATCACCCCCTGGACCAGCCGGCGTGGGTCGGAGAGCTGCATGGGCACCCGCTTCGATGGCCAGGGCCTGTCCCGTAGTTGGCGCAGCCACCGCGGGTCTATCGGGAGAACCTGCACGTTGCGCGGCTCGAAACCGGTCGCTCCCACCGGCCGAGAGTAGATGAGCCAGATACGGCCCGCCCTGCCGGATCGTTGCCAGTCATCGATGATGCCAAGCAGCCTGGCGACCGCTACGTCTACGTTCTCGAGCGAGCTGGGCGCCGACAGCAGCTCGTCATGCCGCACGCCGGCCGCCCGCAGGCGCCCGGCAAGGCGGCGGCCGACGGCCACGACGCCGCCCACTTCACCTGCTCGCGGGCTGCTCAGCTCGGCTTCCGCGTACCGCGCCATGCGGTCGTTGAAGGGGCCAGCCAGACCGCGATCCGACCCGAAGACTACCGCCGCCGTGCGGGCTTCCCTGTCCCCCGGCTGCGGCTCCGCCAGCTCCGGGTGCAGGTGGAGGATCGCTCGTGCCGCCCGGTCGAGCGTCAGCGTTGAAGCGTCGAGAGCGCGCATCGTCCTGCGGTACTGGCTCACCCGTACCGAGGCCAGGCTCTTCATCGTCGATACGACGCCACCGAGGCTCTCGGCGCTCTCCAGGCGCCGACGGACCAGACCACTGCCGCTCACGCCGCGGCTCCCGCGCGGGTCGGGGCCGCGCTCATGCTTCCGCTTCCGAGCTTGCCACGACGTCGCGCGCGATCTTCAGCAGGGCGGCGCGGTCATCGTCCGTCAAAGGCTCGCCGCCCTCCAACCTGGCGAGCAAGTCCGGGGCGGCGATCCTTGCCGCCCTGTCCAACGCGCTCTCGATGGACCGGATACGAGAGGCCGGCAGCGCGTCGAAGAGCCCCTCGTTCACGGCGAGCAGGGTGATCAGCTGCCGTCCCACCGACACGGTCTCGACCGCGCCTTGTCTCAGTACCGCGCGCACGCGCCTGCCCCTGACAAGCGTGCTGCGCGTGCCCTCGTCCAGGTCCGCGCCTAGCCGCGCGAACTCTTCGAGCTCCTCGAACTGGGCGTACGAGAGCCGCACTCCGCCTGCGACCGCCCTGTAGGCGGGGAGCTGGGCCTTGCCGCCGACGCGCGAGACGGACAGCCCCACGTCTACTGCCGGTAGCTGCCCTCGCCGGAACAGCTCGGGCGAGAGCACGATCTGACCGTCGGTGATGGAGATGAGGTTCGTGGGGATGTACGCTGCCAAGTTCCGCTCCTGCGTCTCCACTATGGGAAGTACCGTCAGCGAGCCGCCACCGAGCTCCGGCTTCAGCTGGGTGGCGCGCTCGAGAAGCCGGGCGTGAAGGTAGAAGACGTCGCCAGGGTATGCCTCACGGCCGGGTGGCCGGCGCAGCAGCAACGAGACCTCGCGGTGAGCCATTGCGTGCTGCGTCAGGTCGTCCAGTACGACGAGCACGTGCTTCCCCGCCTCCATCCAGGCCTCGGCGATGCTCATCGCAGCGAACGGCGCGATCTGCTTGAGGCCCGGCTCCGCGTCGGCTGGGGCGACCACCACAGTGCTGTAATCCAGCGCTCCTGCCGCTCGGAGGGAGCTGACTATGCGGGCGACCTCGGCCCCGCGCCTTCCGATGGAGCAGTAGACGCACAGCACGCCGGTATCGCGTTGGGCGAGGATCGCCGTGAGCGCCAGTGCCGTCTTGCCCGTCTGACGGTCGCCGATGACCAGCTCACGTTGCCCCCGGCCGATGGGGAAGAGCGCGTCGACGACCTTCACACCGGTATGCAACGGCACGGTCACCGGTGCCCTGCGTGCGATGGGGGTGGCCGGGCGCTCGACGGGTAGCCGAGACGTTGACCCGACACGACCGCGCGCGTCCAGCGGCTCTCCAAGCGGGTCCACCACGCGTCCCAGCAGGTCCTGGTCGACGGGCACATCGAGGACGGCGCCGGTCCTGCGTACCGTTTGCCCGGCCGCCACGCTCGCGGCACCCCTGAGGATCACGACGCCCAGGTCGTCCTCACGCAGGTCGCTCACAAGGCCAAGGGCACCCGAACCGAGGGCGAGCGTCTCGCCAGCGGTAGCGCCCGGCAGGCCGCGCACCGATGCGACGCCTTGAGAGACGGACTCGACCACACCTACCTCGCCCACCAGGAGCCCCATCGGCGTCTCCCTGCGCGCCGCATCGATGGCGGAAAGACCGGTGTTCACCGCATCGTAGGCACGCCCGGTCGTTCCCTCGGAGTCTGCCCGTCCGCTGGCGCTTTCCCATCCGTCCCGCTGCGACCGGCTCATGGGCTCCCCGTCCGGTAGCTGCGGTTCACGCGACCGTCTCGCGGCCGACGTGCCCTAAGTCTCCGAGGACCCGAGCGAAGCGCTGGCTCAATGTCTCGAGTCGTGCCGCGGCCGAGCCGTCTAGCCGCAAGCCACCGGCGTCGAGCACCACACCAAGCAGCAGATCCTCCGCCGTCTCGAACCTGACTTCTCTAGCCGGAAGAACCTCTGCGACGGCGTTCCTGACGGCCTCCTGCTGGTCGTCATCGAGCGGCTGCGGCGTCGTGACCCGCACACCGTGAGCCGCGGCGCCCGCCGCCAGCTCGGCTCGCCTCTCCTCCGGCAGGTGCCGGAGCCGTTCCAGGAAGGCGCTCAGGGCGTGGCGGTGAAGGTCCTCGCCCGCTATCCACTTGATCGTGTCCTGCACCTCGTCGAGGACGATCGTCGCCAGCCCGGCGCGAAGACGGTCGAGGGCGCTGTCGACCTCGTGCTCGAGTGCCTGCAGGGTGGTCGCGCGCAGCTTCTCGGCTTCCCGCACGATGGAGTCGAGCCGCTCCTGCCTGAGCCGCTCTAGCTCCTCCGCCAAGCTCTGGCGGCGCGTGTCGCGCTCGCTCTGCTCGCGCGCACGCTCGGACTCAAGCGACCTGCGCTCCTTCTCCGCTGCCAGGCGCATCGTCCTGGCCTCGTCGAGGGCCGAGGTCGCCAACGCCTCGCGCTCGGCCATCGTTGCCAGTAGCGGCCGGTAGAGGAAGATCCTCAGCAGCACCAGCAGGAGGGCGAAGTTGAACAGCTGCGCGAACAGCGTGAACCAGTCGAACGTCATCGCAGGTTACTGGCTCCTCAGGAGAACGCGCCCCAGAACGGGTTGGCGAAGATGAGTATGAGCCCGACCACGAAGCAGTAGATGCCGCTCGTCTCCACCATCGCCAGCCCGATGAACATGGTGCGTGAGATCGTGTTCGCCTCGTCCGGCTGCTGTGCGATGCTCTGCAGGGCCTGCGCTGCGGCGCGGCCCTCACCCATCGCGGCCGCCGCCGAGCCGATCGCCGTCGTGATGCCGGCCGTGAAGATCGAGACTATCGCCACCAGGGACATTTCGCTCATGCGTCTCCTCCGTTCCGCCTTGTCATGCGTTTATCGGCCTCTGAAGTGCCCGAGGCTATGTAGACGAGTGCCAGGATCGTGAAGATGTAGGCGTGCAGGACGCCGAAGAACAAGCCGAACGCCTGCATCAACGCGGGGAAGACGAGCGGGGCGACGGCCAGCAGGATCGTCGCGATCAGGCCGCTGCTCATCACGTTGCCGAACAGGCGTATCGCCAGCGCGATCGTGCGGGTCACCTCCCCGAGGACCGTGAAAGGCAACATGAGGGGCGTGGGCTCTAGGTAGGTGCGCAGGTAGCCGCCGAATCCCAGCTTCGAGATCCCGAAGGCCGGCACGGCCAGGAACACGGCCAACGCCAACGCTCCCGTCGTCATCAGCGAGCTGGTCGGCGTCTGGAAACCGGGAACGACGCTTAGCACGTTCGCTACCAGGATGAAGAGGAAGAGCGTTGCCGCAAAGGGCAGGTAGCGGCGCGGTTCCTGGCGCGTCACCTCTCGGATCTGGTCGATGACGAAGGCGATCAGCGCCTCCAGGACGATCTGACCGCGGCCCAGAGGCGGCTCTACGCGCAGACTGCGGGTCACGAGCACGGAGGCCAGGACGAGCACGGCCATGACGACCCACGTGAAGACGAGTGTGGCGCTGACATCCAGCGGTCCAACGCTGAAGTAGACGATCTCGTCCGGGGAGATGGTCACGACGTTCCTCGGTCATCGGCCGCTGCGCCGTCGACGGGCTTGCCGCCCACGTCGGCCGGTTGCCCGGTCGGCACGCTCGCGAGCGACCGCTCCGCCCTTCCGGACACGAGGCGCGTTACGAGCACGCGTGCCAGGAGGAACCCGCCGAGCGCTCCGAGCAGGGGGAGAGGCCCCTGACGTGCCAGCAGGGCCAGGACGCCGACGGCGACGGCCGCCCTTACCGCGAAGCTGACGAGCAGCAACGAGCGTGGCCGGCCCTGCTCCGCGACCCCCCTGACCGTCAGCCACAGGCCGGCGAAGAACGCCGCGCCTATGGCGACGCCCGCCAGCGCGCCCAGCCCGACAGCCATCACCGCGTCAGCCACCCTCCGACTCCCTCTTTACCCAGTACAAGGCGGTAAGGCAACCTACGACCAGGCCGGCCGCCATGAGCGTCAGAGTCCAAGAGAACGACCGCCCGTAGCGGCCGTCGAGCCACACGCCCACCGCAATCCCTATGAGCGTCGGGACCGCGACGGACCAGCCGACCATCCCGCTGGCGCCGAAGCCCCTCAGCAGCTCCGGTCGTCGTTCTCGCCGCGCCCTGAGCTTGCGCTCCTGCTGACGGGACACGGCCTCGAGCAGCGGGTCGTGCCTGCGCTGGTCCTGCGCGTCGGTTCGTGCGGCCGCTGGCGGACCGTCGTTGGAAGCCTCGTCCACCCTGGGCCGCTCCTCTGGTGGCGCCGACGCGGCCGCCCCCGTGGTCCTCTCGGGCGTCATCAGAGGTCCCCGAGACGCCGAACCACCTCGGCCTCGAGTCTCAGAAGGGCGGTCCTCGCCCGCCGCTCCATCTCGTCGTGTTCGTGCAGATGCTCGGCCAGGACGTCCTCTGCGGTCTCCAGCGCACCCGCGACGACCGCCCGCTGACATGCGACCCGCACCTCGCTGCCCGCCTTGACGAGCACGCCATCGTCGACGGCGACGAACACCTCCTCGCCCTCCGGGCTCACGTAGGAGAGAAGCCCTGGCCGCAACAGGACGGCACCGTCGGCATGCCGCGGAAGCATCGTGAACGAGCCGAAGTCCGACTCGGCAGACAACTTCGTGACGCGGCTGTCGACGAGGACGCCGGTCGGCACCGAGAGAAGCAGCCTCACGCCGACACCTTAGAAACGCCGGTCTCCAGCGAGTCCAGCGACCCGATCATGTAGAGGGCGTTCTCAGGCACGTCGGCCAGCTCATCACCGAGGATCGCCTCGCAGTCGTCCAGTAGGCGCTCGTGGCTGACCGTCGCGCCCTGCATGCCGGTGAACTGCTCTGTGACGTGGAACGGTTGAGTCAGGTAGCGCTCGAGCCGGCGGGCGCGGGAGACCAGGCGCTTGTCGTCCTCGCTCAGCTCGTCGAGCCCCAGCATCGCGATTATGTCCTTGAGGTCCTCGTAGCCAGCCAGCGTCGAGCGGACCTCCCGAGCCACGTTGTCGTGGCGCTCGCCGACGACGTCAGGGCCCAGCAGGGAGGAGTTGGAGCGTAGCGGGTCGATGGCCGGATAGAAGCCCTGTCCGGCCCGGTCCCGCGACAGCACAACGGAGGCTGAAAGGTGGCCGAACGTGTGGACTACCGCGGGGTCCGTGAAGTCGTCTGCGGGAACGTACACGGCCTGCACGGAGGTGATCGAGGCTGCCTCGGTGCTGGCTATCCGCTCCTGGAGCTCCGCCAGCTCGGTGGCCAGCGCCGGTTGATAACCCATCTGGGAAGAGAGGTTGCCCAGCAGGCCCGACACCTCCATGCCTGCCTGCACGAAGCGGAAGATGTTGTCTATCAACAGCAGAACGTCTAGGCCTTTGGCGTCCCTGAAGTGCTCCGCGATCGTCAGCGCGGTGTGAGCCACGCGGAAGCGGGCTCCAGGCGGCTCGTTCATCTGGCCGAAGACGAGGACGGTCTTGTCGAGAACGCCGGCGTCGCGCACGTCCCTGATCAGCTCCTCCGCCTCGCGCGATCTCTCGCCGATCCCACAGAACGCGCTCACGCCACGGTGCTGCGCCGCCATGTTGTGGATCAGCTCCGAGATGAGGACGGTCTTGCCAACGCCCGCCCCTCCGAAGAGGCCGGCCTTCCCGCCTCGCTCCAGCGGTGAGAGTAGGTCTATGGCCTTGATGCCCGTGTACAGCACCTCGCTCGCTGTCGAGCGCTGTGTGAGCGGCACCGGCGGGCCGTAAGCAGCTCTGTGCCCCTCGACCTGGATGGGTCCGGTTCCGTCTGCGGCTTCGCCGAACACGTCCACGACCCGCCCGAGCAGGCCGGTTCCAACGGGGACTTGAAGTGGGGCGCCGGTTGCGACCACCTGCTGTCCCCTTGCCACGCCGGCGGTGTCCACGAACGAGAGACACCGCACGGAGCTGGGGCTCGTGTGCGATACGACCTCGAGCCGGAGGTCGGAGCCGGGGCCGCCAACGAGCAGCTCGCGGATGGAGGGCAGGCCTTCGACGAACTCCACGTCGACGACCGAGCCACGAACGGCCGTGACCGACCCTCTCGCCCCACCGCTCTCGAGTTCGTGCGGGCGGCCAGGCGCAGGGTTGGGCGTCACGTGAGGCACGGTCCTCCTCTGTCTCTTCCCCGGTACCGAGCGTAGCAAGTGGTCCGGGTGAGAGGCGTTGACGGCAGGTCGCAAGGAGTGTGACCGGTCGTAGTAGCCTCTGCCATGTCAGTCGAGAACCGGGTAAGGATCGAGGACGTCATGACCTTCGCCCTCTCGGACGGCGCCGGCGGTCACGTGCCGTTCGAGCGCGCTCTCGAGGGCCTTAGCGGTGAGGATGCCGCGAGGAGGCCGGGCGGCAGCCCGCACTCCGTCGCCGAGGTGGTCGCCCACATGCTGTTCTGGCAGCAGAGGCATCTCCGGATCGTCGACGGGGAGGAGCCGACGCGCGTGGAACACGCCGCCGACGGCTGGCCCGCTGTGACGGCAGGGGAGTGGCCGGGTCTGGTGCGGAGGTTCCTCGACGGTCTGCAGCGTTACAGGCAGCTCGCATCTGACGGCGCTGCCCTGTCGAGGCCGCTAGTCCCGGGTCGCGACAGGACGGTGGGGGAGAGCGTCCTCTCCTACTACCTCCACGACGTGCATCACCTTGGCCAGGTGATCCTTCTCAGGCGCATCGTCGGGGCGTGGCCGCCGCCCGGCGGCGGCGACACATGGTAGCTGCGCGGTTCAGCGCGGCTCGCCGGTCTCGATGGGCAGGCCGGTGACGCTCCACTCCGCCCAGGACCCGTCGTAACCGCGCACGTCCTCGTAGCCCATGAGCCGAAGCACGAAGTACAGGTGGGCTCCGCGCCACAGGGTCTGGCAGTACGTTATTACCTGCTCCTCAGGCGTTACGCCCGCGTCCTCGAGCCAGCCTCGCAACTCCGACGCGCTCTTCATGCGCTCAACGTCCGGATCGGTGAGCTCGTCCTGCCAGCGCGGCTGGGTAGTCGGCACCACGTCGCCCCCGGTCAGCGCGTCGAACCACGGGAGATGAACGGCACCGGGGATCCGGCCCGCGCGGCCGGAGAAGGTGAACTCTCCCAGGTACTCTTCTCGTGAGCGCGCGTCCGCTATGACCAGGCCGGGCTCCCCTAGCCGGCCAGCCAACTCCTCCTTGGTGACCAGCCTCGCCGGCACGGGAGTGGGCGCGTAGTCCGAGGCTTCTGGCGTGGCCGGTCCCGCCTCGACGGGTCCACCGGTCTCGAGCCACGCATCCCAACCGCCGTTCAAGACCCTGGCGTCCTGGTGGCCGAGGTACTCGAGCGTCCAGAACAGGCGCGCCGCGTTCATCATGCCGAGGTCGTCGTAGATGACCACAGTGTGGTCACTTCGGAGGCCTATGCCTCGTAGCGCCGAGACGGCCCTATCGACGTCCAGCTCGAACGGCACGCCGTCTACGGTGGTCACGATCGCAGCGACGGGCAGGTTGACCGCGCCGGGAACGTGCGCCTCCATGAACCGGCCCTGTTCGCGCATGTCTACGACGAGCACGTCGAGTCTGTCGGCTTCGGCGCTCAGCCATGAAGGCTCCACCAGGAGCTCGGGGTTCTCGTACCCTTGGGCGGAAGCGGAGCCTACGACGAGCACGAGCGCCGCGAGCGCGGCGGCAAGGGGCCGGAACGCGCCATCTCTCACGGAGGTCCGCCACCGGCGTCGAGCGACACGCGAAGCTTCCGCCCGAGCGCAGCTGCGACGGCCCTCAGGGTGCGCGTCGAGTGGCCGAAGTAGAAGGGGTCGGTAAGGCGCTGGACGACGGCGACGTTCGTATCCAGGCGACGCGCAAGCTCTACGGTCGAGACTCCCTCCTCGCGCATGGCCCGCTCGATAGCCAGGCTTATGTAGTTCGTGTCTGCCGGCTCGACGTACACGAACTCGGTGCCGGATCCTTCAGCGCTACGGCGCCGGTCCAGCTCGGGCCGCGTCGTCGGCCGTGGTGGGTCGCCACCAAGCAGCTCGGCCTCGTATAGGTAGAGCGCCGCCTGTTCGCTGAGTAGCTCCTGCAGCTCCTCCTCGGAGTCGGCGCTTGCCATGGCCGGGAAGTCGAGCGCCGCCGCCGAGTAGCCATCCTGAGTTCTAACGATCGCGAACGGGTACGCGATCGGAGTCGGGTTCTCTCTCAAGGTGCCTCCACCCGAGCACCAGAAGGAAGCTCGGTTCGATCTCGCGGTCGAGGCGCCAGCGCATCGGCGCGGCTCCCCATGGGAACAGCGATGCTAGCAGATGGTATCCGGCCTTGGCTGAGTGCGGCGGGGAGAACGTCGCGGTGATAGCGAGCCGGTTCTCGGAGTCGCGCAGTGGGGTCGACAGGGAAGAGGTCCTGCTGATGGGGCGCACTGCTTGGTCAGCGACGTTACTGGTGGCGCAGCCCCTAGACCCCGCCGAAGGCCGAGTAACCCCCGTCGACCGGCACAACGACCCCGGTAACGAAACGGCTGGCGTCGGATGCCAGCCACAGCAACGTGCCGACGAGGTCGTCCGGCTCGCCGAAACGCCGCATCGGCGTGTTCGCGAGGATCTGGCTCCCACGATCGGTGAGGCTCCCGTCCGGCTTCAGCAGCAGAGCGCGGTTCTGCTCCCCGATGTAGAAGCCCGGGGCGATCGCGTTGACGCGTAGGCCAGGGCCGTAGGTCGTGGAGAAGTGCACGGCAAGCCACCGGGTGAGGTTCTCTACCCCCGCCTTCGCTGCTCCGTACGCGACCACCCTCGTCAAGGGCTTCTGTGCCGTCATCGAGGAGACGTTTATCACGGACCCGCTGCCGGCCTTCACCATGGGCGCAGCGAAGGCCTGCGTGGCCAGCAGGGTGCCGGTGAGGTTGAGGTCGAGCGCGCCCCTGAACGCCTCCGGGGTCAGGTCGAACAGGCTCGTGTCGCCGCCTACCACTGCGTCTGGCCTGTTACCACCCGCGCCGTTCACCAGCACGTCGATCCGTCCCCATCTGCTCATGATCTCGTCGCGGGCCTCGGCGAGGGCGCCTGGATCGAGGACGTCAGCGGTCACCGCTATCGCGGTCGCTCCCGCTGCCGAGATGTCCCGGCACAAGGCCTCCGCGACCTCACGCCTGCGTGCGACCACAGCGACCTTCGCGCCGGCCTCGGCCAGGCCGCGGGACATGCCGGCGCCAAGGGCACCAGAGCCGCCCGTCACAATCGCGACCTTCCCAGCCAGGTCGAACCGCGAGGTCCCGCGCGACGCGTCCATCCAGCAGAGGCTAACCGAAGTAGGGCGCCGGCGGTCGCGCACCCTTCCGCAGGCAGCCGGAAGACGCTCGCGAGATGACGAACCAGGCATCTCGACCCGCATATCGTGAGGTCGCGAGAGGCGGTCA
>CAZMFX010000015.1:0-33783 GCA_964565625.1 uncultured bacterium
CCCAACCAGGCCGTACCCAGCACCACCGCCAGGCTGCCGACGATGTCGAGCATGGGCGGAAGGTAGCACGGCGTTTCCACGTGGGCAGAGCCGCGACGGGTGGCTTTCCGCCAGGCTCACATCTGGAACGTGGCCAGTGTTCATGCGGCGCGGCAAGGGTGGCATTCAAGCAGCCCTCGCACGTCGCCACCGGTAGGCGCTGGCGATGCTCATGCGAGGCCGTTCGGTAAGGAGGACGCCATGCGACTCCGGGAAGCTCTGGTCGCGCTGACCGCGTCAGCCGGCCTTGCCGCTCTTGTCTCCTGTGCGGCCCTCCCCATCCCACACGAGGTCGACCTTCGCCAGCAGATGTCCGAGACCGAAGGCGCCGTCACGGTTCCCATAGGCGAGGGGGAGGCCGAGACGCTCGACATGCGCCTCCCGTCGGAAGACGGCATGTGCCTCGACTTCTCCGGCACCGCCCCCGGCGCTACCGTGCAGTCGGCCCAGCTCCACTGGGTTATCGATGCCACGTACGAAGGTCCCGACCTGACAGGCAAGCTGCAGGCGCGCGCCTACGCCGCGGGAGCGGGCGCGGACGTCTTCTTGTCGCAGCACACGATCGGGCCGGTCGTCACGATCAAGCTCGACCGCACCGCGACTCGCCTGGCCGGGACCGCTGTCCTGAACCCGACGCAGCTCGAGGCGATAAACGACCGCGAGATCTGCTGGGGCGTCTGGGTCCAGGGAGAGGACGTGGCGGCGCTGGAGGACGGAGACGCGACGATCCGCTACGAAGTCGAGCAGCTCCGGCTCCGCGTAACGTTCAGCGTGATCTGAGCGCCGGCTCCAGGGTGGCAGGCGCCGGATGGCCATCAGCCCGACTGTCTAAATAGTTGCAATTCCTGCATCATTTAGATGTAATCATCGTCGGCATGTCTGGCCCTTCCGTCACATCGGAGCGTGAGCAGCTGGTGCAGGACATCAGCGAGGCGCTCTTCCACCTCGTGTGGCGCTACAGCAAGCAGGCTGACCAGCAGCTCGCCCCGCTTGGCGTCAACTCGTTGCGGGCGCTGATACTCGGGCTCATCGAACGCGAGAAGCTGCACCCCAAGGCGCTTGCTGGCGCGCTCGACCTTGCGCCTCCGGCGATATCCCACCTCCTCACCGACCTGGAGGAGCGTGGCCTGATCGCCAGGACCCTCGACCAGAGCGACAGACGCCGCCTGGTCCTTGAGCTCACGCCGGAGGGGCGGGAGCTGCTCGGCCGCATAGCCGACTCCTGGAACGCCCTCAACACGGACAACATGGCGGGGCTCACGGACGAGCAGGCGACGACCTTCCTCGACCTGTTGCGGAAGGTCACGGGGCCGAATGATTAGGACGCTGCTGGTCTCACTGTTGTTGACCGTGTCGTTCCTCCAGCCCGCGAATGCGCAGGGCGAGCAGGCGGGGGCGGGCACGGCGAGCCTCGAGCAGTTGCTCTCGCACGCCTCTGAGCACCCGGGGGTGCGCGCGGCGCAGGCCGCGCTGGACGCCGCCGAGGCCCAGCTGCGGGCGGCGCGCAGCCCCGTGAGCCTCGAGGTCGGCTCCAACCTGACGCGGCTCGACGTCGACGATATAGACATCAACCCGGTCGAGCCAGGCATCCAGCCCCTCGACAGGACGCTGCTGAACCTATCGGCAGGCGTGACCCTCAGGCCCTTCGCCTTCGGCGACATAGCCGACCTGGTTGACCAGCGCCAGGTGGCCGTCGAGCAGGCCCGCCTCGACCTGCGCAGCGCCCTCGTCTCCATGCAGGCACGCACCCTGGAGGCGGCTTACGAGCTCGAGCTCGCCAGCGCCGGCGTGGCCGTGGCGGAGGAGGGCGTGCAGCTGGCTACGGAGGCGCTCGAAGCGACCGAGGTGAGGGCGAACAGGGGCGCGGCAAGCGAGCGCGAGTTGCGCGAGGCCCGCAGGGGCCTGGCCGAGGCAGAGAACCTTTTGCAGGACGCCCGCGAGAACGAAGACCTGGCGCGGATGTCGTTGGCATCACTTGTGCCGGGCGAGGTCCCGGCCCTGGGAGCGGAGGCGTTCGACCTGCCGCTGCCGAGCGGAGACCCTGCCGACGTGGTGAGGGCCGGCCTCCAGGTCCGCCTTGCCGAGTTGGCGCCTCGTGGCGCTGCGCGCGCGCTTCTGCCCACAGCGCAGGCCAGCTACAGCTGGAACCTGGGCGAGCACGACACCCTCACTGTCGGTCTGGAGTCGCGCACCCTGCAGCCGAACATCAACTTCAGCCACGAGGCCCAGGGCCGCACGTTCCCGCAGACGGAGATACGTGGCGCCCTCACCGTCGGCGTGTCATGGACGATCTCGCCGGGCGCGATCGAGTCGCTGAACGCTGCCGAGGCACAGCTGCAGGCCGCCCGCCTCGGTCTCGAGGCGACCGCCAAGGGCGCCGAGTTGCAGGCGCGTGCGCTCATGACAGCTGTCGGGCAGGCGGAGCGCGCAGCTGATCTGGCCGCCGACCGCCTGGCAGACGCCAAGGCCCGTCTGGACGAGACGAGAGCCCGCGTGAACGCCGGCTTGGCGACGCCACTCGAGTTGCAGAACGACTCGCTCTCGCACACGCGCGCCCAGGTCGACCTGCGCTCGGCGCGGCTCGGTGTCCTGCGGGCGACCCTCGACCTTTACGAGTTCTACGCACTTCCAATAGCAACCGCAACGGAGGCCGACGAAAGATGAGACGTCTACTCGTGATCCTCGCCCTCGCGGCCGGCGCGCACGCCGGCGCCCTCGGGCTCCAAGACGCATGGCAGAGCGCCCCGGCGCGTCCGGACGCCATCACGACCAGGCTCGAGCTGCTGACGGCCAACAACGACCTGGTGCGTGTGGAGGCCGACCCGCTCGCCCTGCGCATGGACAAGCTGCAGGCGTCGCAGGCAGTAGAGCTGCTGGAGGCGCAGCACAGGCACGCCCTCTTCGCCGCTCAGCAGGAGATAGCACAGGCGTACACGGCAGTTCTGCAGGCACGGGACCAGGCGGCGTTCGCCATGCAGGGCCTCGAGCTCAGCGAGACCGCGCTCGAGGTCGCGAACATCCGCTTCTCGAACGGCGGCGCGACCAGCCTTGACGTGCGCGACGCCGAGATCGCCGTCGAGGAGGCGCGGCAGGGAGTAGAAGCGGCGACCAGCGGGTTGGCGGTCGCGCGCGCGAACCTCGAGGGCATCATCGGTCGCGAGGTCGACCCGGAAGAGCTCGAGCCGGTGCCGGAAGAGATCCTTCTCGATCTGCCTGACCTTCAAGAGGTGATCGCCGGCCTCGATGAGCATCCGACGCTTCTGCAGGCGCGCCAGGGCGTTGCCCTCGCCCGCGCCGGCGTCGAGCTTCTCGACCCGGCGTACGCGCCCGTCTCGCAGATAGAGAGCGCCGAGACGCAGTTGGCGACGGCCGAGGAGCTGGTAGCCGAGGCGCACCGCGGCTTCGAGCTGCAGGCGCGCAACGCGTACATACAGGTGGGAACCGCGGCCGATCGCCACGATGTCGCCAGGGAGAGGCTGGCCGCCTCCGAAGAGCGGCTCGAGCTCCAGCGCGCCAGGCTGGAGGGCGGCCTCATCTCGCAGATCCAGCTCGACCAGGCAGCGCTGGAGACCAACCAGCTGCGCCTCGAGCTGCAGGCGGCGAAGCACGACCACCTCATGGCCCTGCTGGGTCTCCAGGTCGCGACGATGTACGACCTTGGCCTCGTCCGGCTGGACGCAGAGGGCGCCCGGTGAGAACGAGCGGTACCCCGGTCCGTGCGCGTGTGGCCAGGGGGTTCGCCCTCATGGCGTGTGCGCTGCTTGGGTCCATCGCCTTCGCCCAGGCCGACGACGCGGCCGCCCGCCGCGTCAGCGTTTCGGTCACCGAGCGCGGCGCTGTCACGACGTCGCGCACGACGTCGGTGACGATAGAGCCGGCGCGTGACGCGCTCGTCGCCGCCACGGCGAGCGGCCAGGTCGAGCGTGTGCTGCTGCGCGAAGGAGCCGCCGTCGCCCAGGGCCAGGTGGTGATCCAGATAGACGACGCGAACCTGCGACTGCAGGTCGAGAACGCGAGGATCGCCCGCGACACCGCCGCGGTGAACCTCGCCGCTGCCCAGAGGGCGAGCGGCGAGGGTGTCGACCAGGCGCAGGCCGCGCTGAGGGCCGCGCAGGCGAGCCTGGACGTGGCGCGCAGGCAGTACGAGGAGGCGAGCCAGCTGTACGAGGTCGGTGCCGTCTCGGCCAGCGAGCTGGCTGGCCTCGAGGCGCAGCTCGCTCAGGCCGAGAGCGCGGCTCAGCAGGCGCGTGACGCCGTGGCCCGCAGCGAACGCGTCGACACGGAGGAGCTGGAGCTGAGACGGCTGCAGGTGCGTCAGGCGGAGAACCAACTCGCGCAAGCCCAGCGTGCGCTCGCCGACGCGCAGGTCAGGGCGCCGTTCGCCGGAACCATCGCTCAACTGAACGTGGAAGAGGGCGAGTTCATAGCGGCAGGCACGCCGGCGTTCCGCCTCATAGACGACAGCAGGCAGCGGGCGCGCTTCAGCGTGCCGCCGCAGGACGCGCAGGCGCTGCTGGCCAAGGGGCTCATCCACATCCCGTTCGGCGGTCTTGACTACGCCGCCCAGGTGACAGACTCCAGCGACGTCCCGAACCAGGCGAGGCTCGTAGAGATGACCGCGAGCATCTACGAGTCGTCCACCCGCATACCCATCGGCGCGGTCACGCCCATGACGTACGAGGTGCCCCTAGCCGAGGGCGTGAAGGTGCCTCTCGGAGCGCTGCGCTACGCGGGCGCGCGTACCCTCGTGTTCGTCGTCGAAGGCGGCAGGGCCGTCGCGCGGGACGTCGTCGTCCTTGCAGAGGGAGACGGCGTCGCCGTCGTCGAAGGCGTCGCGGAGGGGGCGGTCGTCGTCGACCCGCTCCCGGCGGACCTCCTGGCCGACACCCGCGTCGACGTGATAGGCGGTACGACCGGCCCGTGACCCGACTGATCAAGTTCTTCGTCGACAACTACGTGCTGACGTTCAGCGTGTTCGGGGCGCTCATGCTGTTCGGGGCGATCACGCTCGTCGACATCGGCGTCGACCTGATGCCCCCCATCGAGGTTCCCGTCGTCGCGGTGAGCACCACTTACCCGGGTGCTGGGCCGGAAGAGGTGAGCAGGCAGGTAGGAGAGAGGGTCGAGGGCGCTCTCACGACGCTACCTGGCGTCACGTCGGTGTCGAGCATCGCGATGGAGAACGTCTCCTTCGTCATAGCGCAGTTCTCGGCCGGCGTCGAGGTCGACCAGGCGGCCATAGACGTCAGCCAGCGGGTCAACGCCATCGTCGGTCAGCTTCCGGACGACGCCAGCCGACCGGCGGTGCAGAAGTTCGACCCCAACGACGAGGCCATAATGAACGTCGCCCTCGTCGCTCCCGGTCGGGACCTCGTTGAGGTGCAGGCGTACGCAGATGACGACCTGCAACCGCCGCTCCTCCGCGTGGATGGCGTGGCGGACGTGAACGTCGTCGGCCCGGCGCAGCGTCAGATCCAGGTGGTCCTCGACCCCGCGAGGCTCAGCTCCTTCGGTCTCTCGCCCCAGGCGGTCGCCGGGGCGATCGCGGCGGCCTCCGTCGACGTGCCCGCAGGCAACGTCGTCGTCGGAGACCAGCGCATCCTCATCGCGGGCAGGGCTACCCCAGCGTCGCTTGCCGAGGTCGAGAACATAAGGGTCGACTCGAGCCGCGGGATCCGCGTTGGCGACGTCGCGGTCGTGAGAGACGGCAGCTCTGACGTCACCTCGTACACGCGCGTAGACGGCGAGCCGGCCGTGCTGCTCGAGATCCGGAAGGTGTCTGGCAGCAACTCCGTCAACACGGCCCAGGGCGTGCGCGCCGCGCTCGCGGACATCGACCTGCCAGACGGCTACACGGCGACGATAGTCGGTGACACGACGGAGTTCGTCGAGCACACGGTCAACGACACCCTCGTCGAGATGGCGATAGCTGCCGTGGCGGTGTCGCTTATCGTGCTGTTGTTCGTCGGCAGGCTCGGCACGGTCTTCGCGGTCGTACTGGCCATCCCGGTCTCGATCGCGGGCACTCTCGTCGTCTTCTCCCTCCTCGGGTTCACCTTCAACATCGTCACGCTGCTCGCGATAACCGTGTCCATCGGCCTTGTCGTTGACGACGCGATCGTGGTGGCCGAGAACATCGACCAGTACAGGCAGCGCGGCTACCCGCTCAAGGAAGCCGTGTTGCAGGGCGCCGGCTCGGTGTCGACCGCCGTGCTAGCCGCCACGCTGTCGCTGCTCGCCGTGTTCCTTCCCATCTCCTTCCTGCCCGGCATCGTCGGCGAGTTCTTCTCGCAGTTCGGGATAACCATGGCCGCTGCCATAGCCTTCTCGTACCTGGAGGCGATGTTCTTCCTTACCGTGCGCCTCGCGCTTGCGCCGGACCCGCTGCCGCCAACGTGGGGACAATTGGCAGCGGCTCCTGGGAAGCTGAGGGCCGACGTCGGCTGGTTGCGTGCCAGCTTCCGCAAGGTCTCGACATGGTTCCTCCTCGCGCTTGCCGCGGCGCTGCTCTGGTACTTCCTCGGACCTCCGTACGCGCTGCTCGTCGTCCTTGCTCCGGTAGCCATGTACGTCCTGCGGTATCTCGGCCGTATCGTCCTAACCTTCCTCGGGGCCGTGGCGCGCAGCCTCTTCCGCGTCAGCGACGCGGTGACAGTGTGGGTACGCGAGCGTTACGTCGGCTCGCTCGCCGGTGCGCTCAGGCGGCCGTGGACGGTGCTCGGCGTCGCCGTGCTGATGTTCGCGAGCGTCTTCGTCCTCTTCCCGAGGATCGGCTTCAACTTTGTCCCCCAGATGGACTCTGGCCAGATCATCGCCAGCCTCAGCCTGCCGGCCGGCACCAGCCTGCAGAGGACGAACGAGATAGCCAGCATGGTCGAGGAGAGGATGCGGTCCAACCCCGCGATAGACGTCGTGCAGGTGCAGGTGGGGGCCGGCAGCCTCCTCGGCGAGGCCAACTCGAGCAACGCCAGCTTCATTGTCGAGCTGGTCGACAAGAGCCAGAGGACCCTCTCGACGGACGAGGTCGCGCTGGAACTGCGGGAACAGTTGACGGCTCTCGTTGCCCCCTACCCCAACGCCGAGATCTCGGTGGGCAACGCGAGCGAGGCGTACGCGGCCGGCGTTTCCTCGGGGTTCACGATGGCCCTGACCAGCACCGACTTCGAGCTGTTGCGTGCTCGTGTCGACGAGGCCGTGAGGGTGCTGGGGCAGATGCCGGGCCTGCTGAACGTGGAGAGCAACTTGGCGGACGCGACCAGCGAGCGAGTATTCGTCGTGGAGCCGGCCGACCTCGACGGGACGGGCCTGACCGTAGCCGACGTGTACTCGACGTTGCGGGCGTTCAACGTCGCGAACGAGGCTGGTCGGTTCCGCGACGGCTCAGCTGACCTGCCGATAGTCGTGTCAACTAACCCGCGAGCCACCGCGACGGAGCAGCAGCTGCTCAGCCTCCCGCTCTACGCGCCGGCGCTGCAGGCCGAGCTGCCGCTTCGCACCCTCGGCCGCTTCGAGACGCGGCAGGCGCCCGGCTCGATAAGCCGGCTGCAGCAGGAGTTCAGCGCGCAGCTGAGCGCCGACCTTGCTGCCGGGTACAGCCTGTCGCTCGTCGAGACGGAGGCTAGAGAGACGCTCAGGGCGTCCGGGGTTATCGACGACGATGTTAGGGAGCAGACGGAAGGCACGCTCGACCTGCTGGGCGACCTCGTGTTCTACGGGCCCATCGCGTTCGCGCTTGCCCTGCTCCTCAACTACCTGGCGATAGGCAGTCAGTTCAACTCCTTCAAGTACCCGCTGTACCTGCTGCTCACGGTGCCGTTGGCGCTCGTGGGGGCCGTGTGGTTGTTCTTCGTCACCGGCACGAGCTTCGACGTGATAAGCGTTCTTGGCGTCGTCATGCTCATCGGCCTGGTCACGAAGAACGCCATCCTGCTGCTCGACGCCGCGCTCGCGTTAGTAGAAGAGGGAACGGAGCTGCGCGCGGCGCTGCTGCAGGCCGCCAGGATCCGCTTCCGGCCCATCGTCATGACGACGGTCACGGTGATCGTCATAAGCATGCCGCTGCTCCTGGGGTTGGGCGAGGGCTCGGAGCTGCGCTACCCGCTCGGCATGGTGATCCTTGGCGGCGTCACGACCTCTGCGCTCCTGACCCTGTACGTGGTGCCCGCGGCGTTCTGGCTGTTCGAGCACAAGGCCATAGAACGGCGGAGGACGATCGAGCGCGAGCTGGAGGTGCCGCTGCTCAGCTGAACAGGTGTGACCTGTTCGCCGTACCGGACGCGAACGGCTCTCATATCCTCCTCAGGTGCCTTTGACCAGCGAGAGCGTCTCTCTATGAGTATCGCCGACCTGGCGAGGGCCGGTTACCGGTTCGTCGCCTTGCTCGCGCTACTCGCCTTCCACAACTCCGTAGTCCTCGCGCAGTCCGCACGGAACGCCGGCGAGGCACCGGACCGTCTCGCAGCCGTTTCCGACGTCAGAGGCGAGTTCAGTGTCTCGTATGCCTTCGCCATTCTCGGGGCAGACGCGGCGCCCAACGTCGGCCCCATCACGCGCGCCGACCTCTCATTCTCCGTCGGCGATCGCGAGGTCAGCCTGCGCGCCGACCCCGTAGGCATAAGGCGACAAGGCATCGCGTTGGAGGTAAGGGAAGGCAGCGAGCTCTTCTCCGTCAGCCACGAGCGCACGCCGTCGGACGGTACCAACCCGGACGTTGGGGCCAGCAGTGACTTCCAGGCTCTCGTAGTTGCGAAGCCCGAGGGCGCGCCCAACGTCCAGGCTCTCGTGATCACCCAGTCGACGGAGGGGAAGGCAGGCAGCCGTGTGTTCACGTCGCGCCTGGCGGTGAGCGACCGTTACCGCGACCCGTTCGACGGGGTCTCTTCGGTCGACTGGCGCGCGTCCGTGCAGTCGACGAACCTGCAGGTGCCGGCAGCTGGGCTCGAGCGCACCAGCGTCTCATTCGGCGCGGGGGCGGGCGCGGCCTTCGGCGGTCCGGAGTCGAGGAGCCTGCGGCCCTCCCTGCGTGTGGACGTCTCGAACGAGGATGCGGCCGCCGGTCCCAGCACGCGGCTCAGGCTGAACGCCACGTTGGCTGCCGAGCTCACGCCGGAAGAAGACATAGGTGTGGGAGCCGGTTGGGACTTCCGGAGCGCGGGCACGGCCGACTCGCAGTCCGTTAGCTTCACGACGACGCGCCTCGAGCCCCTCTCACTGACCGCGGAGGCAGACAGGAGCGGCTCGCCGGACGGAACCAGCTCGTACCGCTGGGGTGCGGGTGCGGACCTTCAGCTGAGCAAGGACGTGAGGGTCGGCGCCAGCTACCGAGGCGAGCTCGACGACGAAGGCAGCGGTCACGGCGCAAGGGGCCGCGTCTCGGCCCGCTACCAGGCGCCCGGCTTCACCGTGCGGGGCAGCCTGGAGGGTGGGGTCATCTGGCGGTCGGACGGCGAGCTGCGGCCCGACGTGACCGCCAGCCTGGCGGCCGTGGCGGCCGAGCTCGGGCCGGTGTCCGGTTCTGTCGCCGGCAGCCTCCGCTACCAGGGGCAGTTGTCGGCCGCACTCAACGGATCGTTCCGCGTTGACCTCGACCGCGTGACCCTGGACGTCGACGCCGAGATCAGCTACGCGAACGCGCTGAGCCTCTCCGGAGGGGTGATCACCGCGGTCGATGTCCTGCGCGGGGAAGCCTCGAGCCTGGCGGTGCAGCTCGGCATCGAAGGTCGCACGACGGCTGGCGGAACGACCGCGGCCAGCCTCGACCTGGGACTCAGGTACGGGTTCGGAGACAGATGAGAGAAGCCATCCACGACGCTCTGACACAAGTGCTGAACCGAGTCGCTCGTCCCGACGCTGGCGGCGCAGCCAGAGCTCGGCAGTCCGATGTTATCGTCCGCGCGCTCGTCGCGCTGGCGACCGCATTGCTCATCTGCACCGCGACCGCGCAGGGCTTCGTGCCGGACGCGACCCTGCAGATAGTCACCCCGGACGTGCTTCTGGGCGAGACGGCGACCGTCGAGGTGCACATCCCAGCGGGCATGGACTTCGACCTGACGTTGGAGTGGGGCGACGGGGCGACCGACAACGTTGACCGCTTCGGCGCGTTCGTGCAGAGCTTCGACCACACTTACGCGGCGGCGGGCGCCAAGACGGTTCAGCTGACGCTCTTCGACTTCACGGTGCCCGAGACGCTCCTCGTCGACACCGGGGTCATCGTCGTGACCCCGGCGGGCAGCCTGGACGTCGGCCAGACGGTTGCGCAGGTGGGGGAGAGCGTGACCGCCAGCGTCACCGACGGCCAGGCCGGTGGGCGTTTGGTGTGGGGAGACGGGACGATAGACCTGCTCCAGGGCGGGGACGAGCAGTTCGAGCACGCGTACGCCTCCGAGGGCGTGTTCACGATCCGGCTCGAGGCCCCCGATGGAGGTCTTGTCGACACGGCGGTTGTCAGCGTCACGGCCTCAGAGCTCGTGTTCGACCTGGATCCGGCAGCGCCGCTGGGTGAAGAAGTGCGCCTCGTCGTAGAGGGCCTTGCAGGCAACGCTCCGAACGGCGCCCGCCTCGATTGGGGCGACGGCAGCGTCGAGGTGCTGCAACAGGACGGCGATCTCACGCACCTGTACACGCGGGCAGGCACGTTCCCCGTGAGCCTCAGGCGGTTGCCGGGCGAGGAGATGCTTGCCCAGTCGGCGACTACGGTCATCGCCTCCGGGTTCCTCGACGTCCCCGGCATCATCACGCTGTTCGAGCCCACACGCATCGCCGCGACCGACCTTGCCCCGGGGCTCCTCTACCGCCTCGACTACGGTGACGGCCTCTTCGACCTGGTGAACGCGGACCCGTCGGGACGCGTCGAGGTAGACCACGTCTTCGACCTGGCGCTGAACCGCTACGACGTTTCCCTGTGGTTGGCCGAGGGCGGCGAGAGCGCGAAGCTGGACGAGCGGCGCGTCCTGACCCAGCTGCCCGTCCCGACAGAGGAGCTCGATGCCGTCTCGGTCGCGCTGCCGGACGAGGCTCGTTTCGAGATCACGTTGAACGCGTCTGGCTTGCTGCCTGGCGTCACGTACGTCGCGTACAGCCCGCAGCTCGGCACTGCGCTGTTGGCCCCCGACGGATCCGGAGGGGCGACCGGGGTGCTTGAGGCGTACGAGGAGGGCGAGTACCACTTCGACCTGCTCGCCTACCTCACGGTCGTCGGCGGCGGCAACCTGGAGAGGCAGCGCGCCAGCGCGACGGTGAGCCCTGCCTGGGACCGCGGGAACGAGTCACTGTCGTTGGAGCACGTCTACGACCAGGTGCTCGCGGGCGAGGTGATCACGGTCGTAGCCTCCGGGCTCGAGCCCGAATACGGCTACGACATCGTGGTGAACGGCGCCGCAGACAACCCTTACCGCTTGCGGATCGGCGAGGTCGAGGATCTGCCGGACCCAGGCACGTGGCGCGTCGAGATGCCGGTTGACGTCTTCGGCCCCGACGTCTCCCTGGAGCTGATAGCACGCTACCCGGCGCAGTTCGACGCGCTCGGCACGCCGGAGGTGCGCGACAGCCTGACGTTCTCCATCGTGCCTGCCACCGGCGTCCTCTCGCTCGACGACCCAGTCGTGCCCTACCTTGTGCCGACGCCGGTGCACGTGAGCGACCTGCTGCCCGGACTGCCATACCGCCTCGAGTTCGCAGGCGACCGCGTCGAGCGCTTCGATGGCCCAGACGACGGTGAGCTGGTGTTCGAGCACCGCTTCGGCGGATCGTTCCCTGTCGAGCTCTACGTCGACGTCCCCGGTCTCGACGACCAGCCGGTAACGACCCTCACCCCCAGCGGGATAACGTTCGGTGGCTCCCTCGGTTACAGCTACGACCTTCAGACCTTCATGGAGGACGGCGAGGTCACTATGCACGTCAGGGGAGCCGCCCCCAACCACGTCCACGTCGTCTCCTTCAACGACGGGCGCAGCTTCGAGGCCGAGACCGACGAGAACGGCGCCGCCGACATCACCGTCACAGACCCCCTTGTCGAGGCGTTCCTCTACATACGGGCCTTCGACGCGGAGAGCTTCATCACCCAGAGCCGGCTGCAGTTACCGCCTCAGGTGATCAACTTCTACGTGACCGACGGCTGGCAGGTGCGGCTGACCGACCTGCAGCCGGTTGCCGGTAGCGGGCTGCAGGACGACGGCAGCTACGTGCCGCCATACTCCCCGGAGGACGTGACCGGGCAGGGCGAGCTCGTCAACTTCGTCATCGGTGGCAGGTTGCAGGACCCGATACCGGTGAGCTTCGAGCACCTGCGCCTGCTGGGCACCACCGTCATGGAGGGAACGGCGCACCTGGTACCGGACGCCGTTCAGGCAGACCTTCCCCTGGCGGTAAACGGCTTGGGCCTGAGCCTCACAGGCATGGTCCTCGGCCCGTTCGGCGAGAGGCCGACGCTCGCCGGCGTGGTGACGCTGCCCACGGGCGAGCAGGTCGAGTTCGACCGCGTGATAAGCCCGACCGGCTACCCGACGGAAGGCTTCATGGTGTTGATCGCGGAGCGCGGTTCGAGCGCACAGGTAGGCACCTCACCGTGGCGCTTCCGCGTCGGTTCGCTGGGCGCCGTGCTCGACCTGAGCACCGCGTCCGACTACAACCTGATGCGGCCGAACGGCGAGACGGCGCTGACGCTCGCCTACCGGTCGTACGAAGAGGTCGGACGCGCCAACCCTGCAGCCGCCGGCGGGAGCTGGGTAGGCGTGCTCTACCCCGACGCTGAGATCGCCCTCGAAGGCGCGGGGACGGGCGGCGGCGACGCCGTCTTCAAGGGGGACCTCGCGTGGACGTCGGCGGGCGCCAGCGCGTTCCTGGGCGGCGACTTGGGCGACGAGAACGGGAACCTCGACTTGGGCGGCTGGAGGTTCACGAAGGTCACCAGCCTCGAGCTCCTCGTCGTCGACGACCAGGTGATCAGGTTCACGAGGCCGGGCGGCATGGTCCACCTGCCCTTCTTCGGGCAGGACGTGCCGGTGGCCTTCGTCCCGTGGGGCGAACGTTGGCGGGTACGCACGCTCGCGCCGGTGGCGCGCGACTACGGGAGCACCGCCGTCGTAGGTGGCGTAGGCACCTTCCTGCCGGCACCCGGAGACACGCTCACGCTCAGGTTCCCCAACGCGCTATGGGCGCTTGACGGCGACCTGGCATCTGACCCCAGCACCCTCGACACGAGCGCTGGGGACGCGCTTCTCGACAGCCTGCCCGGGGTCACCGACATAGAAGAGGACATCTCAGAGGCATACGACGACTCGGTAGCGACCGCGGAGACGGCTCTGAACCTCTACCAGCTGCAGCTGCTGCTCAAGGACCTGACCCTGCACGGCGACGGGGCGGTGGACCTCGGCGGCAGGGAGTGGCGCACGCTCGCCAAGGTGCCTGCCCTCGACATGTTCGGCTTCCCTTACCTTGGCGCCGGCGCCGAGATAGGCGTCAAGCGCGAGGATGGCAGCTACGCGATCGGACTGAGGGGCGAGCTCAAGCTCGCTGACGTGCTGGAAGCCAACGCCGCACCGTCCTGGTACTACCACTCCGGCGGCCAGGAGACGCGCTGGGCCTTCGAGGGCGTCGGGGTCAAGTTCGGGGACTTCGAGGAGTCGCCCGTCACGTTCTCGCTCGTGGTCGGCGGGGTGATCGACCTGCAACGCTTCGCCCTCGCGTTCACCGGCGGCGGCTCGTTGACCATCCCGGACGTCGTGAGCGTGGATGCGCTCGGCCTGTTCGGGCTCATGGATACCGGCGGCGCGCTGCCCGACCCGTTCTGGTTCGTGAGCGCCGGGGTGGACCTGGCGAACATCGGTCACCCGATAAACGTGAAGGTTCAGGGCATAGACGTGCTGGCGTTCTACGCGTTCCGCGGCGGCATCGCCTCGAACCTGCGCATCGACGTCGGCGGCGGTGACTGCCGTGTAGACGACGGTGACGTCGCCAACTTGGTGCTGCCGAGCATCGCAACGAACGCCCTCGAATGCTACGACCCGGACCTCCCTGTGTCGTTCCTTGCCGGGACGGTCATCGGCTCGCCCGTCCAGAACCCCAGCCTCGAGGCGCTCTACGGCAAGCTCTGGCACCTGGACGCGAACATGGTCGTGAACCTCGGCAAGGGCGGCGACCTGCAGATCGCCGGCCAGGGTTGGCTTGGGAAGAACCTGGATGACGGCTACCGCCAGCGGACCTCCGTGCCGTCGCAGAT
Organism: uncultured bacterium; assembly: GCA_964565625.1. Lineage (GTDB taxonomy): Bacteria > Deinococcota > Deinococci > Deinococcales > Trueperaceae > DASRWD01. The sequence goes on from CAZMFX010000015.1 coordinate 14,255, forward strand.
CGCGGGCAGGTTCGTCGTGAACGGTAGCGGCATAACCGGCTCGCTGTGCGCAGGGCCGCAGCCGTACCCCGTAGAGGGCATCGATTGCTCGAACCTGAGCCCCGCCGAGATACGTCAGGCAGGGCTGCTGCTGGCCGAGTTCAAGGGCGCCATCGAGTTCAAGGCCTCGTGGGCGGACAGCGAGTACTACTTCGCCCTGGGTCGCCAGAGCGCCCCGCTCTACGGCTACGTGATCCCGCGCGAGACGCAGGGCTACCTCGTCGCCGGTTTCATACGCAAGGGAGGGATCCTCGACTCCAACGTCGTCAGGCCGGCAGGCGGCATCTGGGTCGGCGCCAGGAGCGGCTTCCGCTGGGACTACTCCGACAGCGGCTCCGTGATCGTGTGCGACTGGAGCGTATGGGCGTCCGCCGGCTTCAACTTCGGAGGCGCGATGGGCATCCAGATGTACCCGTCGTTCGTGTTCTCAGCCCAGCTCAGCGCCTACGGGTGGGCGTCGGCCGGGGGCAGCGTATGCGGAGACAGCCTCAGCCTCGGCGTATCGATAAAGGCCGTCGGTAGGGTGCGGGCCCCCAACCCGACCCAGTTCGGTGGGGACTTCGAGGTGAAGATAAGCCTGCCCGTCGTGCCCGACATAGACGTGACGATCGAGAACGTCGGGGTGTCGCTCAACTGATGAGGAAGGTAACCGTGTCATCCAGCGCTCTACGCACGCCATTCGGTTGGCTACCCACGTCGGGTGCCGCCCGCCGCGCCGCCGTGCAGGTCGTTCTCGCGTTCCTCGTTCTCCTCTCGTCAACCGCTCTCGCGCAGGTGGCGGGCGACCGCGTCATGGAGGGCGTAGCGGTTGTGAGCGAGGGCGCTCGGGTCTCGTTGCGCTGGTCCCTGCCGGACGGCCACTTCCCGGACGGCGGGTTCGTTGTCACCCGTCGCGACGCTTCCGGTTCACAGACCTCGTGGGAGGTACCGTCACCGCTGCCGCCTCAGCTCTCGCTCGTCGACGACGAGACGTACAGGGCCGCCATGTCCATCTACGACCCGGCGGCCGAGCCGGGAGGCGACGCCGAGGGCTTCGAGCTGGCGAGGGGCCTCTTCACCGTGCGGGCCGCCCTTGATCCGGACCTGTCTGCAACGCTCGGCATCCTGTATCACGACGACGCCGTCGAGTTGGGGCAGCGGCTGCGGTACGAGGTCCACACCGCCTCCGGCCTGCTGGTTGGCACGGCGAGCGTCACGGTCGGATCCACCCCTCCACTCGGCGCCCCTATAGGCCTCACGGCCGCCGTGGACGGCGGCTCCGTCGGCCTGATCTGGGACCGCCCGGATGAGGCCGAGCTCGTCGTCGCCTACCGGGCAGAGGTGTTGGGAGAGGACGGCGAGCCGCGACTGCTGAGCGAGGACTGGACACCGCTGCCCGTCGCCGAGGCCGAGCCGGAAGAGGAAGCCCCGTTCTGGATACGGGACGATGGCAGGGCGCCCGGCGAGGTCGTGCGTTACCGCGTCGTGGGCCGCGACCTGTTCGGCCGCAACACCCCGCCGTCCGAGGTGGTAGTCGTCGAGATCCCGGAAGCCACCATTTTGCCGCAGCCACTCATCACGCGCGCCGACGTCGGGGACCGGTCGATAACGCTGCACTGGGCCGTGGACCCCGCTGACCACGTCGCCGGCCTGACGGTGCTGCGCTCCACGACCCTGGAGGGGACCCCAGAGCCGATAACGCCGATGCTTCCGCCGATGGCGCGCACGTGGACCGACGATGGTCTCGTAGGCGGCAGAGACTACTACTACTACGTAGCCGCGTACGACGAGGACGGCAGGGGCGTCGTTGGCCCCGTGTGGACGCAGAGAGCCGTGAACCCGAACCCGCCAGGACCGCCCTCCGGCCTAGTCGTAGACGAGCGCGAAGAGTCGCTCGTGCTGACCTGGATTCCACCCGACGAGCAGGACCTCGGGCGCTTCCAGGTCTACTCTGGCAGGCCAGGCACGGATTTCGCCGGGATGACCCTCGTAGGGGAGACGCGCGACACCACGTTCGAGATGCCGGTGCCTGCGAACACCCAGTTCGACGTGGCGTTCCGCGTAAGGGCGGTGAACACGAGCGACGTACCTGGCGAGCCGTCGGCCGAGGCCTCCGGACGCGTGGTGGACCTAACGCCGCCCTCTGCCCCGCTGTGGGCCGAGGTCACGGGGCGCGAGAAGGTCGTCGCCCTCGAATGGCTGCGGGACCTGAGCCCAGACGTCGCGTTCGTCAGGGTGCTGCGCTCCCCGGCAGGCAAGGGCGAGTTCGAGGTCCTGGCAGACAGGCTCGAGCCGTCGGTAACGACGTTCGAGGACCAGACGGTCGCGGCGGGCGTGGAGTTCGACTACGCCCTGCAGGCGGTGGACGAGGCTGGCAACGAGTCCGACCTGAGCGAGATCCAGTCCGCCACCGCCTGGAGCCTTGACGCTCCCGCGCCGGTTACCGGGCTCACAGCCGAGCTGCTGGAAGACGGCGGCGTGCGCCTGGCCTGGGAGCAGGGCGCGGAAGGCACCTCGTGGGTGGTGTCGCGGATGCTGGCTGGGAACTGGGTGGAGATCAGCGACCTGCTGGCCGAACCGGTGTTCGTGGACGCCCGCGGCCGTGAAGGTGACGCCTACCTCGTCGTCAGCGTATCGGCGACCAACCAGATAGGCGAGGGTGTCTCGGTGGAGGTGGAGGTCCCCTGACGGTCCCGGTGAGCCGCCCTTCGCCGTGAGCACGGGTTAGCCTCGGTCGCGAACCGATGGCATCCTCCCATGTGATCCTCGTCGTGCTGCTCGTGCTGTCGGCGAGCGTGTGGACCGGCGGCCTCGTGACCATAGCCGTCGTCGCGCGGGCCGCGAGGGCGAGTCTCGAGCCGGCGGGGCGCGTCGCGCTGTTCCGCCGTCTCGGGAGGTCGTTCCTCGGCGTCGGCGCCTCTGCGCTCCTCATCGCCCTTGCATCGGGATCTATCCTCGTGAACCGGCGCGGTTGGGACGGGCTCGCCCTCGGCGCCGCGGCGGTCGCGGTCGCGATAGTGCTCGTCCTCGCGTTCGCCGTCGGGCAGGCCAGGCGCGTGTCCGCCCTCAGGCACGAGTTGGTGGCCAACCCACATGACACGGACCTTGCCCGCACCGTGGCTGCCCGTGGCCGTGCCGCAGGCGCCCTGCGTGGCCTTCTGGGGTTGCTGTCGATCGTGCTCATGGTGCTCGGTTGCATGTTGGCCGTGTAGCTTGGAGCGCGATGTCGCCAAGGCTCCTGGCCGGTTGGCCGAGCCTTAACGGCTTGGAGGAAGCGTGCTGACGCGAACGGAAGCCGCCGCCATCGAAGCGAGGTTCAGGGGCTTCAGATCTGGCCTCGAGGACGCGTCGGACCTGGCTCCGCTTCCCGATGCCGATGCCGTCGAGACGATCGTGCGGGCGGCGTTCTGGGCCAGCCTCCGCCGTGAGGAGGGAAGGACGCCGAAGATCTCCCTCGCCTTCGTCCCACCCGGCCCCTGGCAACCGGGTTTCGAGTTCGACCGACCGCTGAGGCTCGAGCCCGGCGCCCTTACGCAGCTCGCACCTGCCGTCGAGAGCCCGTCCATGCACATAGCGGTGTGGCGGCAGGACGATGACATAAGGGTCTGGGGGATCGTCAACCGCCTACCCGACCTCGCTTTCGTCGTCGAAGTCTTCGATCCCGGTCTTCTCGCCATCAAGTACAGCCGCAGCCAGTCGTTCCGCAAGTTCGGGAACGTTGCCCTGCTGGAAGGCGACATGCTCCGGGTCGTTGACACCACGAGCATCGACGTCCCTGGCCTACCTGCCGTCATCGCTTCGCTCATCGGCAGCGACCCGCTCGCGACGCTGCCGCCGAAGGGCGCTCAGCTCATGCGGATCGCTTCCAACATGCGCCGGCACGGGCACGGCGGGATGCTGCTGGTCGTGGCGGAGGAGGGGAACTGGCTCGACTCCGTCACGGGGCCCATACCTTACGTCGGGTCACGCCCCTTCAGCAGGCTGGCCGGGCTAAGCGCCGTTTCACCCTCTGGAGACAGCGACCCGAGGTTGCACGCCGAGTTGGACCGCGCCATCGCCGGCATCGCAGGTCTGACCGCCGTGGACGGCGCCACGGTGATGAACCGAGACCTCGAGGTGCTCGCGTTCGGGGCGATGGTGAGACGCGCAGACAGCAGCGCGCCGGTGGGAGAACTCAAACTCATCGAGCCGGTCGTCGGCAACGTGCCTGCTCTCGTCGACCCCAGCCGGCTCGGCAACTCCAGGCACCTCGCCGCCGCGCAGTTCGCCAACGACCAGCACGACGCCCTTGCGCTGGTTGCGTCGCAGGACGGGCGGTTCACGGTGGTTGCCTGGTCCGAGGTAGACGAGGTCGTCCACGCTTATCGCATAGAGACCTTGTTGATGTAGGTGTGGAGCGCCGAGATCGTTACTCATCGTCCCGTACGGCTCCCACCAGAACAGTAGCGACTCGGCATCGCGGCGCCATTGACATCGTGCCGTTGACTACGTACCATCCAATTACAGCGTTTCTGCAAACGTTTGCAACCGCAGCGTCCGTCTGGCGCCGAGAACTGGAGCCGTAGTTTTTGACCCTTGTCGAACTGTCACAGCTCTTGAAGGTGAGTCCCGCGACGATATCGCGGGCGCTCAACCGGCCCGAGATGGTATCGCCAGAGGTCCGTGAGCGTGTGCTGGCTGCGGTGAGCGAGCACTCGTACCGTCCCAACGGCATCGCGAGATCGCTGCGCAAGGGCAAGACCCAGACGGTCGGCCTGGTGGTCTCCGACCTGCAGAACCCGTTCTACTCCGGGATCGTCAAGGCGATAGAACATGCGCTGTCGGCCCACGGCTATAGCTGTGTGGTCTGCGACGCTAGCGAGAGCCAGGGCAAGGAGCAGCGCGCTTTGAAGCTGCTCGGCGAGCTCAAGGTGAGCGGCATCGTCCACGGGTTCAGCGGCAGCGGTTCCGATGAGCTGGAACGACTGGGCCTCGATGGAATCCCGATCGTCGAGGTCGACAGGGCATCAGGCATGCCTGGTACCGACACGGTCCTGCTCGACAACGTGAAAGGCGCCCGGGCGGCGGTCGATCACCTCATTGGCCTCGGGCATGAGCGGATCGGAATGGTCTCGGGCCCGCCCCACCTGACTACTGGGCGCGGCCGACACGAGGGGTACGTGGCATCGCTCGGCGCGGCGGGCATGAGCGTTGACGAGAGCCTGATCGCCTACGGGGACTTCAAGGAGGCGTCAGGTGAGCGTGCGACGCGCCAGCTCCTCTCTCTTCCTGAACCTCCCACCGCTCTGTTCGTTGCCAACAACGAGATGGCGGCCGGCGCGCTATCTGCTATCCAGGAGGCTGGCCTACGGCTCGGGAGCGACCTCTCACTGGTGGCGTTCGACGACGTCAGGTGGGCCAGGTACGTCAACCCGCCGCTTACCGTCGTGGCGCAGCCGATCCAGGAGATGGGCAGGGCCGCGGCCGAGCTGCTGTTGGAACGCTTCGCCGGCAGGCGCGAACCAGTCAGGCGGGTGTTCGAGCCCACGTTGATCGTCCGGCACTCGACGGCACGACCGCTGGTAACTGGACCCAGCGCATGAAACTCGCCATGACGAGCGTGCAAACGTTTGCAGAGCGCGAGCACCTCCCGTCGAACGGCGCAGATGGAGCCTCGGGAAAGGGGAGAGGAACTTGAGCGGGTCCACGACGATCTACCTCGTGACCAGTGGAGACGGGCGGGAGAGCGCAAACGGGCTCTGCTGGCCGGCACAGGCGCGGCTAGAGCGAACGCTGACGGAGGCGTTTCGGGGAATGGGAGCCAGCGTGCAGCGAGCCTTCCCCGTTGACGAGAACGTGGGTCACGGGTTCATCCGCAGTCAGCGCATGGGCATGGACGTCTTCGCAGACATACCGCGGGAAGCCCCGCTCGTCGTCGCGATCGCGGCCTGGCAGTTCAGCCACCACGTGCTCGCCGGCCTGAGAAGCCACAGGGGGCCGATACTCACGGCGGGGAACTGGAGCGGCGAGTGGCCCGGACTCGTCGGGCTGCTCAACCTCAACGGGAGCCTGACCAAGGCTAACGTGGCCTACAGCACGATCTGGAGCGAGGACTATAGCGATGACTTCGCGCTCGACGCGCTGAGGCAGTGGCTCGACAGTGGGTCGGTAGACCACGACACCTCTCACGTGCACACCATCGAAGCGAGCGTGCTGCCCCGTAGCGAGCGAGATCTGGGGGCTGCGGTGGCGGCGGAGCTGCGGTCCCGCAAGGCGATCCTCGGCGTCTTCGACGAGGGCTGCATGGGCATGTACAACGCGATCATCGACGACGAGCTGCTCAACCCCATGGGGCTTTACAAGGAGCGGCTGAGCCAGTCCGCGCTTCTTGCCGAGATGGAACTGGTAGGGGAGCAAGAAGCGGCCGGCGTCCTGGCGTGGCTCCGCGACCGGGGGATGCAGTTCGTTACGGGTTCGGACGAGGCCACGGAGCTCACCGAGCGGCAGCTACTCGGACAGGCCCGCATGTACGTCGCTGCGCTTCGCATCGCCGACCGCTTCTCATGCGACGCCATCGGCATCCAGTACCAGAACGGCCTAACGGACATGGCTCCCGCCAGCGACCTGGTCGAGGGCCTACTCAACAACCCGGACAGACCGCCCGCTCACGCTCGTGAGGACGGACGAGAACTGTTCGCAGGCCGCGCGCTTCCCCACTTCAACGAGGTCGACGAGGGCGCCGCTGTTGACGCGCTCGTCACGAACCGTATCTGGACGAGGTTGGGCCTGGATCCCTCTACGACGCTGCACGACATCAGATGGGGCGAGCACTACGCGGGCGGCATAGACGACTTCGTGTGGGTGTTGATGATCTCGGGCGGCGCGCCCGCTTCCCACTACGAAGGCGGGTACGCGGGCGCCACGAGCGAACGGCAGCCGGCGATGTACTTCCCCCACGGCGGCGGCACCCTAAAGGGAGTGGCAAAGCCGGGGCCCGTCGTCTGGAGTCGGGTCTACATCGAGAAGGGGACCCTGCACGCCGATCTGGGTCTGGGAACCGCCGTTAGCCTCCCGCCGGAAGAGACGCAACGAAGGCTCCGCCTCACAGATGAAGCTTGGCCGATCATGCATCTGACGCTGAGCGGCGTCAGCCGAGACCAGCTCATGGGACGCCACAAGGCGAACCACATCCAGGTGGCGTACGCGCCGGACGTCGAGGCTGCGCGTAGGGCGCTGGCGGCGAAGGCTGCTGCTTTCGCCGAACTGGGCATGAGCGTTCACCTATGCGGGGACACGGGGCTTACCTAGATGTCCGGGCTGTTACTCGGCATCGATATCGGCACTTACTCCGCCAAAGGCGTGCTTGCCACTCGGGCGGGCGAGGTGTTGGCGCAGCACGTGATCGAGCACGAGCTAAGCGTGCCTCGCCCCGGCTGGGCAGAGCACGATCCAGAGGTCGTGTGGTGGCAAGGCATGGCGAGCATCTGCCATGAGCTCCTGAGCGGACCGTACGGAGGAGCTGACGTGGAGGGCGTGGCGGTGAGCGCGATCGGACCGTGCCTGCTGCCCCTGGACGAGCGCGGTCGCCCACTCCGCAACGGGATCCTCTATGGGGTTGACACGCGGGCTGGCGCCCAGATCGCGGAGCTCGAGAAAGCCATCGGGCCAGAGCAACTACTCGAGCACTCAGGTATGGCGCTTACGAGCCAGGCCGTCGGGCCGAAGATCTTGTGGCTCAAACAGAACGAGCCGGACATCTGGGAGCGTACTGCGACGCTGACGACGGCGAGCAGCTACCTCGTATACAGACTCACGGGGGAGCACGTAATCGACAGGCATACAGCGAGCCACTACATGCCGCTTGTCGACATCGAGACTCTCGAGTGGTCCCATCTCTACGAGGACCTCGTCGCACCCCTAGACATGTTGCCGCGCCTCGGCTGGAGCGCGGAGGTCGCCGGAGAGGTTACCCCCGAGGCGGAGAGCTTGACCGGACTCAAGGCAGGAACACCGGTCGCGGTGGGAGCCGTTGACGCGCTTGCCGAGGCTCTCAGCGTAGGGGTCGAGAGTAGCGGCGAGCTGATGATCATGTACGGCTCGACGACGTTCTTCATCCTCGTGCTCGACGAGCCCATCCGCGACGAACGTGTCTGGCTCACCGCTGGCGCGTTCCCCGGTCAGTACGTGCTCGCTGCAGGAATGGCGACAACGGGCAGCCTCACACGGTGGTTCCGCGACCAACTCGCGAGGGACCTCGAGGCCGAGGGGGCGTACGAAAGGCTGTTCGGCGCCGCGGAGCGCGTGCCCGCCGGCTCTGAGGGCCTCCTCACGCTGCCCTACTTCAGCGGTGAGCGCACCCCTATCAACGACCCGTACGCCCGCGGTGTCATCGCGGGCCTTGACCTGACGCACACGCGCGACCACCTCTTCCGCTCGGCGCTCGAGGGTGTCGCCTTCGGCATACGCCACAACCTCGAGACGTTCCAGTCGCTCGGTGCTCGCATCGATCGGGTCGCCGCCGTGGGTGGCGGCACCCGCAGCGGCATATGGCCACGGATCGTCTCGGACGTGACTGGCGTGCCACAAGACATCCCGCGTCAGACGATCGGAGCCAGCTACGGAGACGCCATGCTGGCCGGGATCGCGGCTGGGGTTCTGGATGTTCACCAGATCGACGAGTGGGTGGGCGAGCCACAGGTTATCGAACCCGAACCCAGTCGCCGGGCGACGTACGACCCCCTCTTCGCCGACTTCCTTGCGCTCTACGAGAGCAGCGCTCCCATTGTCCATCGCCTCGCGTCGCGCGCGAGCGCGAGAGAGGAGGGTGTCGGCACGTGAACCGATGAACCTTAGCCGGCTGTCACTCGGAACATCCGTCATTCGAAAGGGAGCATCAACGTGATCAAGTTACGTCTCAAAGTCGCACTCGTTCTGGCAACGCTGCTTGTGGCCGCCAACGCGAGCTCACAGATCGTGCTCAACATGAACACGCTCTTCCACAGCGGTGATGCCCAGGCGATGGAGCGCATCGTCGAGAAGTTCAACGAGGAGCATACGGACGTCCAGATAGAGCTGACACAGGGCCAGTGGGCCGACTACTACGCCCAGCTCTACAACGCAGTCGTCGCCAACGACGCCCCGCAGATCGGGATAGTTCACACCACGAACCTGCCGCAGATGGCCGTAGCCCTCACGCCACTCGAGGACAGCCCAGCCGGGAACCTCCTCGAGATCGCGGGCATCACGCCTGACAAGTACATCTCGGCGCTGTGGGAAGCCGGTGACTATGATGGCCACCGCTACCTTGTGCCCCTCGACACGCACATGTTCGGCCTCTGGTACAACCGCGACATATTCGAAGAAGCAGGCCTGGATCCGGACGACCCTCCCACGAACCGCGAGGAGTTCGAGGCCGCCGCCAACGCCATCCGCGACAACACGGACGCCTACGCGGTGCACCTGGCGGAGGACGGCCTGGCACGGAAGCTCGCCCGCGCCTGGTACTACCTGTACTGGGGCCAGGGTGAGGAGCTCTTCAACGAGGACATCACCCAGGCGACGTTCAACAACGAGGCCGGACTGGCCGCCTGCGATTACCTGACGAGCGTCGTGGACAACGGCTGGAACATCGCAGCGGGCGACGGCTTCCGGCAGTTCACTGCCGGCGACCTTGGCATGCTGGTGGCCGGCAACTGGTTCTACTGGACCGCGACCGAAGCAGGTATCAACTTCGGCTTCGCCAAGATGCCTGTGTTCTTCGACACCGCCAAGACGTGGGGCAACAGCCATAACCTCGTGATCCCCAAGCAGCCGGAAGGCACGCCGGACGAGGTCTACGTCGCCGCGGCCAACGCGATCCGGTGGATCAACGAAAACAGCGACATATGGGGCATATATGGCGGGCACATCCCTGCCTACAACGAGGCGCGCGAGAGCGAAGCTCTTCTCGAGTCCGACACCTGGCAGGCGTCGCTCTCCACCTTCGCAGAGATGGCGGAGGAGGGCATGCTTCACTACCCCATCACACACGAGTCGGCTGCCGAGCTCGAGGGCGTCTTCAACGTCTACATCGAGCAGGCATACAACGGCACCCTGAGCTGTGAGGACGCGCTCGCCCGCGCGGAATCCGAGATCAACAGCATCCTGGGCCGCTGAACCGAAGGGCGCCGTCCGGGCCTCGCCTTACTGCTGGTCCGGACGGCCCCCGTCAAGTTCGAGAGACGTGGTTGGCATGAACAAACAGAGAAGCCGCAGAGCGCGAGCCCAACTGACAGGCATCCTCTACGTTCTGCCCTTCGCGCTGGTGTGGCTGACCTTCCTCGTCTGGCCCGTCATCTACGGGTTCTACCTGAGCCTGTGGAAGTGGGACCCTCTGCGCGGCTCCGAGTTCGTCGGGTTCCGCAACTACATAAACCTCTTCAACGATCAGCGCTTCTGGAACGCTACGTGGAACACCATCGAGTTCGCCGCCATAAGCATCCCACTGATCGTCGGCTTCGGGCTGCTCTTCGCCGTCCTGTTGCACAACACCCGCTTCCGAGCGAAGTCCGCGGTCGAGGCCAGTCTCTTCTTCCCTTATCTTCTGAACGTATCGATAATCAGCCTGATCTGGGCCTGGCTCGTCGATCCCGACTACGGCATCCTCCTGCACTTCCTGCGGATGCTCGGCTGGCAGGACGCGCCCGCGTTCCTGAACCACCCGCTCTGGGTCATCCCGCTCATCGCGTTCGCAACCGGATGGTGGCTTTCCGGTTACAGGATGGTGGTCTTCCGAGCTGCCCTCAAGGACATCCCGCAGTCGCTGCTCGAGAGCGCAGAGATCGACGGCGCCAACGCCTGGACGCGACTCTGGCGCATCGTCATTCCGCTAATCAAGCCCGCGATCCTCTTCTCCGTCGTGCTCAGCGCCATATCGGCCTTCAGCGTCCTTGGCCAGGTGCTCGTCATGACGGAGGGTGGGCCGGGAAGGGCGTCTGAAGTCCTTGCGTTGTATCTTTACCGGCTCGGCTTCCACTACTTCCGCATGGGAGAGGCGGCCGCCGTCGGCTTCCTGCTCTTCTTGTTGATGCTCCTCGTGACGCTCGTTGCCTTCCGGTTCCTCGGTCTCGAGTCGGAGTTCGAGCGCCGGCGGGGTGGAGCACAGTGAACCAGACGCGGGGAAGGCGCCTCCTGTGGACTTTGCTGTTCCTCGCTCTGGCCGTCGTGTGGCTCGTGCCTATCTTGTGGATGGTCGATACCGCATTCAAGCCGACAGCTCACATATTCAGTCGCCCGCCATCCTGGTGGTCGCCGGAGTGGACGCTCAGCCACTTCCGTGAGGCATTGGGCGCATGGCCATTCGGCCGGTGGTTATGGAACAGCTTCGTCGTCGCAAGTGGGGCGACGCTGTTGACGTTGTTGCTATCGATCCCCGCGGCCTACTCGTTCGCTCGACTGACGTGGAGGGGACGTAACATCCTGTTCTTCTTCATGGTCGCGTCGATGCTCATCCCGTGGCAGGTGAACTCTATACCCCTCTACTTCATGATGAACGCGTTCGACCTCCTAAACACGCGCATCGCACTAATCCTGCCCATAACTGCCATGCCCATCGGTGTCTTCCTCTTACGCCAGTTCTTCTTGAACATCCCGAGAGAGTTGGAGGAGGCTGCACAGCTGGACGGAGCCAACTCGTTCGGGATACTGACGCGCGTGATACTGCCGATGTCGTTGCCAGCGCTCGGCGCACTCGGGATCTACGTCTTCATATTCACGTGGAACGAGTTCTTCTGGTCCGTGATTGCCCTAACGAAGCAGGAGATGTTCACCATCCCCATCGGTCTGAAGGCGCTGCAGGGGGCGTACGACATCCAGTACGGGTTGCTCATGGCTGCAGCAGCCATCACCTCACTACCGGTACTGGTCATCTACCTGTTCCTCCAGCGTCGAATCATCACGGGCATCACGATGGCGAGCACGGAGATCAAGTGACCGGGATGGAGACCCGATGACCGATACGAGCCGGACGCGGCTGTTCGCGGACCTGGAACCGCTCAGCGTCCACTGCGCCACTCTATGCGAGCTCGACGACGGCCGGTTACTTGCGGCCGCATACGCGTTCCCATTCGAGACATCCGCAGAGACGAAGATCGTTGCCTCCTACTTCGACGGAAGTGGTTGGAGCCCGTCGCGGACTCTGATCGACCTACCAGGCATCGCGGTGGGCAACCCCGTGCTGTGGAGCCCCGAGCCCGGCCGCATCGAACTGTTCTTCGTGACGCTTGTAAGCGAGTCCTGGACAGAGGCGATCGTCTGCGTTCAGGGATCCCGCGACGCTGGCAGGACCTGGAGCGCGGCCAAGGTGGTTCATGGCCGTCGCGGCCTGATGACAAAGACACGGCCGGTGCGGAGCGGTGATCTGCTACTACTGCCCGTCTACGACGAACGCAACTGGTGCTCCCACGTTCTGGCGAGGCGGGACGACGTAGACGAGTGGCGTCTGTTCGGCGACACGACCTCCCGCGGAAAGACGATCCAGCCCGCGATCGCGGGGCTGGCCGATGGGCGACTCCTCATGCTGTCGAGAAGCCCCCACGGGACGATCTTTGAATCGTACTCATTCAATCAGGGTCTGGCCTGGACGGCCTCGCAGCCGACGCCGCTGCCGAATCCGAACAGCGGCATCGACCTCTTGAAGCTCGAGGACGGTCGCTTGCTGTTGGCGTACAACCCCCAGACGCGCGGCCGCGAACGACTCGGCCTATCGGTGGCGGACAAGGAGGGTCGCGGTTGGAGCGATCCCATGCTGCTGGAGCACGGCACGGGCGAGTACTCATACCCATTCATGATCCAGTCGCGGAACGGAACGATACACATGCTCTACACGGAACAGCGGACACACATAGTGCACGTCCAGCTACAACCGCAGCACCTACCGGTAGCAGTCGATTCAGAACCGAAGGACGGGGGAGCACATGACGCTTAGAGGGGTCTTCCCGGCTATGGTCACGCCGTACGTCGAAGGCGGCGGCATAGACGTCGATGGACTCGATTCCCTGGCGGAGTTCCTCATCGGCCGCGGCGTGCACGGGCTCCATCCGTGCGGCACAACGGGGGAGGCGCCTCTGTTGAGCCTGGATGAGCGCAAGCTGGTTGCGACCACTGTGATATCCGCTGCCGGTGGCCGCGTACCGGTGATCGTCCAGGTTGGGCATATGCACGCCGCCTCTGCCGCCGAGCTCGCGCTGCACGCTGCGGAGAGTGGCGCGAACGCCATCAGCGTCGTCACGCCGTACTACTACTCGCTGCCAGAGAGAGCGCTGCTCGACTACTTCCGCGGCGTCGTGGCCGCAGTTCCCGAGGAACTTCCCGTCTACCTTTACAACATCCCGCAGTGCACCACTAACCCGGTGCCGCCCGGAGTGCTGGAGCGGCTCATGGCCGACCACTCGAACGTGAAAGGCATAAAGCACAGCCAGGACGACCTTGTGCGTCTCTCCCAGTACTTGAGCGCGACTCAAGGCAAAGCGCAGGTGTTCGTGGGCAGTGACGGCGTGATACTCCCTGGGCTCAGCCTCGGCGCTTACGGTGTCGTTAGCGGCAACGCCAATGCGATACCCGACGTCATCGTAGGCCTGTACGACGCCTTCCGTTCCGGGGACCTGGACCGCGCGCGGTTGCTCCAACGACACGTGAGCCACATCGCCGCGCTGCTGGGGAACGGTGGCAGCCTCGCTAGCTTCAAGGAGTTCGTCGCCAGGCGCGGTGTCGCCATCGAAAACCATGTGCGCGAGCCGTTGGCTGGACTGTCGGAGGAAGAGTCCGGACGGGTCGATGCCGCGATGGATTACGCACGCAAAGCGGGCCTGTTCGAAGACTGAACCGCAACGTCGGTCAACGCGCCGGCCCTGAACCGCCGGCGCCAACTGTTTTACAGTCACTCATGTCCAAGACAGGTGAACGCCGATGGCTCGTCTGAGCCCCCTTCTCAAGCAAGCGACGCCCGTCGTTGTCGATCACGCCCAAGGTTCTTGGATCCATGCAACTGACGGCAAGGCGTACCTGGACTTCACGACCGGGATCGGCGTAACCAGCACGGGGCATTGCCATCCGCGCGTCGTCGAGGCAGCTCGGGAGCAGGTCGGGAAGGTCATACACGCCCAGTACACGACCGTCATGCACCAGCCGTTGCTGAAGCTGACGGAGCGGCTGGGGGACGTGTTGCCGGAAGGCCTGGACTCGGTCTTCTATGCCAACTCAGGGTCGGAGGCAGTCGAGGCAGCCATCCGACTGGGGCGCATGGCGACGGGCAGACCCAACATCGTCGCGTTCCACGGCGGTTTCCATGGCCGAACCGTGGCAGCTGCGTCGCTGACCACCGCCGGGAGCAGGTTCCGTTCCGGCTTCGGCCCCATGATGGGTGGCGTAGTCATCGCCCCGTTCCCGGACGCGATCCGTTACGGCACCAGCGAGGAAGATGCGGTCAGGTTCGCTCTGAACGAGCTCGACCTCATCCTGCGCACCGTTTCGCACGTCGACGACACCGCGGCCTTCATCATCGAGCCTGCACTGGGTGACGGCGGCTACCTGCCGACTCCTGACGCGTTCCTGAAGGGTCTCAGGGACAGGGCCGACCGGCACGGCATCATGCTCATCCTCGACGAGATCCAGGCGGGCGTAGGCAGGACAGGCAGGTTCTGGGGACACGAGTGGTCCGGGGTTCGGCCCGACATCTTGACCTTCGCCAAGGGGATCGCCAGCGGGTTCCCGATCTCGGGGATCGCCGCGGCCGAGGAGACGATGGCCAAGGCGTGGCCGGGCTCGCAGGGTGGCACGTACGGCGGCAACGCAGTGGCAGCAGCTGCGGCGGTCGCCACGCTCGACGTGATACGGGACGAGGGCCTAGTCGAGAACTCCCGCGTCAGAGGGGCGGAGCTGCGGTCGAGGATCCAGGAGGCGGCGGAGCGATTCCCGCACATCGTGGACGTTCGCGGCAACGGCCTCATGATCGGCATCGAGTTCGCCGATCCAGACAACATGCCGCGCCCCGACCTGGCAGGCGCGGTTCAGAAGGGCGCGATCGACCAGGAGCTCCTGCTGCTGACCTGCGGCTTGCGCGACAACGTCGTGCGCGTCATCCCGCCCCTGAACGTCTCGGCGGACGAGATAGATACGGGGGCCGAACGGCTGCTCAAGACCTTGGCCGCGGTGCTGCCGACGCATCCGGAGGAGCGGCTGCCCTCGCCGGCGGCGAGCTAGGCCGCGCCCTCGCGCAGGAAGAGCTTCACCGCGACGTCCTCTGACACGTCGACGTACGGGTAACCGAGCTCGTCGAGAACCTTGGCGACCGCCATCCGCTCGGATGGCGGCGCCTCTATGCCCGCCAGCACCCGACCGTAGTCGGCGCCGTGGTGCCGGTAGTGGAAGAGCGTGATGTTCCAGTCCGGATGCAGGCTCTCCAGGAACCTGAGCAGCGCGCCCGGACGCTCGGGGAAGTGGAACCGGAAGATCAGCTCGTCCTTCAGCCCCGCGGCGTGGCCGCCCGTCAGGTAGCGGACGTGCGCCTTGGCCGTCTCGTTGTCGCTGAGGTCCGTGACGCTGAAGCCGTCCTTCGTCAGGCGCTGGATCAGCTCGCGCTTCTCCCGTGGGCCCTCCCTCAGCGACACGCCGACGAAGATCTGGGCCATCTCGGGGTCGGCGTAGCGGTAGTTGAACGCCGTGATCATGCGCCCGTTGAGGCATTGGATGAACCGACGGTAGCTGCCTGGCCGCTCTGGCATCCCAACGGCCAGCAACGCCTCGAGGCCCTCGCCCAGCTCGGCGCGCTCGGCCACGTGCCTGAACATGTCGAAGTTGAGGTTCGCGCCGGAGTGTATGGCCATCAGGGCGCCGCGCGGCGACGGGCCACCAGCCGGCCCACCTTTGCCCTCCTGGTCCCCACCGTCTAGAGAGTCCCGCGCGGCGTACGCCTTGAGCCCCGCCAGCGCCAGCGCCCCCGCCGGCTCCGCGATGGCCCGGCAGTTCTCGTATACGTCCTTGATGGCAGCGCAGATGGCGTCGGTGTCGACCGTGATGATCTCGTCGAGGACCGCGCGGCAGAGGCGGTATGTCTCGTCCCCAACGCGCTTGACCGACACGCCGTCGGCGAACAGCCCAACCTCCGGCAAGGTCACGGGGCCGCCGTTGTCGAACGCGGCCTTCATCGAGGCAGCGTCCACGGGCTCCACTCCGATCAGCTTGACCTCCGGACGGAGCGAGCGCACGACGCCTGCTACGCCCGCCGCCAGCCCGCCACCACCGATGGGGATGAACAGCGCCTCCAGCGGCCCGGGATGCTGGCGGAGCAGCTCGAGGCCGATGGTGCCCTGGCCCGCGATCACGTCTTCGTCGTCGAAAGGGTGGACGAACGTCGCCCCGCTCGAAGCTTCCAGCTCGCGGGCGTGCTCGTAGGCGTCGTCGAAGCCCTCGCCCATGGTCACGACCTCGCCGCCCAAGCGCTGCACGGCCTGGATCTTTATCTGCGGCGTGGTGACAGGCATGACGATCGTCGCTTTGACACCCAGCCGAGCGGCCGCCATGGCAACGCCCTGAGCGTGGTTGCCTGCCGAGGCGCATATGACACCGGCCGCCAGCTTCTCCGGCGGCAGCTTGGCGAGCTTGTTGTACGCTCCGCGCACCTTGAAGGAGTGAACGGACTGCATGTCTTCGCGCTTCAGCGTCACCTCGCGTCCGAGGCGCTCGGATAGTCGGGGCATGAGGTCGATCGGGGTCTCGGTCGCGACGTCGTAAACCCGAGCGGTCAGCACCTGCCTGACGATCTCATGCATCCGCCGACGGTAACCGGTCGTGGGGCTTCGCGTGGCGGGTGCCCCTCCGGCGGGGCCGTTTGCGCCTCGTTCACGGTCCTCTGCCTACCTTCCGGTCAGAGGAGGTCGAGATGACCTTGAGGGGCCGTCATTGGGACCTCGAGCGCAGCGGCGCTCCCTGAACGGAGTCGGTGCCGACTAGACACCACCCGGTCGTCGCTGCGTTCTCTACTCCCGCGCGACCCCAAGGTACAGCGCCGCGATGTCGTCGCGTTCGCGCAGCTCCTTGGCCGGCCCGCTGATGCGCACGGACCCGTTCTCGAGGACGACGCCGAAGTCGACGAACTCGAGCGCCTGACGTGCGTTCTGTTCGACCATGAGCACGGCGGTGCCGGCGGCGCTTATGGCGCGCACCGTCTCGAAGATCTCGCGTACGGCCTGAGGTGCCAGGCCGGCGGTGGGCTCGTCCACGAGCAACAGCCTCGGCTCCTGCATGAGGGCACGGGCCATCGCGAGGATCTGGCGCTGACCTCCTGACAGGGTCTGCGCGAGTTGCCTGCGTCTCTCGCCCAGCAGCGGGAAGCGTTCTTCGAGTTCCTGGACGCGCCGGCTGACGACGCGGCGACCGAGCGTCGCGCCGCCCATCTCGAGGTTCTCCATCACCGTCATCGACCCGAAGACGTTCTCGAGCTGCGGCACGTAGCCGATGCCGCGTCGAACCACGGCCTCCGTCGGCAGGCCGTTTATGGGCCTGCCCTCGAACGCTATGCGACCGGTGGTGGGCGCTACGAGCCCCAGGAGAGCCTTCATCAGCGTGCTCTTGCCGGCGCCGTTCGGGCCGAAGACGAGCACCTGCTCTCCGGTGCCCACCTGGAGCGACACCCCGAACAGGATCTGCAGGGGACCGTAGCCTGCCTCGAGGTCCTCGACGACCAGCAGCGCGTCCGGGCGTTCCGTCACAGCGCCCCGCCGAGGTAGGCGTCGATGACTCGCTCGTCCGTCTGGACGCTTGCCGGTGTGCCCTGTGCCAACACCTTGCCCTGATGCATGACGACGACGTCGTCGCATAGGCGCATGACGAGGTCCATGTCGTGCTCGACGACCAGAACCGTCACGCCGCGGTCCCTGAGGTCGGCGATACGGGCCATGAGCGTGCGGGTGAGCGTCTGGTTCACGCCCGCCGCGGGCTCGTCGAGCAGCAGGATCGTCGGCTCCATCATCAGCGAGCGGCCCAGCGTGAGCAGCTTGCGCTGGCCGCCCGACAGCTCCTCAGCGCGGGCGGAGGCGAGGCGCTCGAGCCCTAGGAAGGTGAGTAGCTCCGCGGCGCGCTCCGTCAGCTCGGTCTCCCGCGCCCGCGCCGCCTGGCCGGGTGTCAGGCTCCCGAAGATCGACTCGCCGGGGTGCTTGTTGCCGCCCGCCATGAGGTTCTCCCAGACGGACATGCCAGCGAAGATGCGCGGCGTCTGGAAGGTGCGGCCAAGACCGGCCCTCGCGATGGCGTCAGGGGGTCTGCCTACCAACTCCGTGCCGTCGAGGCGCACGCTGCCGTTGTCTGGGCGCGTGACCCCGGTGATCAGGTCGAAGAGCGTAGACTTGCCGGCTCCGTTGGGTCCGATAAGGCCGGTGACGCTGCCGCGCAGCACGTCGAACGAGACGCCGTCTACCGCGCGCAGCCCGCCGAACGACTTGGATACCGACCTAAGGCTGAGTAGCGGCTCGCCTGTCGCCTGAGGAGCAGCGTGTGCGGCACCAGTGACGGCAGATCCCATCACTTGTCGCCCTCCCGCACGGCGGCGGGTGGCGGGCGCAACCGCTCGGGAAGGATGCCGCGCGGGAAGAAGCGCACGACGGCGATGAGCAGGAGGCCGATGATCACGTAGCGCAGCGATGGCACGAAGCTTGGGTTCCTGCGCGTAAGCGGTTCGAGGAAAGTGATGCCGTCCAGGAAGCGCGTGCCCTCGGTTATCGCCATGAGCACTATCGCTCCAAGCACGGCGCCGACCGGGTTGCCGCGCCCCCCGAGCAGCAGGGCAAGCCAGACCTGGAACGTGATTATGGGTACGAACTGCCCGACATGAATGATCCCGAGTGAGTGAGTCCAGAGGCTGCCGGCCAGGCCTGCGAGCACGCCGCCGAGGGCGAAGGCGCGCAGCTTGAGCCCGGGCGCGGGCTTGCCGAGGGAACGGGCGGCGAGCTCGTCCTCTCGCACGGCGCGCAGGGCCCTGCCGAACGGTGAGGCGGTCAGCCGCACGGCCACGACGAGCAGCACGCCAACGACGACAGCCGTTATCGCCAGGTAGACGAACGGGTAGTCGCTGGCGGCGAACGCGCCCCTGAGCGGCTGTGGTACGCCGAGGATGCCTGACTGGCCACGTGTAAGCCAGGATTCGTTGTTGAGGACGCTGCGGACGATCTCGGCCATGGCGAAGGTGGCCACGGCCAGGTAGTGGGAGCCGAGCCGCACGCTCGTCGAGCCGATGAGCAAGGCGAGTAGCCCGCCAGCCAGGCCGGCCGCGACGAACGTGAGGGGTATGGGCAGCCCCAGCCCGAACTGGTAGCGGCCGTCTATCGCCAGGTATGCCTCGGTGCCCTTCGGCGGCAGCGCGAACAGGGCGCTTGTGAACGCTCCAACGGCGAAGAAGGCGACGTGCCCGAAGTTGAGCATGCCGGCCAGGCCGAACTGAACGTGCAGACCGAGCGTGAGCACGCCGTATATGAGTGCCAGGGTGAGCAGGCCGGCGAAGAACC